>NZ_JBIAHQ010000006.1:0-324995 GCF_042870725.1 Micromonospora sp. NPDC006431
CAGCGCCGATGGTACTGCACTCGGGAGGGTGTGGGAGAGTAGGACACCGCCGGACAATCTTTCCAGTCAGGGTCACCCGAATTCGGGTGACCCTGGCTGCGTTTCCGGCCCTGCTCGCCACGTCTGAGCTTCGGTGAATCCACGCGTACCAGCGGTCGGGTCTCGTACCGTCGGAACGGGACCGGAAACTGACCGCCGGACGCCGGCGAAGGGGCAGGAGTGGTCATGCGGATCGGAATCGTCGGCTCGGGCCACATCGGTGGCACCCTCACCCGTCGCCTGCGCGCACTGGGGCACGACGTGGTCGTGACCAACTCGCGCGGGCCGCAGAGCCTGACCGACCTGGCGACGGAGACCGGTGCCATGGCGGGCACGCTGGAGGAGACCGTGCAAGGGGCGGACCTCGTCGTCATCGCCGTGCCGGTCAAGGTCGTACCGGACCTGCCGGCGGAACTCTTCGACGGCGCCCTGGTCGCCGACGCGAACAACTACTACCCCCAGCGGGACGGTGACATCGCGGAGCTGCTCGACCGGAGCCTCAGCTCCAGCCGATGGACCGCCGAGCACCTCAAGGGCGCCCGGGTAGTGAAGGTCTTCAACAACATCCAGGCCGCGCACCTGATGGACAACGGCCGGCCGGCCGGCTCGCCGGACCGGATCGGCCTGCCGGTGGCCGGGGACGACCCGGACGCCAAGCGGCTGGTCATGCAACTGGTGGACGAGTTGGGCTTCGAGCCGGTCGATGCCGGCTCGCTCGACGAGAGCTGGCGGCAGCAGCCCGGCTCCCCCGTCTACGGGACCGACCGGGACGCGGACGGCGTCCGGCAGGGGTTGGCCGAGGCACGGCCCTGACGCGTACTCAACAGAAATGCCCCGCCGGCGACCGAGCCGGCGGGGCATCTTCGTGCCTGACCTCGACGGGCGTCAGTCGGCCGGCTTCGGGGCGCAGATGAAGCGCGGCTCGGGGTCGTAGCGCCAGCTGAACTTCTCCCGCTTGATGACCTTGCCGTCCTTCTTGATGACCCGGTACGCGTCCTGGGCGAAGCCCACGCTGCCCGCGGCGGCGATGCACTTGGGGCCGGGGTCCAGGTAGACCGTCTTCGGCTGGGTGATGTCGCGGCGGGGGCCGTACTCGGTGGTGACGCTGTCGTAGATCTTGGTGCTCCAGATCGACACGGTGATCGTGCTCGCGGTGTAGGACGTGTCGATGAGGACGCCGTACTGGGTGTTGTTGCGGAACTTGAAGTCCAGCTGCGGCCAAAAGATGGTCGACTCGATCACCGCCGGGTACCGGCTGAAGTAGAACGAGTGCGGCTTGTGCTCGACGTCCTCCAGGCCGGCGTAGTAGGTCGCGTTGAACAGCGTCGTGGTGAACTGCGATACGCCGCCGCCGACGCCCGGCACCAGCTTGCCGTTCACGATGGTCGGCGCGTCCTGGTAGCCCTGGTCGTAGCCGCGCTCGCCGGTGTGGCCGTTGAGCGAGAACGTCTCGCCCGGCTTCACGATCGTGCCGTCGACGTCCTTGGCCGCCTGGACGATGTTCTGGCTGCGCGGCGAGGAGAGGCCGCCGGGGAACCGGGTGGTGAAGGTGGAGACCCGCTCCTTGATGCCCAGCTCGGCGAGCTTCGCCTCGGTCAGCTCCGGCTCGGCCGGCTTCAGCTCGGCGGTCACCGTCCGGCCGTCCGCCTTCGGTAGGACGGCGAGCAGCTCCCGGCCGAGCGTGGCCGAGTCGACCTGCTGCCCGGACCGGCCGGGGATCACCTTCGGCTTGCCGCCGCTGATGGTCAGGCCGGCGTCCTTCGGCTCGACCTCGATCTTCGCCAGCCGGTCGCCGAGGGCGGCACGCAGCCGCTTGACGTCCACCCGCGGGGTCAGCTTGCCCGCGTCGTCGGCCGAGAAGCGCAGGCCGCTGGCGATGGCAGCGGGCGGGATGGTGACCGAACCCCGGCCGGTGGTGAGCATGACGGGGGCCGCCACCGCGGGCTTGGCCAGCTCGGCGACGAGCCGGTCGACCTCCTCGCGGGTGGTCGCCGGCCACTTCTCGACCAGCGGCACGGTCACCGGCTTGCCGGCGAGCCAGCCCGCCTTCACCACGTCGACCGCGCCGGCCGAATCCACCGTGAGCGCCGGCTTCGGGTAGACGGGCTTCGGGGTGGTGCCGGTGAAGATGATGGCCGGCATGATCATCTCCCGGCCCTGGTCCCCCTTCGCCTTCTGCAGCGCGGCGTCCAGTCGAGCGGCGTCGACGGTGACCACCGGGTCGACCGTACGGGAGCCGACGAGGCGGCTCACCGGGTGCGCCTCGGCGGCGGCCGCCGCCGCCACGGTGGCGTCCACGTCGATCGCGAGCCCGACGTCGGCTGGCTTCACCTCGACGCTCTTCTCGCCGACCGTGACGGTGAGCGGGGCGTTCAGTGTCGCCGACCGGCGGTCCAGCTCGGCCCGCAGCGCCCGGACCGCCTCGGCGCGGCTCCGGCCACCCAACTCGGCGCCGAGGACCGTGGTGCCCCGGGGCACGTCCCCGGCGTACGCGTAGGCGCCGAGACCGGTGCCGGCGGCGAGCACGGCCGCGACGATCCCGCCGGCCAGCAGCAGCCGTCCCCGGCGGGACCGCCGGCGGCCCTCGGGCGGCTCGGGTGTCGACGCGACAGTGGGTTCCGACCCGTCGTCCGGCCAGTTCACCGCGGTGACCCGCACGGTGGGCCGGTCGTCGGCGGGCGGCAGTTTTTCGCCGTACAGCGTCACAGGAACCTCGATCACGAAAACCACGTGGGGGCCGCTTCCCCCACCCGGAAGACACCTACGGTAACCAACGCCGAGCCGGTCGGGGAGTCCGCCGTCGCGGGGCGCGGGAAAGCGTGTCGCGGTGGTCACGACCACCCGGCGTGCCATGCCGGAGCGGGCCGTGGGACGGTGGGCGGGTGCGGACCGATGAGCAGGCTCTGGCGTACGGCGGCGGGTGGCTGGACCGGGCGGGGGCGCTGCGGGCCGACCCGGAGTGGATCGACGCGCGGCTGGCCGACCGGGAGAGCGTGCTGTTGCCGTTCTGGCGGGACCGCTGCCTGGTCTCGGCGGATCGGGCGCCGGTGCGGCGCGCCGCCGTCGACGCCGCAAGGCTGTGCGCCGCCGCCGACGAGACGGTCTTTCTCGGGCTGGACGCGGGGCGGGCGGTCTTCGCCGTGGACCTCTCCGGCCGGACCGAGCCGGAGGCGCTGGAGCTGGCCGGGGCGGCCGAGACGGTGGACGTCCGGGCCCTGGTGGGCGGCCTGACGCCGGCCGAGGCGGCCGTGCAGGCGTACGCCAAGGGGCTGCTGCACTGGCACCGGGGCCAGCGGTACTGCGGGGGCTGCGGGGCGACGGCTGCGGCCCGGGACGGCGGGCACGTCCGCTCCTGCACCGGCCCCGACTGTGGTCGGCTGCTCTTTCCGCGGATCGAACCGGCGGTCATCGTGCTGGTGGAGGCGCCCGGGGACCCCGATCGGTGCCTGCTGGCCCGGCACCGCGGCGCGGCGGAGGACTCCTGGTCGACGCTGGCCGGCTTCGTGGAGATCGGCGAGAGCCTGGAGGACGCGGTCCGCCGGGAACTGGCCGAGGAGGCCGGGGTGAGCGTCGTCGACGTGGCCTACCACGGGTCGCAGGCCTGGCCGTTCCCCGCGGGGCTGATGGTCGGGTTCCGGGCCACGGCGGCCTCGACCGACCTCCGGGTCGACGGCGAGGAGTTGGTGGCGGCCCGCTGGTTCAGCCGGGGGGAACTGCGGGCGCGAGTGGCGCAGGGGCGTCCGCTGGGCCGAATCGACTCAATCGACCACCATCTGTTGGAATCGTGGCTGAACGGGCGGAGCTGACCGTGCGCCGGACGGTCCGTCGGTGCCCGCCGGACGGGTGATGGACTCGTCATCCTCAGCGGTTTGCCAGCCGTCCGTTACCGAACTGTGACGAAGACCGGTGGTCGCTACCGCAGGTGAGACCCCTCTGCCGTGGTGTCGTAATCGCGATGGTTTGCCCGCGGCTCATCGCCATCCGGATGTTAACCGCCGGTAACCACAGGCGATCTTGATATTCCCGGCCTGTTACCAGTCAGTAGCTAGGTACTTGTGAGCTCTGTCGCTTCGCGAGAGCATCCATCCGCGTAACCGCGCGGTCCGTCGGCACAACGGCATCCGCAAGCGCCCCACGCTTTCCCCTTGTCCCGAGTCGCGTCCCGCGATCGGTGACGTCATCCCCTTCGAGGAGGGCCCCGTGAAGGATTCGGAAGACCGCCAGCTGCGTGGCGGCACCCGCTGGCGTCGCTTCGCCGTGCTGGCGGTCCCGGCCGCGGCCGTCGCCGGCGGCATCGTCTTCGGCATGGCCAACGGCGCCATCGCCGCCAACATCACCGTGTCCGGCAAGGCGTTCAAGGTTGGCGCGACCCGGCTCGAGGGCGACGGCTTCAAGCAGTACGGCGGCGTCGTGTACGAGAAGGGCAACCCCGTGCCGCGGCCGGTCGCGATCTCCGAGATTGGCCACGCGGATCTGTACAACCTCTGCCAGTCGGTCAACGCGAGCGTGCCCGGTCTGCCCGTCGTGCTCCGGATCGAGGCCGGCGGTGGCAGGCAGCCCGCGACTGCGGACGGCATGCTGATCGCGATGGACTCGCTCGCGGGCGATGCGACGTTCACCAAGATCAAGATCGGCCAGGACGCCACCGACCTGAGCGCGGCCGCCCAGGAGGGTTCGTTCGGCCAGAGTTCGGAGCACGTGACCATCACCGGGCTGGAGCAGGTCGCCCGCTACACCACGGCCGGCACCTTCAAGCTGACGGGCCTGAAGCTGAAGGTGCACGCGTTCGGCGACGCCGCTGGCAAGGAGTGCTTCTCCTGATCGGACCGGGAGGTCCGCGGAGGGCGTCCTCCGCGGACCTCCCGTCGTGTTCGGCAATCCCCTCGTATCACCGCACCGTTCGTAGGAGGAGTACGTGACGACCGCGGACGCGCAGCACGCCCGACCCGGCCGGGTCACCCGGGCCTGGCGCAGCTTCCGGCGCTGGCGGCGGAGCCGGCCCTTCTGGGGCGGCCTGTTCACCGTGCTCGCCGGAGCGGAGATCTTCGGCACCACCCAGGCGAACCTGGCCGGCCTCACGCTGAAGATGGGGCCGACCGGCTTCCTCGCCTGGCTGATCCCCACCATCCTGGTGGTCTGCGGTCTGCTCATGTGGTTCACCCCGCAGCAGCGGATCTTCTACTCGGTCGTCGCGGCGGTGACGGCGGTCTACTCGCTGATCGGGGTCAACCTCGGCGGCTTCTTCATCGGCATGCTGCTCGGCATCTCGGGTGCCGCGCTCGGCTTCGCCTGGGTGCCCGGCCGCCCGGCGGCCGGCATCGAGCAGCCCGGACCGGCCGTCGACGACAAGCCGCAGGACGCCGACGACGTCGAGGACGAGCGGGCCCTCCTTGACGAGCTGCTGCCCCGGCAGCGGGAGGAGGAGACCACCGGGCCGCTCACCGACACGCTTCCGCAGCCGTACAACCCCCTGCGCGAGTCGACCACGGCGGAGCGGGAGGCCGGGGCGGGCGCGGACAGCACCCGGATGCTGCCGGTGGTCGACCCGGCGGGGCCGCCGCCCGGCTCCGGCCACCGCGACCCGAAGCTGTACGGAATCCTGCTGGTGCTCGCCACCGTCTCCACGGTCGGCCTGCTCGCGCTCCGCGGCGAGCAGCCGGCGCTGGCCGCGCCGGCCGCCTGCCCGACCGCCAGCTCGCCGGTGCCGAGCCCGACGGCCTCCGCGTCCGCCTCGGCCAGCCCGAATCCCCTGGCGGCGAGGAAGAGGCCGGACGGCAACCTGCTGACCAACATCATCGACGGCATCACCGGCCTCCTCACCGGCGGGGACCCCGGTGGCGCCGGCACGGAACCCCCGCCCGCGCCGCAGCCGGCCAGCACGGCGGCCGCCGCCGCGGAGCCGCTGCCGACCGAGACCACGACCGGCCCCACCCCCATCGAGAGCACCACCAGCGCGGCGCCGACGCCGAGCAGCAGCCCCTCGGCCAAGCCCGGCGCGCCCACCAGGCCGGGCGCCGATCCGTGTGCCAGTCCGGCACCGACCAAGCCGAAGCCGGTCGAGACCCCGTTGCCCCGAATCGCCGCCGAGCCGGGGCAGCCCCGCGTCGCCGCCAAACCGTCCAAGCTCACCGGCTCCCAGGTGACCATGACCGGGCTGCGCTTCGAGGGGATCGTCGACCTGCCCACACACGACGGCACGCTCAAGGCGCTGAAGTTCACCATGGACAAGGGCGTGACGGACGACTTCGTCCTCCAGGCCGACGGGCCGTCCGGCAAGACGTTGCGGTACGTCACCGACCGGCTCACCGTGGAGGGCGACGTCGCCTTCTACGCCACCCGGTTCTCCGGGCGGCTCCTCGGCATCCGGGTCACCCTCACGCCGGACCTGCCGCTCCCGGACGGCCTCCCGATCACCTCGCCGGTGCCGATCACCTTCACCGACCCGGTGATCGACCTGGCGTTCGTCGACAGCAACGTGCTCACCGCCAAGCCGACCCTCAAGCTCCACCTGGCCTGAGCCCGCCGAGTACGCGAAGCGGCCGGGCGCCGGAGGAACCCTCCGACACCCGGCCGCCGGTCCGCTCAGAGCCGGGCCAGCGCCCGGCGCAGCGGGTCGAGCCCCAGCGCGCCCAGGTCGAGCGCCTGCCGGTGGAACTCCTTGAGATCGAAGTCGGCACCGTTGCGGGCCTTCGCCTCCTCCCGGGCCTGGAGCCAGATCCGCTCGCCCACCTTGTACGAGGGGGCCTGCCCCGGCCAGCCCAGGTAGCGGTTGAGCTCGAAGCGCAGGTTCTCGTCCGGCACCCGGCAGTGCGCCCGCATGAACTCCCAGCCCAGCTCCGGGGTCCAGCGCTCGCCCGGGTGGAAGCCGAACGGATTGTCCCGCGGGATCTCCAGTTCCAGGTGCATGCCGATGTCGACGATCACCCGGGCCGCGCGGAACGCCTGCCCGTCGAGCATGCCGAGCTTGTCGCCCGGGTCCTCCAGGTAGCCCAGCTCGTCCATCAGCCGCTCCGAGTAGAGCGCCCAGCCCTCACCGTGCCCGGAGACCCAGCAGAGCAGCCGCTGCCAGCGGTTGAGCAGGTCGGCGCGGACGGCGGTCTGGGCGACCTGCAGGTGGTGGCCCGGCACGCCCTCGTGGTAGACGGTGGTCACCTCGCGCCAGGTGGAGAAGTCGGTGATGCCCTGCGGCACCGCCCACCACATTCGGCCCGGCCGGGAGAAGTCCTCGCTCGGGCCGGTGTAGTAGATGGCGCCGTCGCTGGTCGGGGCGAGGCAGCACTCGATCCGGCGGACCTGCTCGGGGATGTCGAAATGGGTGCCGTGCAGCTCGCTGATCGCCTTGTCGGCGAGCGCCTGCATCCAGTCCCGGAAGGCCTCCTTGCCCTTGATGGTCCGCGCCGGGTCTGAGTCCAGCGCCTGCACCGCGTCGTCGATGGTCGCCCCCGGGCCGACGATCCGGGCGGCCACCGCCCGCATCTCGGACTCCAGGCGGGCCAGCTCCGCGAAGCCCCAGGCGTACGTCTCGTCGAGGTCGACCTTGGCACCGAGGAAGTACTGCGAGGCCAGCTCGTACCGTTCCCGCCCGGCGGCCTGCTTCTGCCGGCCCTGCGGGGCCAGCTCGTTCCGGAGGAACTGCCCGAACTCGGCGGTGGCGGCGGTCGCCGCGGCGGCACCCTTGCGCAGCTCGGCGCCGAGCGTGCCGTCGGCCCCGAGCCGCTCGGCCAGGCCGTGGAAGAAGTTGTCGCCGTTCGGGTCGGTCCACACGTCGCACTGCTTGGCGACCTCGACCAGCTGCACCTGCGAGCTGACGTGGCCGGCCGCGGCCGCCTCGCGCAGCGTGCGCTTGTAACCCTCCAGCGCGCCGGCGAAGCGGTTGAGCCGGGCGGCGATGTTGGCCTTCGCGTCGTCGCCCTCGGTCGGCATGAGGTCGAAGACCATCCGGATCTCGTGCAGCCCGCTGGCGATCACGTTGATCTCGCTGCTGCTCTCGCCCGCCTCGTAGCGGGCGAGTTCCAGCCCGAGCCGCTCCTGCATGGCCTCCCTGGCGGTCCGCTCGGCCTCCGAGTCCGGCTCGGTCACGTCGAGATCTGCCAGGGTGCGCCGGACCAGGTCGGCGCGGGCCGCGTACCCCTCCGGGGTGAGGTCGTCGAGCTGGTCGTCGTAGCCGGCGATGCCGACGTAGGTGGCGCCGGTCGGGGTCAGCGGGGCCCAGTCGGCCACGTACCGGTTGGCGAGGTCATCGATTCGTCCCACGCTGCGACCCTACGTGACGGTGGCACCCGGTTGTCGACGGTGTTTGCCGTGTTCACGATGGTTCGGCGGGGCTGTTGCCGGAGGGCTGCCGTGACGGTCGACACGGGGTCCGATTTTCGCGGGACTTCGTCGTACCCCTCCGGCAGAGTGTCAGGGGTGACAGTGCATTTGACTCCTGACCGGGCGGCACTCCGTAGCTGGCTGCCCGGTTTCCTCGCGCTCGGCGTGATCTGGGGTTCCAGCTTCCTCTTCATCAAGGTGGGGGTCAGCGAGCTGCACCCGCTGCACCTCACCCTCTACCGGGTCGCGACCGGCGCGGCGACGCTGCTGGTCGTGCTGGCCGTGCTGCGCGACCGGCTGCCCCGGGAGCCTCGGGTCTGGGCGCATCTGTTCGTGGTCGCCGCCTTCGGCGTCGCCCTGCCGTTCACCCTGTTCGGCTTCGGCGAGCAGCGGGTGGAGTCGATGCTCGCCGGCATCTGGAACGCCACCACGCCGCTGATCGTGCTGCCGCTGGCGGTGCTGGTGTTCCGTACCGAGCGGCTGACCGTGCGGCGGGCCGTCGGGCTGGGGCTGGGCTTCGCCGGCGTGCTGGTGGTGCTCGGCGTCTGGGAGGGCGTGGGCGGGTCGCACTTCACCGGCCAGCTCATGTGCCTCGGGGCGGCGGCCTGCTACGGCGTGGCCATCCCGTACCAGAAGAAGTTCATCGCGGGGAGCGCGTACTCCGGTGTGTCGCTGTCGGCGGCGCAGCTGCTGGTCGCGACGGCGCAGCTCGCGGTGGTCGCGCCCCTGGTGGCCGGGGTGCCGCCGGTGCCGACCGGCCTGTCCGCCCGGGTGGTCGCCAGCGTGCTGGCGCTCGGCGCGCTCGGCACCGGGCTGGCCTTCGTGATCAACCTGCGCAACATCCGGCTCGCCGGGGCGAGCACCGCGTCCACCGTCACGTACCTGATCCCGGTCTTCGCGGTGCTGGTCGGCGCGCTGGTGCTCGGCGAGCGGATGAACTGGCACCAGCCGGTGGGTGCGCTGGTCGTGCTGCTCGGCGTGGCGGTCGCGCAGGGGATGCTGGGCCGACCCCGGTCGCGCTCGCTGGTCGGCGCCGCGGCCGCGCCGGCCGCCGAGGCCGCCGCGCACCGCTGAGCCGGCGCCCGGGGCCGCCGCTGAGCCGCCTCGGGAGCCGGCAGATCGGCGAGGTGGTGGTGTGCGGGCACCGAGGATGCCGCTGGGTCGCCGATGCGGGTGGCGTCCGGAAGCGGGCTGCGTCAGCGGCGGGTGTGGGCCCACTTGACCAGGCGGTCCGCCTTCCAGGTGTTGACCACCCGGTTCGGCGGGACGCCGCAGAGGGCCGCGCGCTCGCAGCCGAACCGCTGCCAGTCGAGCTGGCCGGGGGCGTGCGCGTCGGTGTTGACGGCGAACCAGCAGCCGGCCTCCAGGGCGCGGCGGATCAGCCGCTTGGGCGGGTCCTGCCGCTCCGGCCGGGAGTTGATCTCGACGGCGACGCCGTGCTCCGCGCAGGCCGCGAAGACGGCGTCCGCGTCGAAGTCGCTCTCCTTGCGGGTACGCGCCCGGTGTCCCCGGTCGCCCGGCCCGGTCACCCCGGCCGGCCGGGACGACACCATCCGCCCGGTGCAGTGACCGAGGATGTCCAGGTGCGGGTTGGCGATCGCGGTGAGCATCCGCCGGGTCATCTTCGCCCGGTCGTCGTTGAGGCCGCTGTGCACCGAGCCGACCACCACGTCGAGGCGGGCCAGCAGCTCCTCGTCCTGGTCCAGCGACCCGTCCGCGAGGATGTCCACCTCGATGCCGGTGAGGATGCGGAAGCCCTTCGGCAGCGCCTCGTTGACCGCGGCCACGTGGTCGAGCTGCCGGCGCAGCCGCTCGGCGGTGAGTCCCCGGGCCACCGTCAGCCGGGGCGAGTGGTCGGTCAGCACCAGATATTCGTGCCCCAGCTCGACCGCGGCGAGGGCCATCTCCTCGATCGGTGAACCGCCGTCGGACCAGTCGGAGTGGGTGTGGCAGTCGCCGCGCAGCGCGTCCCGCAGCGCGGCGGCCGCCTCGTCCAGGTCGGTCCCCTCGGTGGCGACCAGCCGCCGCAGGTAGACCGGTTCCTCGCCGGCCAGCGACTCGACCACGCAGCGGGCGGTGACGTCGCCGACCCCGCTCAGCTCGGTGAGCTTGCCGCTGCGCGCGCGTTCGGCCACCTCCCCGGCGGGCAGGGCGCCGAGCGCCTTGGCCGCCGACCGGAACGCCCGGACCCGGTAGGTGGCCTCGTTCGCCTTCTCCAGCAGGAACGCGATCCGGCGCAGGTCGGCGATGGGATCCCGGGCAGTCATGCCCTGCAACCTACGCGCCCGCGCCGCCGGTCGCCGGGTGGGTCGCGGAGTGCCGGGAGTGGACGTCGGTCACCCGGCACCGCCGGTCGTGGTGGGCTCCTTCGGGCAGCCGTGCTTGCGCTGCCAGGCGACCACCTCGGCGGCCGGCCCGCGGTTGCCCCCCTTCCGCCACGAGTTCAGATACGGGGCCGGCCAGATCACGCCCCGCCGGATCCACCAGTCGTCGTGGCCCTGGCACTTGGGCGAGAGGCCGAAGTGCAGGTGGCACACGTTGTTGGCGTTGCCGGTGCGCCCGACCTTGCCGAGGGCCTGGCCGGCGCGGACGCGTACGCCCGGGTCGACGCCGGTGGCGATGGCGCTCAGGTGTGAGCCGTAGTAGCGGACGCCGTCGTCGCCGAGCAGCGCGACCGAGAGGCCACCGTTGTACGGCCCGCGCGGGCCCCGCTTGTCGAACCGGTCCACCCGGCTCACCTCGAGGATCACGCCGTCGGTGACCGCGACGACCGGCTCGCCGCAGTCGGCGAAGATGTCCGTCCCCGGGTACGCCGAGTGGGTCGGGTGGTAGGCGACGTTGTCCGCGCGGACCGGGAAGACGTGCCGCGGGTCGGACCGGGTCGGCGTGGCCGACGGGGCGGAAGGCGTGGGAGTGGCCGGCGCGGGGGTGGTCAGCGCCGGGGACGGCAGCGCCGAGGCGGTGACGCTCGGGCTCTGCCACGCGGTCCCCCCGGCCGGCGTCGGGCGGTCGGCGGGACCGCACCCGGCGACCAGGGCCGGTACGAGCAGCAGCAGGATCGGATACGCCGACCCCGGTCGGCGTCCGATCGATCGCGAGCGCATCCGGCCATCCTGACAGAGCACTACGGTAGGAACGAACGGCGAGACCCCGGTGCGCGTCCGTGCGGGGGCGAGCGGAGTCCCGCCGCCGTACCTATGTAGGTCTACGGACCGTGAAGGGAGCAGGGGCGATGAACGGGTGGCCCGCCGTATCCGGTCAGCCCGGTCCGGGCCAGGTCCATCCGCCGGCGCGTACCCCGTCGGGGCTCTTCCCCGCCGGGGCGCCGATGCGGCCCACCTGGCGCGAGCCGTACCCGATCACCGGCGGCGGCGTCTCGGCCGGCGCGGTGACCGCCTTCGCCTGGCTGCTCCTGTTCGGCCTGCTCGGCCACGACGTGCCCAGCTACGCGTGGTGGACGCTGGTCGCCGGCGGGCTGGCCTGGCTGGCCGCCGCCGTGCTGGTCCGCTACGGCGACCGCGGGGTGGCGGCCGGGGTGGCGATCGTCACGGCGGGCGGGTGGAGCATCGCGGCGGCCGTCGTCGCGGTCCGCTGGGCGCAGAGCGGGGACTGGCCGCTCTGGTGACCAGCGGTGAACGGTTCGCTGCGCAGCGAAGACCGGCTTGACGTACGCGTGGTGACGGTTCACCCTCGCGGTATGGCCTGGACCACCCCGCCGCGGCTCGACCCCGACCGGAGCCGCCGTCGCCTGCAACTCCTCGCCGAGTTGGCCGGTGCCCGCACGGCACGTCAGCGCGAGCGGCCGCAGCGGGTCCGCACCGAGCACCTGCGTCAGCTCATCGCCACCCGCCGGCGCATCGCCGGCTGACCGACTTTCTCCAGGAACGGCCGGCCCTTCGGGGCGTTGACCGGTCGCCTGCCGACCCGACCGGTTAACGTGCACGCGTGACGAGTCGGCGTGCTGCCGAGGCCAATTTGGGGGGACCGTGTCGTACTTCGCTGCTGCCGTGGCACGAGTCGACGGCGGATGGACCGCCGACGAGGTGAACCTGCGGGGTGTCACCGACATCGACGACGTCGCCGAGCGGCTGCGCGACGTCGAGCCGGACGCCGACCTGTCGCTGCTCTTCGTCGAGGCCGACGACACCTACCTGGTCATCCTGCGCCTCGACGAGGGTGAGGACCTGCGCGTCTTCGGCTCCGACTCGGCGTACGCGGAGGAGTCCCGGCTCGGCGCCCTGCTGGTCGGCGACCTGAAGACCTCGGTCACCGGCCTGGAGGACACCGAAGAACCGCGGGCGGCCACCGGCGGCGACGACGAGAACGAGCAGCCGGCGGTGGACCCGGAGGCGGACCCGGTGGGCGACGCGGACCTCCTGGCCGACCTGGGCATCTCGGCACAGAAGTTGCTCTCGCTCTGCGCCCACGAGGGAATGATGCCGGCCGACATCACCGCCGAGATCTGCCAGGTGCTGGGCTGCGCGGACGAGGTCGAGGAGCTGCGTGAGGTCTGAGCCGCCCGAGCCGGTGGTGCCCGGTGCCGCGGAGCCGGCCGACGCCACCGACCCGGCGCTGGAGACCGTACGCCCCGGGCAGCCGACCCCCGGCCGGCTGGGCCGGGTCGGCCCGGGCGCGGACGAGGGCCTGGCCGATCCCGGCGGCGGGGGCCGCCGGCAGCGGCACGAGCTGTGGATGCGCCGGGCGCTGGAGGTCGCGGTGACCGGCCCCGACAGCGGCCCGGCGGAGGGCGCCGACGCCGTGGTCGAGGACGTCCCGGTCGGTGCGGTCGTCTACGGCCCGGACGGCGCCGAACTGGCCGTCGGGCGTAACGAGCGGGAGCTGAGCGGGGATCCGACCGCGCACGCCGAGGTGCTGGCGCTGCGGCGGGCCGCCGAGCGGCTGGGCCGCTGGCGGCTGGAGGACTGCACCCTGGTGGTGACGCTGGAGCCGTGCACGATGTGCGCCGGCGCGATCTCACTGGCCCGGATCTCGACGGTGGTCTTCGGCGCGTGGGAGCCGAAGACGGGGGCGGTCGGCTCGCTCTGGGACGTGCTGCGCGACCGCCGCCTCACCCACCGCCCGGAGGTGTACGGCGGGGTGCTCGAGGCGGAGAGCGCCGCGCTGCTGCGCGCCTTCTTCCGCTGACCGCCCCGCGCTGTCCCCTGCCCTGCACTGTCCCCCCTGCCCCGGCGTCAGGCGGGCACCGGGGCCGGACGGAGGAGGGTCGCGGCGATCGTCCGCGCGGCCTCGGTCCACGCGGTGGGGCGCATGGTCGCCGGGTCGAGCCGGACGATGGCGCGGGTGCCCTCGGCGTACAGGGTGTGGCCGTCGACCGAGCGGAACTGGAAGGCGTACCGCGCGCTGGTGGTGCCGAAGTGTTCGAGCCAGAAGTGCACCGCCACCGGTCCGGTCCCGCTGATCGGGGCCCGGTAGGTGATGGTGAACTCGCGTACCGCGTGGAACACGTCGGGGGAGCTGTGCCGCCCGCCCTGGAAGGACACGCCGCGCTCGGCCCAGTACGGGGTGAGGGCGCGTTCCAGCAGCACCGCGTACCGGGCGTTGTGCAGGATGCCGAGGGCGTCGAGGTCGTCGAAGTGGACCGGGACGTGCTCGACGTGGCCGTACGGCGCGGCGGTGGGGTCGCTCATCAGGGGCCTTCCGGTAGCAGGGTGGGTTCGGGGCACAGGGCCCGCAGGCGGCTCAGCAGGCCCTGGCGGGCGTGCCGGTAGGCGGCGTCCGGGTCCAGCAGCCGGGACCGCATCACGGCGCTGATGCCGAGCGCGTCGATCTCGTAGGCCAGCTGCGGGACGTCGACGTCGGCGGGCAGCTCGCCGAGGTCGACCGCCTCCTGGACGAGGCGTTCGAGGAAGGCGGTCCAGCGGCGGAACGCCTCGGCGATCCGGTCCCGTACCGGGCCGGGGCGGGCGTTGTACTCGAACTCCGTAGTGGCGAAGAAGCAACCGCCGGGGAGCACCCGGGCGGCGTAGAAGTCGATCCGGGCGTCGTGCAGCGCCGAGATCCGGCGGACGCCCCGGGGGGCACGCAGGGCCGGGGCGATGATCCGCTCCTGCCACTGCACCACCGCCCGGTCGACGGTGGCGAGCTGCAGGGCCTCCTTGGAGCGCCAGTGCGCGAACAGGCCGGACTTGCTCACCCCGAGCGTGCCGGCGAGCTGGCCGAGGGAGAGGCCGTCGAGGCCGGCCTCGGTGGCCAGGGACACGGCGGCGTCCAGCACGGCGGTCCGGGTGCGGTCGCCGCGGGCGACCCGGCCGTCGGAGGTCATGCGGGCAGCGTACCGAAAAAAGCACGACCGGTCGTATTTATTTTTGTGACCTGGAACGCCGCCGCCCCGCCGCCGGAGTCGGCGAGCGGGGCGGCGCAGGATTCCGGACCGTCAGGCGATGGCGGTGTCGAGGGCGATCTCGACCATCTGGCTGAAGGTCTGCTCGCGCTCGGCGGAGGTGGTCTTCTCGCCGGTCTTGATGTGGTCGCTGACGGTGAGGATGGTCAGCGCGCGTGCGTTGAACCGGGCCGCGATCGTGTAGAGCGCCGCGGACTCCATCTCCACCGCCAGCACGCCGTAGTCGGCCAGCGTGTCGTAGAGGTCCGGGCGGTCGGTGTAGAAGGCGTCCGCCGCCAGGATCGGGCCGACGTGCATGGTGATGCCGCGCCGCTCGGCCACCTCGACCGAGGTACGCAGCAGCCCGAAGTCGGCGACCGGGGCGTAGTCGATCAGCCCGTCGAAGCGCATCCGGTTCATGTTCGAGTCGGTGGACGAGCCGATGGCGGCGACCACGTCCCGCAGCTGGAGGTCCTCGCGGAGGGCACCGCAGGAGCCGACCCGGATCAGCGTCTTCACGCCGTACTCGTTGATCAGTTCATGGGCGTAGATGGAGGCCGAGGGCATGCCCATGCCGGAGCCCTGGACGGAGACCTCGACGCCGTTCCAGCGGCCGGTGAAGCCCAGCATGCCGCGGACCGTCGTGTAGCAGCGGGCCTCCTCGAGGTAGGTCTCCGCGATCCACTTGGCCCGCAGCGGGTCGCCCGGCATCAGGACCCGCTCGGCGATCTCTCCCGGCTCAGCGCCGATGTGCGTACTCATGGCAAAGATCCTGCCAGGCCGGGCCCGGGGATACCGGTTCGGCGTCCGGACCCGGGGTCCTGTACCCTACTCGGCGGTGGTGTGTCCGAGTGGCCTAAGGAGCACGCCTCGAAAGCGTGTGAGGGTTTACGCCCTCCGCGGGTTCAAATCCCGCCGCCACCGCCAACGGAGGAAGCGCCCGGGACATCCCGGGCGCTTCGTCGTACTTACCGACAATTTGCTCAGCATGGGCCGTAGCCCTCGTCGAAGAGGTGGCGGGCCCAATCCGCATTGTGCAGCCCGTCGAGCCCGACCACCTCGGCGGCCCCGACGGGGCGGGCGGGCACATCCAGCCCCTGTGGACGGACGCCGCTGCCGGCGATCGAGGCGGCCGCCATCAACGCGGCGATGAATCCGAACTGTCGCAGTCTCATGCACTCCCCCAGTCCCCAACGGGACCGGGGCGCGGCGGTTGCTGGTGCTGCTCGGATTGCCGCAGTTCCCACTCCTCGGCCAGGTCGTCCCAGTAGTCGGCGGACAGGCCGCGCCGGCCGTGCGCCAGCCAGCCGGCCGTGTCGCGCTCCAGGTGCAGGCCCAGCTCGGCGAACGGGTCGATCCAGGGCCCCGGCTCGGCACCCAGCCGGGCGAGCGCCGCGTTGATCGGCCACCCCGCGCGGGGCCCGTCGAGGGTGCCGTCGAAGCACGGACCCCAGTTGATCGCGCCGCCCAGCCAGACCACCGCCGACTGGTGGCCCAGGCCGCCGGCGAACTCCGCCTCCAGGTACGCCACCGGTCCCTGCCGCGACCACCCCGCCAGCATCTCGGCGACGAGCGGCGAGAGGACGAGCTGGAACGGCTGCGACGCGGACGGCTCGTCGGTGCAGAAGTCGGGCAGCTCGCCGGTCAGCTCCGTCACGAGCTGCGGGGTGACCGGCAGCAGCGCGAAGTCCTGGCGGAGCGCGGCGAGGACCGCGTGGTCCAGGTCGGCGGTCTGCTCGCGGAGCAGCTCGACATCGGCGACGACCGCGCTGAGCTGGTAACTCATCCGATCCTCTCGGCGTCCACAGGCTGTGGATAGAACATGTGTACGACGCGTGGTCAGTCTGCCGTGGGCGGCGGGGTCTCGGTCATCGGGAAGGCCATCATCGTGGCGCCCACCCGGACCGTACCGGGGGCGTGTGGAGGTCGGGCCGCGTCGTGCAGTTCGGTCATGATCGCGTGCAGCCGGCGCCGGGCCGCCTCCCACTCCTCCGGGTCGACCCAGAGTTCGGCGTCGATGGTCACGCCGGCCGCGTCCGGGGCCCGGTGTGCCACCCGGTCCAGCAGGTTGCGGGCCAGCGACTCGGCGAGCAGCGCCTGCCCCTCCCGCTGGTCGGTGAGCCACGGGCCGCGTACCGCGCGGTAGCGGCGCTCCCGGCCGCCGCGCCGGCTGCGGACGTCGGCCAGTTCCACCAGGCCGGCGGCCTCCAGCCGACGCAGGTGCTGGCTGGCCAGGGCGTGCGAGATGGCCAGTTCCCGGGCGAGCGCCGCGGCGGAGAGCGGCGCGCTCCACATCAGCGACAGCATCCGCAGTCGTACCGGGTGGGCCAGCGCGCGCAGGCGAGGATCGGTGCTGCTCACGGCCGCCATTGAACCGCATCGGGTGGCCGCAGCGACCCCCAAGCATTGACTTGGGAGTGGTGGGCGGCCAGGATCGGGCTGCCCGGGGGAGGTGCCATGAGTGAGCGTCAGCGAGCGAATCGGCGGTGCGGGGCGGTGGTGCCGCAGGCCGGCGCCGAGCGCCGCGAGGTGGTGGCATGAGCTGGGGTACGGCAAGGGTGCTGCGCAACCGTCCGGCCGGCCTGTATCTGGGCGCCGTGCTGGTTTCCGGGTTCGGCACGGCGGCAATGCTGCTGGTGGCCGCGATCTGGGTGAAGGAGCTGACCGGATCGAGCAGCCTGGCCGGTCTGGTCACCCTCGGCCTCTGGGGGCCCACCCTGGTCGGCCCGCTGATCGGCGTGCTGGCCGATCGGTTCCGTCGCCGGCCCCTGCTGATCGCCCTGCACGTCGCGATGGCGGCGCTGCTGCCGGTGCTGCTGCTGGTGGACTCCGCCGCCCGGGTCTGGCTGATCTTCGTGGTGATGCTCGCGTACGGGGTCAGCTTCGTGCTGATCGACTCCGCCGAGGCGGCGCTGGTGCCCGCGGTGGTTCCCGGCGAGCTGCTGGGCGACTTCAACGGGCTGCGGATGACCGTCAACGAGGGGATGAAGCTGCTCGCCCCGCTGATCGGCGCGGCCCTGTTCGCCGCGTACGGGGGGCACCCGGTGGTGCTGCTCGACGTGGCCACCTTCGCCCTCGCCGCGCTCGCGCTCACCCTGATCCGGGTACGCGAGGCGCCCCCGCCCCCGCCCGAGCGCTGGGGCCGGCAGCTCGCCGACGGGCTGGGGCACCTACGCCGGCACGGCCCACTGCGGCACCTCGTCGCCTGCGCCGGCGCGACCATGCTGCTGATGGGCATCAACGGCGCCGTCGCGTACGCCGTGGTGGACGACGGCCTGCACCGACCGCCGGAGTTCAACGGCGTGCTCGCCATGGTGCAGGGCGTGGGGTCGCTGGTCGGCGGGCTGGCCGCCGGGGCGCTGCTACGCCGCCTCGGTGACCGGCGGCTGACCGCGACGGCGGTCGCGGTGTTCGCCGTCGGTCTGGCGCTGCGCGCCGTGCCCGCCCTCGTCCCGGTGGCCGTCGGCACCCTGGCCGTCGGGGTCGGGGTGCCACTGGTGCTGATCACCGTCTGGACCGCCGTGCAGCGGGAGACCCCGGGCGCGCTGGTCGGCCGGGTCGCCGCCACGGTCAACACGCTCACCTTCGGCCCCGGCACGGTCGCCGTCCTGGCCGCCGCCGGCCTGCTGGTGCTGGTCGACCACCGGGCGATCCTGCTGGGGGCGGCGGCCGGCGCGCTGCTGGTCGCCGGCTGGGCGCTGCGCGGCGGCCGTCCGGCGGCCCCGGCACCCGGCCCGCTGACCGCGGTGCCCGCCGCCGTGGCCGAGCGGAGCTGACGGCGGTCACGGAGCGGCCCGCTTGGCCGGGAGAAAGACCAAGGGCCGGCCCTGTGCGGGGCCGGCCCTTGCGTCGACGGCGGAGGATACGAGATTCGAACTCGTGAGGGTGTGAACCCAACACGCTTTCCAAGCGTGCGCCCTAGGCCTCTAGGCGAATCCTCCGCGAGCCAGGATACAGGTCTCCGCCGGGCGGGCCACCCCACCACCCCCTGAAGATCGACCCGGAGTCGGGTACGCTTGGTGGTACCTCCCGTGCGGCGGTACCTCGTGAACCTCCCCAGGGCCGGAAGGCAGCAAGGATAAGCGGGCTCTGCCGGGTGCACGGGAGGCCTTTCTGTCTCCGGGTGCCGGTAACGTCCCTGCGGGTCAGGTCACGGGGTGGTGGTTGGTCACCCGCGCCCGACCGGCGCAGAATGGCTCGGTCGAGAGGAGGCGGGACGGGTGGCATTGGCCCTTTACCGCAAATACCGGCCCCGTACGTTCGCCGAGGTCATCGGCCAGGAGCACGTCACCGAGCCGCTGTCGCAGGCGCTGCGCAGCGGGCGGCTGAACCACGCGTACCTCTTCTCCGGCCCCCGGGGCTGCGGCAAGACCTCAAGCGCCCGGATCCTGGCCCGCTCGCTCAACTGTGAGCAGGGCCCCACGCCCGAGCCCTGCGGCCAGTGTGAGTCCTGTCGCTCGCTGGCCACCGACGGCGCCGGCTCGATCGACGTCATCGAGATCGACGCGGCCAGCCACGGTGGCGTTGACGACGCCCGCGAGCTGCGGGAGAAGGCGTTCTTCGCCCCGGCCCGAAGCCGCTTCAAGATCTATGTCATCGACGAGGCGCACATGGTCTCGTCGGCGGGCTTCAACGCCCTGCTCAAGCTGGTCGAGGAGCCCCCGGAGTACGTCAAGTTCATCTTCGCCACGACCGAGCCGGAGAAGGTCCTCGGCACCATCAAGTCGCGGACCCACCACTACCCGTTCCGGCTGATGCCGCCGAAGGTGCTGCGGCCCTATCTGGAGCAGCTCTGCGAGGCCGAGGGGGTGAAGGTCGAGCCGGCGGTCTTCCCGCTGGTGGTGCGCGCCGGTGGCGGCAGCGCCCGGGACAGCCTTTCCGTGCTCGACCAGCTCATCGCGGGCGCCGGCTCGGAGGGGGTCAGCTACGCCCGGGCGGCCGCGCTGCTCGGCGTCACCGACTCCGCGTTGATCGACGAGATGTGCGACGCGCTCGCCGCCGGCGACGGCGCCGCCGCGTACGCCACCGTCGACCGGGTCGCCGAAGCCGGCCACGACCCGCGCCGGTTCGCCTCGGACCTGCTGGAACGGCTGCGCGACCTGATCGTCATGCAGCAGGTGCCGGACGCCGCCGCCAAGGGCCTGATCGACGGCCCCTCGGATCAGATCGAGCGGATGGCCGCCCAGGCCCAGCGGCTCGGCCCGGCGACCCTGTCCCGGTGCGCCGACATCGTGCACAACGGCCTGGTCGAGATGCGCGGCACCACCGCGCCCCGGCTGGTGCTGGAGCTGATCTGTGCCCGGATGCTGCTGCCCGGCGTGGACGACTCCACCGGTGGCCTGCTCCAGCGGCTGGAACGGATGGAGCGCCGGCTCACCCTGGGTGGCGCCGAGCTGCCGCCGGCCGCCGCCGGCCCCGCGCCAGTCGCCCCCGCCCCCGAGGTACGCCCCGAGCCTCCCGCCCCGGCCGCGGCTGCCGCCGCGCCCGACCCGGAGACCGCCGGCCCGCCGGCGGCTGCCGGCGCCTCGTCCGGGGTGGCCGCCGCGCGGGCCGCTGCCGCGGCCGCCGGTACCCGGTCCGCGACCGCTCCGGGCGCGACCGACCCGGCTGCCGGCACCCCGACGGCCCCCGCCGCCGGTGGCCCGTCATCCGGCGGCTCGGCCTCGGGTGCTCCGGCGTCCGGAGGCCCCGCCCGCCGTCCGGTGCCGACCGCGGCGGTGATGTCCGACCCGGCCACCCCCGAGCCGCCGCGGCCCGGCTCCGCCCCGGCCGGCGCGCTGGACGCCGTCGCCGTACGCCGGGTCTGGCCCGAGGTGGTCGGCAAGGTCAACCGGACCAACAAGCGGATCGCGGCCCTGATGCGCGATGCGGTGGTCCGCGAGCTGGACGGCGACACGCTGGTGCTGACGGTGAAGTCGACGGTGCTGGCCAGGATGATGGCCGACCACGCGGCGGTGCTCACCGACGCGCTCTACGAGGAGCTGGGTGGCCGCTGGCAGATCCGCTGCGAGGTGGCCGGTGAGCGGGGCGCCGCCTCGCTCGGTGGCCCGGCGCGCCCCGCCGCCACCCGACCGGCGCCCGATGGTCCGGCCGGTGCTCAGGCAAGCCGGTCCGGCGGCTCGGCGGGTCCGGGCGGTGGTCCGACGGCTCGGTCCGCCGGTCCGGCGGGTACGGGTGCCCCGACCGCTGCCGGTCCGTCCGGCGGCGTTCCGAGTGCCGGCGATGCCCCGGCGGGCGGTGCGCGGAACGGAGCCGGTGCCGCCCCGGCCGGAGCGGCCCGGGAGGCGGGCGCCCGGGCCGGCGGCGCGACCGAGGCCGGCGGCGACGACGAGGACTGGCCCGAGCCGGCCCGGCTGGGCGGCGCCGAGGAGGACTGGCCGGCGGCCGCCCGCCCCGGCGGTGCCACGACCGCCGCCGGTGGGGACGACTGGCCCGAGCCGGCCCGGCCGGGGGGCGCCACGAGCACGGTGCCGGCGGCTCCCGCCGTACCCAGGCCGGCCGGTCCGCCCACGGCGCCGCCGCAGCCCGCGGCGGGTGCGGCCGGCGGCGCTCCGGCGAGCAGCGCGATCGCGGCGGCCCGGGCGGCCGCGGCGGCCGCGGCGGGTGGTGGGCCGGGGAAGGGACCGCGTGCGGCGCAGGCGGCCCCGAAGACCGCGGACGCCGACTGGGCGGGGGAGCCGCCTTACGACCCGGACTACGACGGGCCGGCGGGTGTGCGCGCAACGACCGCCGCCCCCGTCTACGAGGGCTTCGATCCCGGCGACGAGCCGCTGGACGACGTGATCGACGAGCGGACCGCCCGGCAGTCCAGCGAGGAGCAGGCGGTGCAGTTGCTCCGGGAGGCGTTCGGCGCCGAGAAGATCGATGAGGTGGACGCGCGCTGAGCGCGGGTCGACCGCCGAGGAGCAGTGCCGCCGCCCGACTAGGCTGGGCGCGGCCGAACAGACGAGTGCGAGAAGGAGCCATCCGTGCGCCCAGGTGGACAGCCGAACATGCAGCAGATGCTGAAGCAGGCGCAGAAGATGCAGCAGCAGATCGCCAAGGCTCAGGCCGAGCTGGCCGAGGCGGAGCTGACCGGCACCGCGGGCGGTGGCCTGGTCACCGCCACCGTCGCCGGCAGCGGTGAGCTGAAGGCGATCAAGATCGACCCCAAGGCGGTCGACCCGGAGGACGTGGAGACGCTGGAGGACCTGGTCGTCGCCGCGGTGCACAACGCCGCCGAGGCGGCCCGGGAGCTGACCGAGCAGAAGATGGGCCCGGTCGCGGGCGGGATGGGCGGCCTCGGCCTGCCCGGGTTCTGAGCCGGCAGATGTACGAGGGTGCCATCCAGGACCTGATCGACGAGCTGGGCCGGCTGCCGGGCGTGGGCCCGAAGAGCGCCCAGCGGATCGCGTTCCACGTCCTGTCGGCGGATCCGGCGGACGTCAACCGGCTGGCCGGTGCACTGCGCAAGGTCAAGGAGCTGGTGCGGTTCTGCACCACCTGCTTCAACGTGGCCGAGTCGGAGCAGTGCCGGATCTGCCGGGATCCGCGGCGTACCGATGAGGTGCTCTGCGTGGTGGAGGAGCCGAAGGACGTGGTGGCGATCGAGCGGACCGGCGAGTTCCGCGGTCGCTACCACGTGCTGGGCGGGGCGATCAACCCGCTGGAGGGGATCGGCCCGGACAACCTGCGGATCCGTGAGCTGATGACCCGGCTGGGCGGGGGCGCGGTCCGCGAGCTGATCCTCGCCACCGACCCGAACACCGAGGGCGAGGCGACCGCGACGTACCTGGCGCTGATGGTCAAGCCGATGGGCATCGCGGTGACCCGGCTGGCGAGCGGCCTGCCGGTCGGCGGCGACCTGGAATACGCCGACGAGATCACCCTGGGCCGGGCGTTCGAGGGGCGTCGGGCGATCTGAGCGCCCGCTCCGGGCCCGGAGGTGGTGGCGGGTGCCTGCCCGGCCGGCGCCACGCCTCCGGCCCCGCCCCGCTCGGGCCGCTGACCCGCTTGACGGCACCGATGGTGCCGTAACCGGAATGTGGGATGAGTGCCGTTCGGCGCGTCGCTGGCCGGCCAGGGCGATTTGCAGCGATGCGCCCGATCCCACCATCTGCTCACGACTGTGACAGTCCTGTTTGTCGCGAGATAGGTCTCTGTCAGACCGGCGGCTTGGTGTCGGCTTGATAGAGATTGCCTAACGGGCGTTCCGCTTCGGTGTGTCGTGTCATAGCCTCCCGCACACGGACTGAGCCACAACTTCGGCGTGGACAGGCGCATGACAGAGGTGAGAGATGCAGGCGAGCAGGCGTAAAGCGGCTGTGGCCCTCGCGGCCGCAGCCGCTCTGGCGGTCGGGGCGTCCGGCTGCGCCAAGAGCGAGCGCGACGGTGAGAGCGGTGGGGCCAAGACCGGCGGCACCTTCGTCTTCGCGGGTGCCGGTGACCCGAAGAACTTCGACCCGATCTTCAACGACGACGGCGAGTCCTTCCGTCCCATCCGGCAGATGTTCGACACCCTGGTCACGCACAAGCCGGGCACGGCGGACCTGGTGGGCGGCCTGGCGGAGAGCTGGGAGCACGACGCCGAGGGCAAGGTCTGGACCTTCAACCTCCGCAAGGGCGTGAAGTTCCACGACGGCACCGCCTTCAACGCCGCCGCGGTCTGCTTCAACTTCGACCGCTGGTACAACATGAAGGGCGCTGCGGCCCAGGCGAACATGATCTACTACATGGACGTCTTCGGCGGTTTCGCCAACAACGAGGTTGAGGGCGCCGGCAAGGCGCTCTACAACAAGTGCGAGGCCAAGGACGACAACACCGCCGTCCTCACCCTCAACCAGTACAAGGGCGCCTTCCCCGGTGCCTTCGCGCTGACCTCGCTGTCGATCGCCAGCCCGGACGCGCTGAAGAAGTACGACGCCGACACGGTCAAGCAGAACGGCGACTCCTTCGAGTACGGCGCGTTCGCCAACGAGCACCCGGTCGGCACCGGCCCGTTCACCTTCGGCGGCTGGGACAAGGCCAAGGGCGAGATCACCCTGAACCGGAACCCCGACTACTTCGGCGACAAGGCCAAGGTCGACAAGCTGATCATCAAGGTCATCAAGGACGAGAACACCCGCAAGCAGGAGCTGCGGGCCGGCACCGTCCAGGGCATCGACTTCCCGGCCCCGGCCGACCGCAAGGCGCTGGAGGGTGAGGGCTTCAACGTCATCAACCGCCCGGCGTTCAACATCCTCTACCTGGGCATCAACCAGAAGAACCCGAAGCTGAAGGACCTGCGGGTGCGTCAGGCGATCGCCTACGCCCTCAACCGTCAGCAGCTCGTCCAGACCAAGGGCCCGGGTGGCACCAAGGTCGCCGACGAGTTCATGCCGGACACCGTGCTCGGCTACGCGCCGGACGTGCAGAAGTACGACTACAACCCGGACAAGGCCAAGCAGCTCCTCAAGGAGGCGGGCGCCGAGGGTCTGACGCTCAACTTCTTCTACCCGACCGACGTCTCCCGGCCGTACATGCCGAACCCGCAGGAGATCTTCACCGTCCTCGCCAACGACCTGCAGGCCGTCGGCATCAAGGTCAACGGTGTGCCGCGCCCGTGGAACGGTGGCTTCAAGGACGACGTGCAGACCTTCGGCAAGCAGGACCTGCACATCCTCGGCTGGACCGGTGACTACAACGACCCGGGCAACTTCGTCGGGACGTTCTTCGGCCGCGGCAAGGTCGAGTTCGGCGACCAGGCGATGACCGAGATGTTCGACGCCATCACCAAGGCCGACGGCACGGTCGACGAGGCCGGCAAGAAGGCCGCCTGGGAGCAGGTCAACCGTGACATCGCCGCCAAGTGGCTGCCGGCCGTGCCGGTCTGGCACGCCCCGCCGGCCATCGTGGTCACCAAGGACGTCAAGGGCATGGTGGCCAGCCCGCTGACCGACGAGCGGTTCAACAGCGTCAGCGTCGGCTGACACCGCCACTGACGCCGTACGCGGAATCGGCCCGGGCCGGGCTTCCCCGGCCCGGGCCGACCCGCTGTTATCGAGAATCTGGTGTGAGAGATGTTGCGAGTCATAGTCCGCCGCCTGCTCCAGCTGGTGGTGACCCTGATAGCGCTGTCGGCGCTCATCTTCATCTGGCTGCGGAACCTTCCCGGCGGTCCGGTCGACGCGCTGCTCGGCGAGCGGGCCACCCCCGAGACGCGCGCCCTGCTGACCAAGGCGCTCGGCTATGACCAGCCGATCCTGGTGCAGTACGCCAAGTTCATGCAGCGGGTGCTGACCGGCGACTTCGGCAACTCGATCCGGACCGGCGACGCGGTCACGGAGGTGATGGGGCGGGCCTTCCCGGCCACCATCGAGCTGGCCCTGGCCGCCATGATCATCGCGATCGGGTTGGGCGTACCGCTCGGTTACCTCGCCGCCCGCTTCCGTGGCCGGCTGCTGGACAACCTGAGCATCGCCGGCACCCTGCTCGGCATCTCGATCCCGATCTTCTTCCTGGGCTACCTGCTCAAGGACGTCTTCACCCAGAACATCCACTGGTTCCCGCCCTCCGGGCGGATCAGCACCGGCGTGGACAACACCAACATCACCGGGTTCTTCCTCCTTGACAGCTTGCTCACCCGGGAGTTCGACGCCACCGCCGACGCGCTGTGGCACCTGATCCTGCCCGCGTTCACCCTGGCCACCATCCCGCTGGCGGTGATCGTCCGAATGACTCGGGCCAGCGTGCTGGACGTGCTCAACGAGGACTACGTCCGCACCGCGGAGGCGAAGGGCCTGCGGCACAAGACCATCCGGGGCCGGCACATCCTGCGCAACGCCCTGCTGCCCGTGGTCACCACCATCGGCCTGCAGACCGGCGCGCTGCTCTCCGGCGCGGTGCTCACCGAGAAGGTCTACAACTGGGGCGGCCTGGGCACGTTGATCACCGACTCGATCAGCGGCGGCCGCGACTACCCCGTGCTGCAGGCGCTGATCCTGCTGGCCGCGCTGGTCTTCGTGGTGGTCAACCTCCTGGTCGACCTCTCCTACGCCGTCATCGACCCGAGGGTGCGTGTGCGATGAGCGAGCGTCAGAGGCTCAGCGCGAAGCGCCGGCTTGGGCTCGGTGGGTGGGGAATCATCAGGCACGGTGTGGCGGAGCGTCATGCTGCCGCCGAGCGAAGCGAGGTGGCCGCATGAGTGACCCGATCACCCGGCCCGGGGTGGCCGCCCCCCGCGACGGAGCCGACACCCCCGGCACCGGCGAGCCGGCGAGCCCGACCGAGCGCGGCATCGGCCGGCTCGGCGACCGGAAGAAGGCGCGGCTGGACGAGCTGGCTCGCGCCAGCGCCGACAAGGGCGGCGTGAGCCTGGTTCGGGACGCCTTCCGCCGGCTGCGGCGCAACCCGGTCGCCATGTTCGGCGCGGCCATCGTCGCGGTGTTCGTCCTGGTGGCGATCTTCGCGCCGCTGCTCGCGCCGCACGACCCGGCGCAGCGTTTCGACGAGCTCACCAAAAACCTCACCGTCGACAGCATTCCCGGGGCCAGCAGCGATTTCCCCCTCGGGTCGGATCCGCTCGGCCGGGACTTCCTGTCCCGCCTGATCTACGGCAGCCGGCAGACCCTCTTCGTCGGCGTGTTCGCCACGATGATCGGGCTGGCGCTCGGGGCGCTGATCGGCGCCGTCGCCGGCGCCTTCGGCGGCTGGGTCGACAACATCCTGATGCGGCTCACCGACGTGATGCTGGCCCTGCCGGCTCTGCTGCTGGCGATCAGCCTGGTCGCCATGGCCAGCCGGTCCAGCCAGTGGACGGTGATCCTCGCGGTGGCCATCGTCAACGTGCCGATCTTCGCCCGGCTGCTGCGCGGCTCGATGCTGGCCCAGCGGGAGAGCGACCACGTGCTGGCCGCCCGGGCGCTCGGCGTGAAGCAACGGTCCATCGTGCTCCGGCACATGCTGCCCAACGCGATGACCGCGGTGATCGTGCAGGCCACGCTGACCCTCTCCACCGCGATCCTGGAGGCCGCGTCGCTCTCCTTCCTCGGGCTCGGCGACCCGGACATCAACCGGGCCGAGTGGGGCCTGATGCTCGGTGTGGACGGCGTCCGCTACTTCGAGGTCCGGCCCGAGCTGGCCTACTACCCGGCGTTGGCGATCATCGTGGTCGCGCTCGGCTTCACCCTGCTGGGTGAGGGCATGCGCGATGCGATCGACCCGAAGAACCGGCGGTGACGGCGATGCGTGGGACCAGCACGACCGCCGCCGATCGGCGAGAGGAAGTGACCCGATGAGCCTGCTCGACGTACGCGATCTGAGCGTGGTGTTCCAGCGCCGCGGTGAGCAGTCGTTCACTGCGGTCGACAAGGTCAGTTTCAGCGTGGAGCCGGGGCAGACCGTGGGCCTGGTCGGCGAGTCCGGCTGCGGCAAGAGCGTGACCAGCCTGGCGATCATGGGCCTGCTGCCCCGGCGCGGCAACAAGGTGACCGGCCAGGTGCTCTTCGACGGTGCCGACCTGCTCCAGCTCCGCCCGAACGACATGCGGGACCGGCGCGGCCGGGACATCGGCATGATCTTCCAGGACCCGCTCTCCTCGCTGAACCCGGTCGTGCCGATCGGCGTCCAGGTCGCCGAGGTGCTGGAGCGGCACCGCGGCATGGACCGCAAGGTGGCGCTGAAGGAGGCCCGGGAGCTGCTCGACGCGGTCGGCATCCCCGACCCGAACCGGCGGCTCAAGGAATATCCGCACCAGATCTCCGGCGGCATGCGGCAGCGCGCCCTGATCGCCATCGCGCTGGCCTGCAAGCCGCGGCTGCTGATCGCCGACGAGCCGACCACCGCGCTGGACGTGACCATCCAGGCGCAGATCCTCACCCTGCTCAAGCAGCTCGTTGACGAGACCGGCACCGCGCTCATCATGATCACGCACGACCTGGGCGTGGTGGCCGGCCTCTGCGACACGGTCAACGTGCTCTACGGCGGCAAGGTGGTCGAGCGGGCCGCCCGGCACGAGCTGTTCGCCCGGCCGCGGCACCCGTACACGCACGGGCTGCTCAACTCGGTGCCGCGGCTGGACTCGCCCCGGGGTGAACCCCTGCACGCCATCCGCGGCTCCGTCGCCGACAACATCCCGTGGGCCGAGGGGTGCGCCTTCGCCCCCCGCTGCAACAACGTGGTGGACGCCTGCCTGGAGGGCACGCCTCCGCTCGAACCCACCGCCACCGGCGGCGACCTGCGCTGCTACAACCCCGTTTCCGAGGAGGTGACGGTGCCGTGACCGAGCGGACCGGACCACTGGTCGAACTGCGCGACCTCAAGGTCCACTTCCCGATCAAGAGCGGCGTGTTCATCGACCGCACCGTCGGCTACGTGTACGCCGTCGACGGCGTCTCGCTGTCGATCAACAAGGGTGAGACGTACGGCCTGGTGGGCGAGTCGGGATGTGGCAAGTCCACCCTCGGGCGGGGCCTGCTGCGGCTGGTCGAGCCCACCGCCGGCGAGATCGTCTTCGACGGCACCGACATCCGTTCGCTCAAGGGCGAGTCGATGCGCCGGGCCCGCCGTCGGATGCAGATGATCTTCCAGGATCCGCTGTCCAGCCTCGACCCCCGCCAGTCGGTGGAGTCGCTGCTGGTCGAGGGGCTCAAGGCGCACGGCCTGGCCGGCGACAAGGCGGCCACCGCCAAGAAGCTCCGGGATGCGCTGGCCGCGGTCGGCCTGCCCGCCTCCGCGCTGAGCAAGTACCCGCACGAGTTCTCCGGCGGCCAGCGGCAGCGGATCGGCATCGCCCGGGCGCTGGTGCTCGATCCCGACCTGATCGTCGCCGACGAGCCGGTGTCCGCGCTGGACGTGTCGATCCAGGCCCAGGTGCTCAACCTGCTGGAGGACCTGCAGAACGAGCGTGGCCTGACGTACCTGATCATCGCCCACGACCTGGCGGTGGTCCGGCACATCGCCGACACGGTGGGGGTGATGTACCTCGGTGGCCTGGTGGAGGAGGCGTCCAGCGACGACCTCTACCGCGAGCCGATGCACCCGTACACCAAGGCGCTGATGTCGGCGGTGCCGGTGCCGGACCCGGTGGTGGAGGACCGCCGGGAGCGGGTCCTGCTCGCCGGTGACCTGCCCTCGCCGACGAACCCGCCGGCCGGCTGCCGGTTCCACACCCGCTGCCCGTGGGCCCAGCCGACCCGCTGCGCCGACGAGCGGCCGGCGCTGCGCGAGGTGCTCAGCGGACACCGGGTGGCCTGCCACTACGCCGAGGACATCGCCGCCGGCCGGATCCGGCCGCACGAGGTGGAGCCGGAGCTGGTCCGGCCGGACGAGGGCGCGGCGCCGGGCGATCCCGGTGAGCTGATCCCAACACTCTGACGATTTGTCGTCCGGCCCGGACGGGGCACCCCCACCGGGTCGGCCACCGGCCACATCGCGAACCGGCGGGTGGGTCCGGACCAAGCGTCCGGGCCCACCCGCCGATCGCGTCATTCGGGGCGTACGGCCATCTGGATCCGTAACGGCGACCCGAGATGGCGGATCGCCGTGACGGCCAGCCTGGTCAGCGCCAGGGCGTTGTCGTCCCCAGCGGCCCGGTTCGAGCCAAGGTCGCCGCAGCCGACGCAGCGGTGGATGATCACCCACTCGCCGTCGCCGCGAACGGGAGATGCTACGCCGGCCGGCCGGCCGCACCCGCCCCGACCAGCCAGCTCCCGGCCACGACGAGTTCGGGTCAGCCCTCGGGCCGGTTGAGCAGGGCCACCGCGATGGTGTGCACGGCGTCCAGCCCGGCCGGGTCGGCCAGCGGTGCCCGACCGCCGGTCACCGCGTACCACTCGTCGGCGTCCTTGTACTGCACGGACAGGGTGACCTGGCCGCCGGCGAGTTCGGTACGCAGGGTCAGCTCGCCGGTCACCACACCGACCTCGTCCGTCATCACCCCGCCCGGGCCGGCCGTGATGTCGGTGACCCGCTGCTGCGGCCCGGCCGGCGCGCCCCCGGTGGGCGCTCCCGGAACGGCGTCCGCGGACATGCCCGCCCCGGACACGTCGGCGGGGGCGGGCGGAGTGCCGTCCACGGACATCCCGGCCGTGGCCGGCCCCGTCGGCGTCCCGTGCCCGCTCATGCCGGCACTCCGCTCGCTCATTTGCAGTCCTCCAACATGTCGGTGAGGGCGGCCTTCTCGGCAGTGGTCACCGTCAGCCGCCAGTAGTGCTTGACCGTCACCCAGTCCGCGGCGTATTGGCACCAGTACGACCGGTTCGCCGGCTTCCACTGGGACGGGTCCTGATCACCCTTTGCCCGGTTGGAGCGCGCGGAAACCGCCACGAGCTGCGGCCGGGTCAGGTCGTTGGCGAAGTCGCCGCGCTTCGAGTCGTCCCACTCGTCCGCGCCCGAGCGCCAGGCGTTGGCCAGCGGCACCACGTGGTCGATGTCCACGTCGGCCGGGTCGGTCAGGACCAGCCCGTCGTACCGGCTCTCCCAGTGGCCGCCGACCACGTTGCACCCGGAGAGCTTGATGCTCCCCCCGTCCCGTTGCAGCACGCTGTCCCGCACGTCGCAGTTCTTGCCCGTACCCCGCCAGTGCGGGAAACGGGTCCGGCTGTAGCCCTTCATCGAGCCGGCGGCGGCAACGGTCAGCTCGTCGAGCTGCTGGATGGCGTTGCCGGCGTCGCTCGGCGCCGCGTCCGGCTCGTCGACCACCGGCACGCAACCGGCCGAGACGAGGGCGAGCGCCGCGGCGAGGGCGGCCGCCAACCCGGTACGGACCAATGCTCTCGTACGCACAGACGACACCTCTCCAGCTTGCGGGCTCCCGGCGAGTCCGCACAGTACCCCGGCCTCGGTTTCTGTGATTCGTGGCGTCGCGTGGGGGTGCCGGGCAGAGTGGATACCCATGACGGCACCTGCTCCCGCGCTCCGGACGAGTAACGTCGCCGGGCGGGGCACCCTGTTCGCCACGATCCTGGCCTCCGGCATGGTCTTTCTGGACAGCACGGTGGTCAACGTGGCGCTGCCCCACCTCGGCTCCGCGCTGCACGCGACCGTCGCCGATCTGCAGTGGACCGTCAACGGCTATCTGCTGATGCTGGCCTCGTTCGTCCTGCTCGGCGGTGCGCTCGGCGATCGGTTCGGCCGCCGGCGGCTCTTCCTGCTCGGGGTGGCGTGGTTCGCCACGGCCTCCGTGCTCTGCGGCCTGGCCCAGGGGACCGGCTGGCTGATCGTGGCCCGGGTCCTCCAGGGCGCGGGCGGGGCGCTGCTGACCCCGGGCTCGCTCTCCGTGCTCCAGGCCAGCTTCCACGCGGACGACCGGGGCCGGGCGATCGGCATCTGGTCCGGGCTCTCCGGGGTCTCCACCACGCTCGGCCCGCTCCTCGGCGGCTGGCTGATCGACGCGCTCTCCTGGCGGTGGATCTTCTTCATCAACCTGCCGCTGGCGGTCGGTGTCGTGCTCGCCGCGCTGCGCTGGGTGCCGGAGAGCCGGGACGAGACCGCCTCGCGTACCGGCGGCGGGCGGCGGTTCGACATGACCGGCGCGTTGCTCGGCGCGCTCGCCCTGGGCGGGGTCACGTACGCCCTGATCGACGCCCCGGCGCGCGGCGTCGGCTCGCCGCCGGTGCTCGCGACGGCGCTGGTCGGGGTGGTCGCGGCGGTGCTCTTTGTGCTGGCCGAACGACGGCGCGGCGACAGTGCGATGCTGCCCACCGGCCTCTTCTCCAGCCGGCTCTTCTCGGTGCTGAACGTCTTCACCGTGGTGGTCTACGCGGCTCTCGGCGGTTTCACGTTCTTCCTCGCCGTGTATCTGCAGAACGTCGTCGGGTGGTCGGCGCTGCTCACCGGCCTGGCCACCGTGCCGATGACGCTGCTGCTGCTGGTGGGCTCGCCCCGGGCCGGCGCGCTCTCCGCCCGGATCGGTCCCCGGCTGCCGCTCACCGTCGGCCCGTTGGTGGCGGCGGTCGGCCTGCTGCTGTTGCGTCGGGTCGGCCCGGGCGCGTCGTACTGGACCGATGTGCTGCCCGGGGTCGGCCTGTTCGGGGCGGGGCTGACCCTGGTGGTGGCCCCGCTCACCGCCTCGGTGCTGGCCTCGGTGGCCGACCGGTTCGCCGGGGTGGCGAGCGGGCTCAGCAACGCCGCCTCCCGGGCGGGAAACCTGCTGGCGGTGGCCGCACTGCCCCTGCTGGTCGGACTCTCCGGCACCGGCTACGAGCAGAAGCCTGCGCTGACCGGGGCCTTCCGGGCGGCGATGTTCTGGTGTGCCGGCCTGCTGCTGGTCGGCGCCGCGATGGCCGGGCTGCTGATCCACCGGGCGCCCAGGAAGGCGCCCGGCGCCCAGCCGTGCCCGTCGCTGCCCGCTTCCACCCCGCCCGACAAGCGGTGAAGGACGGACCGTTTCTCGACGTCTTCAATGACGGAAGGGCTCGTCAACGGCCGGCCGGGCCCGGCGTACGGGAAGGGTCCCCGGCTGGTGCCCGAGGCGCCAACCGGGGACCCTTCCCTGCCAATCAGTTGCGGGCGCGGTTGACCGCGCTGGTGACCGCCTTCACCGAGGCGGTCACGATGTTCGGGTCCACCCCGACGCCCCAGACCGTGCGGCCGTCCACCTCGCACTCCACGTACGCGGCGGCCTGCGCGTCCCCACCCGAGGAGAGGGCGTGCTCGTGGTAGTCGAGCACGCGCACCGCCACGCCCAGGGACTGCAGCGCGTTGACGTACGCGTCGATCGGGCCGTTGCCGACCGCGGTGAGCGGGCGGACCTCGCCGCCGAAGCCGACCTGGGCCTCGATCTCGACCTTGCCGTCGGCGGTGCCGATGGCGTAGCTGGTCAGGGTGACCGCCGGGTCGACCTGGTGGTCGACCAGGTAGTTGCGGGCGAAGATGTCCCACATGGTGGCCGGCTCGACCTCGCCGCCGTCGTGGTCGGTGACCTGCTGGACCACGCCGGAGAACTCGATCTGGAGGCGGCGCGGCAGGTCCAGCTGGTGCTCGCTCTTCATGATGTACGCGACGCCGCCCTTGCCGGACTGCGAGTTGACCCGGATCACCGCCTCGTAGGTGCGGCCCAGGTCCTTCGGGTCGATCGGCAGGTAGGGCACGGCCCAGGTGAACTCGTCGACGGGCACGCCGGCCAGGGCGGCGTCGGCGTGCAGCGCGTCGAAGCCCTTCTTGATCGCGTCCTGGTGTGAACCGGAGAAGGCGGTGTAGACCAGGTCGCCGGCGTACGGGTGCCGCTCGTGCACGGGCAGCTGGTTGCAGTATTCAACCGCCCGCTTGACCTCGTCGATGTTCGAGAAGTCGATCATCGGGTCGATGCCCTGCGAGAACAGGTTCAACCCGAGCGTCACCAGGTCGACGTTGCCGGTGCGCTCGCCGTTGCCGAACAGGCAGCCCTCGATCCGGTCCGCGCCGGCCAGCAGGCCCAGCTCGGCGGCGGCCACGCCGGTGCCCCGGTCGTTGTGCGGGTGCAGGCTCAGCACCAGGCTGTCCCGCCGGGGCAGGTGCCGGTGCATCCACTCGATCGAGTCGGCGTACACGTTCGGCATGGCCATCTCGACGGTGGCCGGCAGGTTGACGATCAGCTTCCGGTCCGGGGTCGGGTCGACCACCTCGATGACCTTGGCGCAGACCTCCAGCGCGTACTCCAGCTCGGTGCCGGTGTACGACTCCGGCGAGTACTCGTAGTGGATGTCGGTGTCCGGGGTGTGGATCTCCGCGTACTTCTGGCAGAGCCGGGCGCCGGTGGTGGCGATGTCGGTGATGCCGTCCCGGTCCAGGCCGAAGACCACCCGCCGCTGCAGCGTCGAGGTGGAGTTGTAGAAGTGCACGATGGCCCGGCGGGCGCCGCGCAGCGACTCGAAGGTCCGGTCGATCAGGTGCTCCCGGCACTGGGTGAGCACCTGGATGGTGACGTCCTCCGGGATCAGGTCCTGCTCGATCAGCTGCCGGACGAAGTCGTAGTCGGTCTGGCTGGCCGAGGGGAAGCCGACCTCGATCTCCTTGTAACCCATCTGCACGAGCAGCTGGAACATCCGGCGCTTGCGCTCCGGCGACATCGGGTCGATCAGCGCCTGGTTGCCGTCGCGGAGGTCCACCGCGCACCAGCGCGGCGCGGCCTCGACCCGGCGGGTCGGCCAGGTGCGGTCCGGCAGGTCGAGGCGGAACTGCTGGTGGTACGGCAGGTAACGGTGGAACGGCATCCGGCTGGGGCGCTGCCGGGCGATCGGATTGGTCTCAGCTTCGGTGGCGGTTTCAGCCATCTCGGAGTGCTCCCTTGGGGGCATGTGGCGTCAGCAGATCGGAAGGTGTCGGCGAGATGCCGGGCGACGTTGCCGGGCGGTGCCGAGAAGAAGTTCGGATGTGCTGGACGGCGCGGTTCAACTCCGCGACGAGGTGCCGGCCGGTCAGGCCTCGTCGCGGCAGCCAAGGAGAAGGTGCGCCTGCCACATGACAAGGTGACCCTACGTGATCACGAGGCCCGGTGGTAGGTGGGTCCGTCATGTGAGACGTGGATCCCAGTCACCGCCGTGCCACAGGAGAGCGTCCGCGCCCGGGCTCGGGGACGGATCCAGGGTCGCTCGACGACCGCAGGCGCGCCGCCCGGCCCCTGATCAACCCGGCACGCGGGTGGGCGTGTCGGCCTCTGGTCCACTCACCGCACGGGCGCCCGGCCCGACCGGCGCGGTCTCGCCGAGGCGGGGGCGGCGGGCCGCCCAGCCGACCAGTGGCACCGCCGCGACCGCGGCGCCGGCGAAGAGCGCGGCCATCGGGAACCAGCCCCAGCCGCCGGTGGTGACCCCGAGCGCGGTCAGCCCGGCCGGGCCGGCCAGGTACTGGAGCTGCCCGCCGAGCCGGAACGCGCCGACGTAAGCGCCCCGGTGCGCGGCCGGCGGAAGAGTGCTGGTGATCCCCCAGGCACCGGCCGACTGGACCAGCTCGGCGAGGGTGAGCACCACCGCCGCCACCACCAGCACCACGATCGTCAGCACCCCACCGGTCACCGCCGAGATCGGCAGGACCAGGCAGAACAGGGCGATCAACAGGCCGCCGACGCGCAGCGCCCGACCGGCGCCGGCCACCGTGTCGGCACCCCGGCTGGCGCGTACCTGGAGCAGCACCGCGAGGATCGTGTTGAGCAGCACCAGCGCCGCGATCAGGATGCGCGGTGCGTCGGTGTGGCTGAGCACCCAGAGCGGCAGCACCACCAGGTAGAGCGTTCCGTGCGCGCCGAGCAGCCCGGCCAGCAGGGACACCGCCATGAACGGCCGGTCGTGCAGCACGGCGAAGCGACTGGGCCCGTCAGCCGGTGCGGCTGCGACCGGCACCCGCGGCAGCCGGTGCACGAAGATCGCGGTGACCAGCAGCATCGCCGCGTTGAACCAGACCATCCCCCGGTACGCGGCCAGCGTGTCCACGGCCAGCACCACGCCGCTGATCACCGCGCCCAGCCCGAAGCCGACATTGAGCGCCGAGCGCTGGTAGGCCAGCGCGGTCACCCGGTCCTCCGGGCGGAGCACGTTGATCGAGTAGACCTGCCGGGCCACCCCCGTGGTCGCGTCCACCACGGCCAGCGCGACCACCACGGCCAGGAACCCGGCGAAGCCGCCCACGAACGGGTACGCCCCGAAGAGCGCCGCCTCCGCCAGCATGCCGACCAGCCACACCCGCTGCGCGCCGTACCGGTCGGTGACCGCGCCGAGCGGGACCGTGCCGAGCAGGGATACCCCGGCGGCCAGCGAGAGGCCGAGTCCGACCTCGGTCGGGCTGAGCCCGAGCGCCCGGGTGAAGAAGACCGCGCTGCCGGCCTGGAAGAGGCCGTGGCCGACGGCGTACACCATGGCCTGCACGGCCAGGGCGCGGGTCAGGCCGGCCGGCGGTACGACGTGCCGGACGGCGATGCGGATGGTGTCCCTGGCCCCCATGAGGGTCGAGCAAACCGTGCCCCCCGCGGCCCGGTCGAGCCTTTTAGGCTGAGCCGAATCCTCGACGGGGGTGGTGATGTCACAGCTGCGGTTCGGTGCGGCCGACGTAGCGGGGGTACGCCTCGCCATCTCCCCGGTCGGGGAGACCGTCTCCAGCATGTGGGCGCTGGACGACCCGGTCCGGCACGCGGTGCACCTGCCCTGGATCGACCGGGCCCGGGCGACGCTGCGCCGCCCGGACGTCGCGGTCCGGGTCCGGCCACTGGTCGAGCTGACCCGGCCGCGTCGCTGGCTGCCCGACTTCCTCACCCCACCGGCCGCCCGCCCCGACGTCGAGCTGGCGGAGCAGCTCGAACAGATCGCCGCCACCCCGCCGGACGTGGTGGTCCGGGACCTGCTGGCCACCGCGCCGAGGCGCCCGCTGAGTCCGTTCGGGTGGGCTCTGCTCAACGACCCCCGGGGCCTGCTGCCGCAGCTCGTCACCGCCCTTCGGGTCTGGTACGACGAGGCGATCGCCCCGGACTGGCCGCGGATCCGCGCGCTGCTGGAGGCGGACATAGCCCACCGGGCCGCCCTGCTCGCCGACGCCGGCGCGGGCCAGTTCTTCGGCCAGCTCCACCCGACCCTGCGCTGGCTCGGCGACCGCGTAATCAGCGACGATCCGTGGCGGCTCGACTTCGACCTGGGTGGGCGAGGGCTGGTGCTCAACCCGGGGATCTTCACCGACCGCCGGGTGCTGTGGAACCTGTTGGAGGACTCGCCGCCCGCCGGGACGTACCCGGTCCGGGCGGTGGGGACGCTCTGGGAGGTGTCCGCCGTGCCACCCGGCGACCCGCTGGCCCGGGTGGTCGGGTCGGGCCGGGCCGCGTTGCTCAACCTCCTCGACACGGCGGCCACCACCACCGATCTGGCCCGCCGGGTGGGGATGTCCGGCGGGAATGTCTCCCAGCACCTCTCCGCGCTGCTCGCCGCCGGGCTGATCACCCGGACCCGGCAGGGCCGGCACGTTCTCTACCGGAACACCGAGGCCGGCATGGCCCTGCTCCGCGCCAGCCGCGGCGGCTGACCCGTCCTCCGCCCCGCCCCGGCTTGGCAAGATCGTGCTCGATCCTGGATCGAGTGGCATCCCGGTCACTCCGAGGCCGCTACTTCCTGGATCGAGCACGATTTCGGCGCGGCGCGGGTCACCGGAGGAGGAGCGCGGCGAGGGGGTGGCGGCGGCGCAGCGCGGTTTCCCGGGCGCGCAGCTCCGCGGGGAGCGCGTACGGGTCGCCGAGGCGGCCGACGGCCGCCACCACCAGCGGCCGGATCCCGGGCGCCAGATCCAGCTCGGTGGCGAGGCCGGCCCGGTCGAAGCGGGTGAGCTGGTGCACGTGCAGGCCGAGCGCGCTGGCCTGCACGGTCAGGTGGGCGACCGCCTGGCCCAGGTCGTACGCGGCCCGTTCCGGGTCGCCGCCGGTGTGCGCGCCGACCACCAGCGCGGCGGCGTGCCGGGCCCAGGTCTGGTCGTGCTCGGGGAGGTTGACGAGGATCCGCTTCCAGGTCTCGTCCTGCCGGTGCCCCAGGGCGAACCGCCACGGCTGCGCGTTCCCGGCCGACGGCGCCCAGCGGGCGGCTTCCAGCAGCGAGGCGGCATCGTCGCCGGCGAGTTCCACCTCCGGGTCGAAGGCGCGGGGACTCCAGCGGAAGGCGAGCAGCGGTGTGAGGTCGGCCATGGGGTAGAGCGTCCCGGATGGGCGTTGGCTGCCCTCGGCCGGGCCGGTCAGATGTGGCTAAGAGCACCCGTAACGGACAATAGGGTCAAGGCGTTTCCGGGCTCGGGCCGTCGGTGGGCGAGTCGGTGCCGATCGGCTCGCCCTCGGTGACCGGGCCGGCCAACCGCACGGTGGCCGGGGCCGGGCCGGGCTCGCCGGCCAGCTTCAGGGTGCCGAAGGCGGCGCGGACCGCGGTCGGGGTGCCGTCCGGCCGGTAGCAGTAGATGCCCACGTCCAGCGGAGCGTTCAGCGACGCGGAGGTCGACTCGACCGAGTAGCACTGGCCGCTGGCCCCGGCCGGCGGCGTGGCCGGTGACACCGCGAGCGGGGCCCGCCGGTCGGTGAGCACCTCCAGCGAGTCGGTGAACGGGTGCTGCACCCGGACGTCCTGCTTCCGGGGCACGGCGTCGTCCGGCTCGCCGAGGCGTACGCAGCTCGCCGGCTGCGGGCGGCCGGCCGAGGGCAGCGCGCACTGGAACAGCCCGTCGGCGGTGGCGGCGAGCGACACGTCGACCGTGCCGCCAAGCCCCCAACCGGGCACGTCCACCCGCCAGGTGCCGTCGTTCGCGCTGGTCACCGAGACCGTCCGGGCCGAGCCGTCCGTGCCGGTCAAGGTGTAGGTGGCGGTGAGGTGCCGGTCCTGGGCGGCGGCCGCCAGGGCGGCCAGCTCGTCGCGGGCCGCGTCCACCTCCGCGGGCGCCGGGTCGGTGGCGCCGGGTGGGACCGGCTCCGGCGGGGCGGCGGTGCAGGCGGCCAGCAGCGCCGGCAGGACGATCGCCAGGGCGCCGGTGAGCCGCCGGGCCGTGCGGAGGTGAGCGTGCACCGGGTCATTCTGCGGTGCCGGACGGGCCGGGGGAGCCCGCTGTACGGCTGTTCCGCCGGCGTGTCGCGGGGCCCGCCGGCGGGGTGTCCGGCCCTGGTGAGCCGCCCCACGCCGGGCCGGATGGTGGGATCACCCGGCCCGGTGACGCGCGCCGCCCGATACCCTGAGGAGGTCTGACAAACGCCGCCGGACCGGAATCCGGCGGCGTCGGCACGCTCAGGGTCGTCGCTGGGAGGGAGTGCACCGTCGTGGCACTCGTGGTGCAGAAGTACGGCGGATCCTCCGTCGCCAACGCCGAGCGGATCAAGCGCGTGGCCGAGCGCATCGTGGCCGCCCGCAAGGCCGGCGACGACGTGGTCGTGGTGGTCTCCGCGATGGGGGACACCACCGACGAGCTGCTCGACCTGGCCAACCAGGTCAGCCCGCTGCCGCCCGGCCGCGAGCTGGACATGCTGCTCACCGCCGGGGAGCGGATCTCCATGGCACTGCTCGCCATGGCCATCCACAACCTCGGGTACGAGGCCCGCTCGTTCACCGGCTCGCAGGCGGGCGTGATCACCACCTCGGTGCACGGCAGGGCGCGGATCATCGACGTCACCCCGGGCCGCCTCAAGGGCGCGCTGGACGAGGGCGCGGTGGTCATCGTGGCCGGCTTCCAGGGCGTCTCGCAGGACACCAAGGACGTCACCACGCTGGGCCGGGGCGGATCGGACACCACCGCCGTGGCGCTCGCCGCCGCGCTCGACGCGGACGTCTGCGAGATCTACACCGACGTGGACGGCGTCTTCAGCGCCGACCCGCGGATCGTGCCGAACGCCCGGCACATCAAGCACATCACCTACGAGGAGATGCTGGAGCTGGCCGCCTGCGGCGCCAAGGTGCTGCACCTGCGCAGCGTCGAGTACGCCCGGCGCGCGGGGTTGCCGATCCACGTCCGTTCGTCATACTCGACCAACACCGGCACGATGGTCACCGGATCGATGGAGGACCTTCCTGTGGAACAGGCACTGATCACCGGGGTCGCCCACGACCGCAGCGAAGCGAAGATCACCATTGTCGGGGTGCCCGACGAGCCGGGTGCCGCCGCGCGGATCTTCGACACCGTGGCCGGTGCCGAGATCAACATCGACATGATCGTGCAGAACGTGTCCACCGAGGGCACCGGGCGCACCGACATCTCGTTCACCCTGCCCAAGACCGACGGCCCGACCGCGATGGCCGCGCTCAGCAAGATCCAGGACGTGGTCAAGTTCAAGGGCCTGCTCTACGACGACCACGTCGGCAAGGTCTCCCTGATCGGCGCCGGCATGCGCTCGCACCCGGGCGTCGCGGCCGGCTTCTTCGCGGCCCTCGGCGCGGCCGGCGTGAACATCGAGATGATCTCCACCTCCGAGATCCGGGTGTCCGTGGTGTGCCGGGACACCGACCTCGACAAGGCGGTCCGGGCCATCCACGACGCCTTCGATCTGGGCGGCGAGTCCGAGGCCGTGGTCTACGCGGGCACCGGGCGGTAGCCGGCCATGCCGTCGCTGCCCACCCTCGCCGTGGTCGGGGCGACCGGTGCCGTCGGCACGGTGATGTGCCAACTGCTCTCCTCCCGGCGCAACGTCTGGGGCGAGATCCGGCTCCTCGCCTCCGAGCGTTCGGCCGGCCGGCAGGTGCAGTGCCGGGGTGAGCTGCTCACCGTCCAGGCGCTCAGCCCCGAGGCGTTCGACGGTGTGGACGTGGCGATGTTCGACGTCCCGGACGAGGTCTCGGCCGAGTGGGCGCCGATCGCGGTCAGCCGGGGTGCGGTCGCGGTGGACAACTCCGGCGCGTTCCGGATGGACCGGGACGTCCCGCTGGTGGTGCCGGAGATCAACCCCGAGCAGGTCCGCAACCGGCCCAAGGGGATCATCGCCAACGCCAACTGCACCACCCTGGCGATGATCGTGGCGGTCGCTCCGCTGCACCGCGAGTACGGGCTGCGGGAACTGGTGCTCGCGTCATACCAGGCGGTGTCCGGGGCGGGGCAGGCCGGCGTGGACGCGCTGCACGCCCAGCTCGGCAAGATCGCCGGGGACCGGGTGCTCGGCTCCCGTCCGGGCGACGTGCGGCAGGCGGTCGGCGACGAGCTGGGCCCGTTCCCGGCCCCGCTCGCGCTCAACGTGGTGCCGTGGGCCGGCTCGCTGGCCGACGGCGGCTGGTCGTCCGAGGAGCTGAAGATGCGCAACGAGTCGCGCAAGATCCTCGGACTGCCCGACCTCAAGGTCTCCGCCACCTGCGTACGGGTGCCGGTGGTGACCGGCCACTCGATCGCCGTGCACGCGGTCTTCGCCACCGAGGTGGATGCCGAGGGGGCCCGGGAGGCGCTGCGCAACGCGCCCGGCGTGATCCTGGTCGACGACCCGGCCGCCGGCGAGTTCCCGATGCCGATCGACGCCGTCGGCACCGACCCGTCCTGGGTCGGCCGGATCCGCCGCGCCGTGGACGACCCGCGGGCGCTCGACCTCTTCGTCACCGGCGACAACCTGCGCAAGGGCGCCGCCCTCAACACCGCCCAGATCGCCGAGCTCCTCGCCGCCGAACTCACCCGCTCCTGACGGCGCCGCCAGCATCGGCCCTGCGGGCGACGACCGGCCGGCAGCGGACACTGGCCATTTCGCCCAAGTGGGGTGGATCAGGGGGCGGGGGATACCGCTACTTCGCCGAGGTGGAGCGGATCGCGCCAGGGCGCGGCGGGCATGAGCGGTCAGGCGGCGGCGAGGCGGACGCCGTCGCGGCCGTGCCGCTTGACGGCGTAGAGGGCCTGGTCGGCGCGGCGGAGGGCCAGGTCGGGGGACTCGCCGGGCTGGGGCAGGGCGACGCCGACGCTGATCGTACGGCCGGTCCGCCGGGCCGCCTCGGTGAGCCGCTCGGCGATCCGGACCGCCTCCTCGGGGCGGCTCACCTCGATCACCGCGACGAACTCGTCGCCGCCGGTCCGGTACAGCTCGTCGCCCTGCCGCAGCGCCCCCTCCAGCGCCCGGGCCAGCCCGACCAGCAGCCGGTCCCCGGCCTGGTGGCCGTACGTGTCGTTGACGTCCTTGAAGCCGTCCACGTCGATCGCCAGCAGGGCGGTACGCCCGGGCGTGGCGCTCGCGATCCGCCGGCCGAACGGCCCGGTGTGGCGCAATCCGGTGAGCGGGTCGGAGTTGGCCTGCTCGCGCAGCCGGGCGAGCGTACGCAGCCGGTCGAGGCAGGTCCACGCCTGCCCGGCCAGCAGCTCCATCAGGTTGACCGTGGTCGGGTCGGGGCGCAGCAGCCGCTCGTCGGCGACCAGCAGCACCCCGCCGGTGTCCGGCGGCCCGACGGGCACCGTCACCAGGGTGCGCGCCCCGGCCCGGGCCAGCGGTAGGTGGTCCTCGGTCGGCGGGTGCCTCGCCTCGCCCAGCGTGTACGCCGAGCCCTGCCGGTGCGCCCCGGCGATCAGCCGGCCGAGCACGGCGGGGTCGGCCTCGGTCAGCTCGGCCCGGAGCCGGGACTCCAGCTCGCCGGGCGTGCCGGTCGGCGCGCTCAGCCGCGGCCCCGGCCGGTCGGCGAGGAGCAGCACGGCGGCGGAGAGGCCAGAGACGTCCCGGGCCGCGGCGATCGCGGCGGTCATCAGGTCCCACTCGGTGGGCGCTGCGGTCATCGCGGCAGCGTGCCGGAGCAGCTTCTCGCTGCGGCTCTCGGCCGGCGGGCCGTCCAGCGCCACGATCCGGGCGCCCAGCCGGGCGGCCAGCCGCTCGGCGGTCTCCCGCCACCGGTCCAGCTCGACCGGGCCGCTCCACTGCAGGTCGAGCACGCCGATCGGCCGGCCCGTCGGGCCGCGCAGCGGCACGCAGACCTCGGCGGTGACATCGGGGCGTACCGGGAGGTGATCGGGGTCGGCGGTGACGTCGGCGACGATGGCGGGCTCGCCGGTGGCGTACACCCGGCCGACGATTCCGGTCTTCGGCGGCACGGTGGAGAAGACCTGCCAGGCGCCGGTGGCCGCGACGCAGCGGAGCCGGTCGTGGACCTGGAGCAGGATCGAGATGGCCGCCGGGGTGTGCCGGGCCAGCGCGGTGACCGTCCACCGGCACGCCTCCAGGGCGGTCGACGCCATCGGGAGGCGGACCGTGACGTCTCGGAGGACTCGCTCGTGATCCACGTCGTTCCTGGTCAGGGGCCGGGGTGCGATCAAGGGTACTCAGCGGACGGTCCACCGACCTTCGTACACATGTGCTATCCACAGGGTGTGGACGCCGCCTGTGGGTAAGGCGGGGCCGCGCGGCGGGGCCTGCGACGATAGCGTGAGGGTCCCGGGCCCGAGGAGGCGTCGATGCTCATCGCCCAGCTCAGCGACCCGCACGTGACCACCGGTCCGCTCGCCGCCGAGCAGGCGTCCGGGCTGCACCGCGCCCTCGGCCGGGTCTTGGCCCTGCGACCCCGGCCGGACTGCGTGGTGATCACCGGTGACCTGGTCAGCAACGGCCGCCCCGACGAGTACGTCGCGCTGCGCGACATCATCGGGCGCTTCCCGTTGCCGGTGCACCTCGCCACCGGCAACCACGATGATCGGGAGTCCCTGCTCGACACCTTCGGCGGCACTCCCTGCCTGGGCGGTGGCTTCTCCGCGTACTACCACGTCGACCACCCGGACGCGACGCTGGTGGTGCTCGACTCGCTCGCCCCCGGCGGCAGCGGTGGGCGGCTCGGCGAGGAGCAACTCGGCTGGCTCGACGGGGTGCTCGCCGGCCGGCCGGACGCGCCCGCCGTCGTGTGTCTGCACCATCCGCCGGTCGCCGTCGGCGTCCCGGCCGCCGACGCCATCCGGCTCGCCGACGCCGACGCGCTCGCGGCGGTGATCGGGCGGCACCCCCATGTCGTCCGGGTCACCGCCGGTCACCTGCACCGGGCGGTGACCAGCGCGTTCGCCGGGACGGTGCTGACCACCGCGCCGAGCACCTGGGTGCAGGCCAGCCTGACCATGAGCGAGGACGAGGAGATCGGGCTGGTCGCCGAGCCGACCGCCTTCCTGCTGCACCGGGTGGCCGACGGCGGCTGTGTCACACACACCGTCCAGGTCAGCCACGCCGCCGGGCAGACCTGCTGGTTCTGAAGCCGTGGACCGGCTCTGGTCCGTCGGGTACGAGCCGGCCGGCTCAGTGCAGCAGGGCGGCGCGCAGCGCCGGGGCCAGCGTCTCCGGCGGCACCTCGTGGAAACCGCCCGCCAGGCTGAGGTGGGTGGCGCCGGGGATCGCCCTGGCCGTCGCGGCGGCCGCGTCCCGCAGCCACCCCGGGCTGCCCGTGCTGTCCACCACGACCGTCGGTACGGCGATCGTGGCGAGCCGGGCGGCCGGCAGTTCGCCGCCGCCGGTCACCGTGGTGTCGTAGGCCAGGGTGTGCGCCAGCCCTTCCATCCAGGCCCACTCCGGCGTGCCGCGCATGCCGGAGACCGCCTCGGCCGGCACCCCGACCGCCTCGATCAGGAACAGCCCGACCGCGTCGTCGCGTTGGCCCGCCGACACCAGTTCGGCCAGGCGTACGGCCAGCCCCGGCTTGGGGCCGCCGTGCGGCCCGGCCTGGAACGGAGGCTCGAAGAGCGCCAGCGCGATGACCGGCAGCCCCTCGGCGGCCGCGTACGCGGCGAGGATCGCCCCCGAGGAGAGGCCGTAGAGGTGGGACCGGCCACCCGTCCGGTCGATCAGGGCCGCCAGGTCCTCGATCTCCCGCTGCACCGCGTACGGCCCGGTGTCGCCGCTGGCGCCGCGTCCCCGCCGGTCGTAGCCGTACACGGTGAAGTCGGACGCCAGCGCGGCGGCCAGCGGACGGGTGGTGCCGCGGTCGTTGAAGGCCCCGCCGACCAGGATGATCGGCGGTCCCTCCCCGGCGGTCTCGTACGCGATCGTGGTGCCATCGGCGGACCGCACCGTATCCACCGTCCAGGTGGTCCCGTTCGACGTCATGGCTACTTTCTACTGCCGGCCCGGGACTGTGGGGGGCCGTGCAGGAATTCATCTGCCCGTCATGTCGGACTCTTCGGGCAGACCGGTGCACGTCGCCGCCCCCGTCCAGCATCCAGGTGTGCCGCCCTGGTCGACCGATCGCCCGGCGGATGAGAAGCTTGCCCCCGGCGGGGCGGCGTTTCCCCCGATTCACGCCGTTCGCCGACCGACCCCTGTCACGGCACACAGCAGGGTCGCCGGGCGAATGATCGTCCGGGCCCGCCACGCGCCGGTATCTCACGAGGAGTCCCATGTCCGTCCCCGGCATGCGCCGGGCCGCTGTCGGCCTGGCCGCACTCGCCGCGACCGCGTTCACCGCGGTCGCCGTCCACCCGAATCAGGCTGAGGCCGATCCGAAGCCGGTTGATGTCAAGCTGCTCGCCATCAACGACTTCCACGGCAACCTCGAGCCGCCGACCGGATCCAGCGGCACCATCGACGGCAAGACCGCGGGTGGCGCCGAATACCTGGCCACCCAGCTGAACAAGCTGCGCGGCACCACCGAGGAGGAGCGGGAGCACACCATCACGGTCGGCGCCGGTGACCTGATCGGCGCCTCGCCGCTGCTCTCCGCGGCCTTCCACGACGAGCCGACCATCGAGACGATGAACCTCGCCGGCCTCGACTTCACCAGCGTCGGCAACCACGAGTTCGACGAGGGCGCCACCGAGCTGCTGCGCATGCAGAACGGCGGCTGCCACCCGGTCGACGGCTGCGCCGACGGCACCCCGTTCAACGGCGCCAAGTTCCAGTACCTCTCGGCGAACGCCTTCAAGACCGCCACCGGCCAGCCGCTGCTGCCGCCGTACGGCATCAAGAAGGTCGACGGCATCAAGGTCGGCTTCATCGGGATGACCCTGGAGGGCACCCCGCAGATCGTCAGCCAGCAGGGTGTCGCCGGCCTGAGCTTCGCCGACGAGGCCGACACCGCCAACAAGTACGCCCGCATCCTGCAGGCCCAGGGTGTGCAGGCCATCGTCGTGCTGCTGCACGAGGGCGGCGTGCAGAACGGCGGCGGCATCAACGACTGCACCGGGTTCAGCGGCCCGATCGTCGACATCGCCAACCGGATGGACCCGGCCATCGACGTGATCGTCAGCGGGCACACCCACGCCGCGTACAACTGCAACGTCAACGGCAAGCTGGTCACCAGTGCCAGCTCGTTCGGTCGCCTGGTCACCGACATCGACCTGAAGATCGACCGGCGTACCAAGGACGTCATCAGCGCCAAGGCGAACAACGTCGTGGTCACCCGGGACGTCCCGAAGGACACCGCCACCGCCGACCTGATCACCCACTACAAGACCGCGCTCGGCCCGGTGGCCGACAAGGTGGTCGGCGAGACCACCGCCGTGATCACCAAGTCCCAGGAGAACCTGTACCAGACCGGGGTCGACGCCAACGGCAAGCCGACGTACCAGACCGGTGAGTCGCCGCTCGGCAACCTGATCGCCGACGCCCAGCTCGCCGCCACCGACAACGAGCAGAACGCGGTGGCCGCGTTCATGAACCCCGGTGGCGTCCGCGCCGACGTCGACGCCGGCCCGGTCACCTACGCCGAGGCGTTCACGGTCCAGCCGTTCGCCAACAACCTGGTGACGCTGGACCTGACCGGCGCGCAGCTCTACTGCATGCTGGAGCAGCAGTTCACTGTCGCCCGGGTGCTGTACGCGTCCTCGACGGTGCACTACGTCGTCGACGTCAACGGCACCACCGCGCCCGCCAGCTCGCCGTGCAGCGGCACCCGGGTGGTCCGGGGCAGCCTCACCATCAACGGCACCCCGGTCGTTGACACCGCGACCTACCGGGTCACGGTGAACAACTTCCTCTCCGGTGGCGGCGACGGCTTCAGCGTCCTGCCGGGTGGGAAGAACCAGGTCACCGGCATGATCGACCTGGACGCCTTCACCGCGTACCTGACCGCGAAGTCGCCGGTCTCGCCGCCGGCGCTGGACCGGATCCAGACCACCGCGGAGGTCCCCGCCGCCTGACGGCGACCCGAACCACGACGGGCCCCGGAGCAGCCGCTCCGGGGCCCGTTCGCGTCCGGTCCTCCGCTCGCCTCAAGCGGCCGCCGGCAGGCGGCAACTTCGGGGAAAGTGCCAACTCCAGCGGTCTCGAGGCCGCACTTTCCCGATGCGCTCAGGCGACGACGGGCTGCGGCTGGGCCGCCGGGGCCGGGGCGGTGCGACCGTCCTGGGCGGCGGTCAGCAGCGGGCGCAACGACAGCGCCAGCGCCGACGCGGCCAGGCAGCCGCCCACCACGACGGCCACCCAGAGCCGCCCGTGTGCCGCCCCGAGCAGCGGGCCGGCAGTGACCGGGCCGATGATCCCGCTGACTCCGAAGATCATCGAGCTCATCGCGTTGTACCGGCCGCGGAGCTCGTCAGTGGCGAGCGCGTTGGTCAGCGCCGGCATCACCGGCGAGAGCATGGTCTCGCCGAACCCGAAGATCGCCGCGCAGGCCACCACGCCGAGCGCCGCGACCAGCGCGTTGCCCGTGCCGACCAGGCCGGCCGCGCCGAGGACCAGCCAGGCCGCCGCGAAGACCGCGCCCACCGCGGCGAGCGCCCGGGTCCGGCTGCGCCCCTCCATCCGGCGGATCACCAGCAGCTGGGAGAGGACGATCATCACGGTGTTGCAGGCGAGGGCCCAGGCCACCACCCGCGGCGTCACCTCCACCACCCGGATCGAGTACGCGGTGAAGCCCACTTCGATCTGCGCATAGCCGCAGGTTGTGAGCACCAGACCGAAGATGACCAGGCGCCGGAACGGCCGGTCCCGCAGCACGGTGAGGTAGCCCCCGGCCGACCGTGCGGCCGCCGTCCGGGCCTGCACCAGCCGGTGCCCGACGTGCGGCAGGGTCAGCAGGATCAGGCCCGGCGTCAGGTAGCTCAGCGCGTCCAGCAGGTAGATGGCCTGGAAGGTGACCGGGCGGGCGATGTCGACGACCGCGCCGGAGATCACGCCACCCACCCCGATGCCGAGGTTGAGCAGGGCGAACTGGAGCCCGAACACCCGCTGCCGCTCACCGTCGCCGGTCAACGAGGCGAGGATGGTGGTCTGCCCGGCCCAGAGTGCCGAGCCGCCGATCGCGATCAGGGTGCTGACCGCGAAGGCCGTGCCGATCGAGTCGACCAGCGCGAGCGAGCCGGTGCCGACGGCTTCGATCGCCAGGCAGGGCAGCACCACCCGGCGGGCGCCGAACCGGTCGATCAGCGTCCCGCCCAGCGGCGACAGGGCGAGCGTCACCGCCCCGAACCAACCGATGACCAGGCCGGCCTGGTTGTCGGTCAGCCCGCGTACGTCGGTGAGGTAGATGAAGAGGAACGGCAGGGTCAGGCCGCGCCCGATGGCCGACAACAGGGTGCCGAGCAGGATCCGACGGGCTTCCGGGCGGGCGGGTAGGGCGCGGCGCAGCATGCCTGGATTCTGTTGCCCGGGTGTGACAGGCGGCGAGCGGATTTCGGGCGGTTCCGCGTTCGGCAGAGCCGGTCGGTGAGCAAGAACACCCTGTCTGACATGCTGACCGGGTGACCGTCACCTGGCGCCACCTGCCCGCACCGGCCCGCGAGATCGCCGCAGCCGCCACCGAGGCGGTGGCCACCGCCCGCGAGCGGGACGCCGAGGCGTACCGGCCGGCGGTGGAACGGCTGGCCGCCGCCGACCGGGCCGGCCTGGTGCTCGGCGGGGTGGTCCGGCTGCTGCTGGAGCAGACCCACCCGGACGGGCTGGACGGGGACGACGTGCGCCAGGTGCTGGAGCGCTGCGTCCGGTCCACCGCGCCGTGGTGGCCCGACGTCGACCCGCACGTGCTGCTGGTCCTGCTGGCGAGCGCCCTCGGCGTGTACGAACCCGGCGACGACGACGCGCCACCCGACCCGGCCGCGATCGCCCAGCACGCGCCGTTGCTCGTCGCCGACCTGCTGGCCGCCACCGACCGGCCGCTGGCGGACTACCTGGCCGCCGCGTTCGCCGAGGTCGCGCGCACCGAGCTGCACGACTGACGGTGGCGGGACGGACCGCTCAGGGGCTGGCCGCCAGGAAGACGAACGCGGCGAGCAGCACCAGGTGCACCCCGCCCTGGAGCACGGTCGCCCGGCCCGGCACCACGGTGAGTACGCCGGTCACGGCGGTGAGCGCGAGCAGCGTCAACTGCGTGCCGCCGAGGCCCAGCAGCAGCGGCCCCTGCAACCAGATGGAGGCCAGCGCTATGGCCGGGATGGTCAGTCCGATGCTGGCCATCGCCGAGCCGAGGGCCAGATTGAGGCTGATCTGGACCCGGTCCCGCCGGGCGGCCCGGGCCGCGGCGAGGGTCTCCGGCAGCAGCACCAGCAGGGCGATCACCACCCCGACGAACGCCTGCGGCAGGTTGGCCGCCGAGACACCCGCCTCGATCGCCGGAGAGATTATCTTCGCGTTGCCGACCACTGCTACCAGCGCCACCAGCAGCAGTACCAGGCTGGCCAGCGCGGTACGGGCCGACGGCGGGTCCGCGTGCCCGTCGCCGTCGGCGTCGACGGCCAGGATGCTGCCCTCGTGGGTGACCGGGAGGAAGTAGTCGCGGTGCCGGCCGGTCTGCACCAGCACGAAGAGGCCGTAGAGGGCGAGCGACGCCACCGCCGCGAAGGTGAGCTGCGCGGGGGAGAACTGCGGGCCCGGCCGGCTGGTGGTGAAGGTGGGCACCACCAGGCTGAGCGTGGCGAGCGTGGCCACGGTGGCGAGGGCCCCACCGGTGCCCTCCGGGTTGAAGACCGCGACCCGGTGACGTAGCGCGCCGATCAGCAGCGACAGGCCGAGGATCCCGTTGCAGGTGATCATCACCGCGGCGAAGACGGTGTCCCGGGCCAGCGCCTGCGTCTTTTCCCCGCCGCTGATCATGAGGGTGACGATCAGTCCGACTTCGATCACCGTGACCGCCACGGCGAGGAGCAGCGAGCCCAACGGCTCCCCCACCTTGTGCGCCACGACCTCCGCGTGATGCACGGCGGCCAGGACCGCACCGGCCAGCAGCGCGGCCACCACCGCGATCAACGGGCCGGGCAGCTGGCGCCCCCAGGCGGCCGCGAGCACCAGGACCGCGATCAGGGGTACGAGGGTGGTCCAGTCGGTCAGGCGGGAGCGGATGAGGCCGGGCATGCCACCAACCTTGCCAGGAAAATTGATCATCCGCCCGTGGGCAGGATCGCGTCCTCGGCCACCGGGCCGATGACAGATATGCATCAGGGCCCCTCCGTGGAGGGGCCCTGATGCAGTTACCTCTGGTCGGGGTGGCCGGATTTGAACCGACGACCTCTTCGTCCCGAACGAAGCGCGCTACCAAACTGCGCCACACCCCGAGGCGTGCCGACAAATAGTAGCCCACCCGCTCCGATGGTCAAACTCGGTACCCCCACCCCGGGCGGGCCGGTCAGCGGGAGATCAGCGTGAGCACGCTCGCCTCCGGCGGGCAGGCGAACCGCACCGGTGCGGTGGGGTGCGTACCGAGGCCCGCGGAGACGTGCAGCCAGGAGTCCGAGCCGGGCCAGCGGTGCAGCCCGCGGGCCATCGAGCGGGGCAGGCCGCAGTTGGTCACCAGCGCGCCGTAGCCGGGCACGCAGACCTGGCCGCCGTGGGTGTGGCCGGCCAGCAGCAGCCCGAAGCCGTCGGCGGCCATCCGGTCGAGCACGGCCGGCTCGGGGGAGTGGCTGAGGGCGATGGAGAGCGTCGTCCCGGAGCTGACCGGGCCGGCCACCGCGTCGTAGTCGTCCCGCTCGATGTGCGGGTCGTCCACGCCGGCCAGCTCGATCTCCCGGCCGCCCGCCTTCAGGGTGGTCCGCGCGTTGTTGAGGTCCACCCAGCCGGCGCCGGTGAACACGTCGCGCAGTTCCTCGTACGGCAGCGGCACGCCCTCGGTGTACTCGCGGTCGGGCAGCAAGTAGGTGAACGGGTTCTTCCAGACCGGCCCGGTGTAGTCGTTGGAGCCGAAGACGAAGGCGCCGGGCAGGTCGAGCAGCGGTTGCAGGGCCCGCAGCACGCCGGGGACGGCGTCGGGGTGCGCCATGTTGTCGCCGGTGACCACCACCAGGTCGGGGTCGAGGGCGGCCAGCGAGGCCACCCAGTCCTGCTTGCGCCGCTGGTTGGGCATCATGTGCAGGTCCGACAGGTGCAGCACGCGCAGCGGCTCGGCGTCGGTCGGAAGCACCGGTACGTCGTACCGCCGCAGGGTGAACAGGTTGCGCTCGACGAGGGACGCGTACGCCAGGGTGGCCGCGCCGGCGGCGACGGTCCCGGCGGCGAGCCGGAATAGTGTGCGCTTTCGCATGCCGTTCAGGGTAGTTTGACCGTCCATGAGCACGCTGAAGGATCGCCTCACCGCCGACATGCGCGCCGCCCTGAAGGCGCGCGACGAGCTGACCACCTCCACGCTGCGGATGGCCCTCGCGGCCGTGGGCAACGCCGAGGTCGCCGGCAAGGAAAAGCGCGAGCTCAGCGACGACGAGGTCCTCGCGGTGCTGACCAAGGAGGCGAAGAAGCGGCGCGAGGCGGCCACGGCCTTCGCCGACGCGGGCCGTGCCGAGCAGGCCGGCAAGGAGACCGCCGAGGGTGAGGTGCTGGAGCGTTACCTGCCGAAGCAGCTCTCCGACGCCGAGCTGACCGAGCTGGTCACGGGGGCGCTCGCCGCGGGCGGCTTCACCGGCAAGGCGCAGATGGGCCCGGCCATGAAGGCGGCCCAGGCGGCCGTGGCCGGCCGGGCCGAGGGCGGCCGGGTCGCCGCCGAGGTACGCCGACAGCTCGGTCTCTGACGAACGACGAAGCGGGCGGGCACCCCACCAGGGTGCCCGCCCGCTCTGTCGTTGGCCGGGTCAGCCGCGCGGTCGCGGCCCCCGGCCGTTGCCGTTGCCGTTGCCGGGCGGCGGGACCGCCGGGCCGCCGGGCCCCGTGCCGGTGCCGGGCTTCGGCTGGCCGGAGCTGACCTCGATCATCACCACGCCGCCCTTGATGGTGCGCCCGTCCGGGCTGGTGCCGGCGGCGGTGCCCGCCGGGCACTCCGACGGGCTCGGATTGCTGGAGACCACCGGGTCGAAGCCGGCGCCGCGCAGCCGCGACTTGGCGGCGTCGATCGACTGGCACTTCACGTTGGGGATGGAGCGCTGGTCGCCCTTGATGATCTTCCCGCTCGGCGGGGTGAACTCCTTCCGCTCCTTGCCCTTCATGGCGTCCCGCAGCGTCTCGGTCACCGCGGGGTTGATGCCGGTGAGCTCCTTGTGGCCCATCTTCTGGTTGGTCTGCGGCCAGTCCGGGTCGGCCATGATGCCGGCCACCGCGTACTGCTTGGTCATCGCGACCAGGGCCGAGGTCTTGTCCGAGTCGGTGGTGCCGGACTTGCCGGCCACCGGCGCGTTGACGATGCGGTGGACCTCGCCTGCGGTGGCCGTCTTGCACTCGGAGGTCGAGGAGCGGTCACCCACCGGGCAGCGGGCGGCGTCCACGGCGGCCCGGGCCACCTGGGTGTCGATCCGCTGCTCGCAGCGCGGGTTGGCGATGTCCAGCTTGTCGCCGTCCGGGCCGCGGATCTCCTGGACCGGGATCGGCTCGCAGTACTTGCCGTCGGCGGCCAGGGTGGCGTAGGCGTTGGCCAGCTCCAGCGGCGTGGTCTGCGAGACACCGAGGCTGAACGCACCCCACTGGTGCGCGTCCGCGGCGAGCTTGGCGTCGTCTGAGGAGCGGAAGGTGATGCCGAGCTTCTCCGCGGCCTTCACCACGTTCTCCGCGCCGACCTGCTGCTGGAGCGGGATGAAGTAGGTGTTGACCGAGAAGCCGAACGCGCTCCACATGTTGTGCACGCCGGCCATCGACTTCGAGGCGTTCTGCGGGCAGTAGAAGTGGGTGCCGGGGCAGGCAGCCTTCGAGCCCTGCTTGATGATGTAGTCGGACTTGAACTGCTGCTGCGCGTTGATGGTGTAGCTGAGCGGGATGCCCTTCTCCAGGGCCGCCACCAAGGTAAAGATCTTGAAGGTCGAGCCGGCCTGGTAGCCGTTGGCGCCACCGCCGCCGGTGACCAGCGGGTTGACTGTGTTCGGGTAGGTGCCCCGGATCTTCTTCTTGGCCTTCTTCGGGTCGCTGGAGAGCTTGTTCTGCGGATTCGTCGGATCGTCGAGCTTGAAGTTGCGGTTGACCGCGACGGCGCGGACCCGGCCGGTGCCGGGCTCGACCACCGCCACCATCCGGGCGGCCTTGCTGTTCACGCTCAGGTGGTTGCGGACCGCCTTGTCGGCGGCCCGCTGCGCCTGCACGTCCAGGCTGGTCGTGATGGAGTAGCCGCCGCTCTTCAGCCGGCGCTCGCGGTCGTACGTGGTGGCGCCGAAGGTCTCCTGCTGCATCCACCAGCGGTAGAAGTAGTCGCAGAAGAAGCCCCAGCTCTGCTCGTTGGCGGCGACGCAGCCGTTCGGAGCGCGCTTGTCCTTGACCACCAGCTTGATCTTCTTGGCCTCGTCGGCCTGCGCCTGGGTGATGGCGCCGATCTGCACCATGTTCTGGATGACGTAGTCGCGCCGCCCGACCGCCTCCGTGAAGCCGGACTTGGTGGTGGGGTCGAACGCGGTCGGCGCCTTCACCAGGCCGGCCAGCAGCGCCGACTCCTGGATGTCGAGCTTGCTCGGCAGCTTGCCGAAGTAGGTCTGACTCGCGGCGAAGATGCCGTACGCGCCGTTGCCGAAGGCGGCGATGTTCAGGTAGCGCTCCAGGATCTCGTCCTTGGAGAACTCCTTGTCGACCTGCATGGCCAGCGACATCTCACGCAGCTTGCGGGCGCTGGTGTCCTCGGTCGCGGCGACCACGTCGGCCGGGTGCGTGGCCGAGTACGAGATGGCCAGCCGGACGTACTGCATGGTCAGGGTGGACGCGCCCTGCCGGGAGTTGACCCCGGAGCTGTTGTTGACGAACGCGCGGGCGACGCCGTTGAAGTCGACGCCGTTGTGCTTGTAGAAGTTGTGGTCCTCGGCCGCGATGATGGCCTTCTGCATGTAGGGCGAGACGTCCTTGAGCTGGACCTCCTTGCGGTACTCGTCATACATCGCGGCCAACGCGGTCTTGCCGTCCGAGGCGTACAGGACGGTGGCCTGCGGGGACCGGGCCACGGTCAGTTCCTTGGGCAGCGCGCCAAAGGTCTCGGCCCCCGCCTTGGCGGCCAGTCCGGACATCGCCACTGCGGGGAAGGCCGCCGCCGCGACCACCACGCCGGCCAGCAGGCCACAGATGAGTAGCGATGCGGCGTTGGTCAGCACATTGTGGTCACGTTTCCGCATCCAGGTCACCTCGACAGGGTACGCGAGTAGGGAATGAGGGGCGCGCGGGGAACTTTCCCCATTTCCAGCACGCGCCGGCCTCGTTGTGCTAAACGCACGAACCCTGGCGGGTGGTTGCGTGGACCCGCAGAAGTCTCCCCCGAAAGGGGGAGCCGCGCAGCGTTTTCACGTACTCGGGTGGGGTAGACGGCGGGCGAGAGCCCGGGAAGCCGGGAGTGTCCGGAATGATGGATTTCGCCGACAACGTTGCGTAATCAGGCGACTACACAGCATGATGGTTGGCGGCGACAGAGCCGCATGTCGTCCGTGCCGCCCTGGGGAGGCAGGCCGGACGACCGGGGGGAGTTTCGACGGCTGGTCGCGTGACGTCGGTAGGTACTGCAAGGGGGGACGTTTACACATGGGCATGATCACTGACTGGCCGTCACTGGCGGCGTGTCAGAACGGTGACCCGGATGCGTTGTTCGTACAGGGCGCTGAACAGAACGTGGCGAAGCGGATCTGCCGGAGCTGCCCCGTGCGGTACGAGTGCCTGGCCGACGCGCTCGACAACCGGATCGAGTTCGGGGTGTGGGGTGGCATGACCGAACGCGAACGCCGGGCGTTGCTGCGCCGTCACCCGCAGGTGACCAGCTGGCGAAAGATGTTCGAGGCGGCCATGAAGAAGAACGCCAAGGAGAAGGCCGGCAAGGACAAGGTCCTGGTGACCACCGCGAACTGACCGCCGAGCCGTCCGGCCCGTCGGTCACCGCGGCTCACCGTTGGCTGATCGCCTCGCCGATCGTCCGCAGCCCGTCGACGTCGTGCACGTCGGCGGGCTGCGCCGTCACCGACACCGTCGGCACGGCCGGGAACGCCGCGGTGAACCGGGCCGCGACCCGCTGCTCGCGTACCGCCTGCTGGGCCAGCGCCGCGTGGGCCCGCAACACCTCGACGGTGCCCTCGTGCCCGCCGGCGTCCTCCAGCCGGGCCGCGGCAGCCCGGCTGTCGGCCGCGCTCAGCTCCGGCACCGCCGGCCGGTGCACCCGGTTGAGCACCAGGCCGGCCAGCGGCATGTGCTCCTCGCGCAGCCGGCCCGCGAAGTAGGCGGCCTCCCGCACCGCGTCCGGTTCCGGCACCGCGACCAGCAGGAACGCCGTCTCCCGTGCCTGCAGGATCCGGTACGTCTGCTCGGCCCGCTGCCGGAAACCGCCGAACATCGAGTCCAGCGCGGCGACGAAGCCGGAGAGGTCGGTGAGCAGCTGCGCCCCGAGCACCTTCTGCACGGCCTTGGAGAACATCCCGAAGCCGGCCGTCACGAAGCTGAACATGCTCCGCCCCCCGCTCCGGGCCGGGGCGAGCAGCAGCCGCAGCATCCGGCCGTCGAGGAACCGGGAGAGCCGGGCCGGCGCGTCCAGGAAGTCCAGCGCCGAACGGGACGGCGGGGTGTCCACCACGATCAGGTCCCACTCGCCCCGGGCGTGCAGCTGGCCCAGCTTCTCCATCGCCATGTACTCCTGCGTGCCGGCGAAGGTGGAGCTCATGGCCTGGTAGAAGGGGTTGGCGAAGATCTCCGCCGCCTTCGCCGGATCGGTGTGCTGGAGCACCACGTCGTCGAAGGTGCGCTTCATGTCGAGCATCATGGCGTGCAGCTCGCCGCCGCTGGCCTCGACGTCGATGCCCTTGACCTGGCGCGGGGTGTTGTCCAGTTCGGTCAGGCCGAGCGACTGGGCCAGCCGGCGGGCCGGGTCGATGGTGAGCACCACCGTCCGCCGGCCGTGCCGCTCGGCGGCCCGCAGCGCCAACGCGGCCGCCGTGGTGGTCTTGCCCACTCCGCCCGCCCCGCAGCACACCACGATCCGTACGCCGGGGTCGGCGAGGATCTGGTCGACGTCCAGCGGTGGCGCCGCGTCTTCGGAAGGCACCAATCGAGCGTATCGGTCTTCCGGGTGTCTCTGCTCCGTGCCGGCAGCAGGTGTGAGTCAATCCGCCCGGACGAGCGCCTCGGCCAGCGTCTCCAGCCCGGCCCGGTCGACCCCGTCGGGGAGCAGCGGCAGCTCGGTCAGGGGCAGCCCCAGCTCCACCAGGTCGGCCCGGAGCGAGTCCTCCAGCTCCCGGCGTACCTGCTGGTCGCGCGCCTCGCCGGTGAGGGCCGCGACGGTGCGCGCGTCGGTCGGCAGGCCGGCGGCCGCCAGCCCCCGCTTCAGCTCGGCGGAGGTCACCGCGCGGCCGGTCGGCACCGGCGGCCGGGCGCCGTTGACGATCACCCGGCCGACCGGGAAGCCCAGCTGGGTCAGCTCGGCGATCGCGTCGACCGTCTCCTGGACCGGCATCTCCTCCAGCAGTGTCACCACGTGCACCGCCGCCATGGGCGAGCGGAGCAGCACGGCGACCCCCTCGCTCTGGGTCTTGATCGGGCCGACCTTGGCCAGCCGGGCGGTCTCCGCGGTGACGTTGAGGAAGCGGCCGATCCGCCCGGTCGGCGGCGCGTCCAGCACCACCGCGTCGTACGCCCGGCGCTGGCCGTTGGTGCGGGTGGTCGCCTCCTTCACCTTGCCGGTGAGCAGCACGTCCCGCAGGCCCGGGGCGATGGTGGTGGCGAAGTCGATGGCGCCGAACTTGCGCAGCGCCCGGCCGGCCGCGCCGAGCTTGTAGAACATGTCCAGGTACTCGAGGAGCGCCTCCTCGGCGTCCACCGCCAGGGCCCGCACCTCGCCGCCGCCCCGGGCGTCGGTCAGGTGCCGCTCCTCGTAGGGCAGCGGGTCGGTGCCGAAGAGCTGGGCGATGCCCTGCCGCCCCTCCACCTCGACCAGCAGGGTGCGCCGGCCGCCGGCGGCCAGCCCGAGGGCCAGCGCCGCGGCCACGCTGGTCTTGCCCGTACCGCCCTTCCCGGTCACCACGTGCAGGCGGGCCGGCCATGCGGTGCCGGCCGGTTCGGCCGGGTGCTCAGCTGCTGCCACCCGTTGAGCTTAGAGCGCGCGTCGGTCGCCCGGCTCAGGCGACCTCGCAGACCCACCAACCCGTCTTCTGCACCACGGTGAAGCGCAACTCCTGGTCGGCCACCTTCTCGTCGGAGGTGGTCATGGTGACCTTGGTGGTCACCGTCGCCCGCTCCCCGGTCTGGTTGTCCACCTTCGGCGTGGTCCAGCGGAACCGGGGGTTGTGGTACTGCGTCGCGTACTTCTGCACCTCGGCGACCTTGGCGGCGATCTTCTTGTCGTCCCGTGCGGCAGAGCAGACGAAGGTGGCCGCCTTCCGGGCGTCCTGATCCTTGTAGACGGCGGTGAGGAAGCCGTTCACGGCGACCGCCGGCTCCTTCGCGCCCTTCCCCTCCTCGGCTTTGCGCAGCGTCAGGAACGCGGCGGTGCCGCCACCGCCACAGAGCAGGATCGCCGCGGCCAGCACGATCGAGGTGATCAGCAGCCCGCGCCGCTTCTTCGGACCCGCCGGCGCCGGCGGTGGCGGGTAGCCGGGCGCCGGCGCGGGGAACGCCCCCGGGGTCGGCGGGGGGTACGCCGCGGGGGGTGGCGCGGGGAATGCCCCGGGGGCCGGCGGGGCGTACGCCCCGGAGGCCGGCGCGGGGAATGCCCCCGGGGCCGGCGGGGGGTACGCCGCCCCGGGAGGCGGCGCGGCGCCGGCGGGCGGCTCCTGGTGGGACGGACCGCCGGGAGAACCGGCGGCGCCACCGATGGGCGGTTGGGTCATGTCATCCCCCGGGGTGCGGCGCGTCGTCGCCACCGGCGACGGACACGTGGACCAGCGTGGCGGGCGAGCGCTGGCGCCCGTCCAGATCGGAAGGGTAGCGGTCGATGGGCGCCTTGCCTGCCCCGCGTACCGGCTCGTCGCCCGCACGAGCGGGTCGGAGGCGGTCCTGCCGTCGTATTCCAGTCGAGAGATGTGTCGCATATGTGACTGAACGTGATTGCGTCTGCGCGTCCCGTTGCTGGGACTGCCATCAGGTCCTACGTTCGTCGCGACGCGGGACCGGAGCGGCGGTGGGTCCGAGCCGGATGGTGCTGACGGTGAGCAGGTACGACGCCCGGAGGATCGCATGCGCGACGCGGAGAACACCCCTCGAGCCCAGTTCGTCCCCGCTGACCGGGTGGGGCGGCCCGGTGATGCCGACGGGATCGGTCTGGCGCTGCCGTTCAACGAGCGGTCGTATCGCCACCCGGCTGAGGCGCTCCGCACGCTGGTCCGGTCAGGCGATCGGGTTCGGGACGAGGAGGAGCCCGGGTACGTCATCCACCTGCCGGTCCGGGTCGCCGACCTGGCGGCGGCGACCGCGCTCGCCGGCACCGTGGCCACCTCGCTCGGCTTCGTCAGCGAACTGGACGCCGGTGAGACGACGGTCTCCACGGCGGACGACCAGAACAACCGGCACCGCGTCTTCTGCGACCTGCCGCTGCCCGACCGGTCCCGTTGCCCGCAGCCGTACGAGCATGAGGGTCCCTGTGGCGAGCCGCCCTCGCCGCCGGGGCAACGTCCGGCGTCCCGCTGACACCGGCGGCCCGTAGGCTGTGCCTGACGAATCCACGCCAGGCAAGGGAGCCTTTACCTGATGCAGAAGTGGGAATACGCCACGGTCCCGCTGCTGGTCCATGCGACCAAGCAGATCCTCGACAACTGGGGCGAGGATGGCTGGGAGTTGGTCTCCGTGGTTCCCGGCCCGAACCCGGAGCAGCTCGTCGCCTACCTCAAGCGGCCGAAGGCGTGAGCGGCATGAGCGAGCGTAGCGAGCGAATCATCGGTCTCAGCGCGAAGTCGGCTCATGGCGACGCCGAGCGGAGCGAGGTGGCGGCATGAGCAACGGACCGCACGCGAAGCTCGCCGAGCTGGGCCTGGCCCTGCCCGAGGTGGTGCCGCCGGTGGCCAGCTACGTGCCGGCCGTCCAGTCCGGGCAGCACGTCTATGTCTCCGGCCAGTTGCCGATGGCGGAGGGCAAGCTGCTCGCCACCGGCAAGGTCGGCAACGGCGTCTCCGCCGACCAGGCGAAGGACCTGGCGCAGCGGTGCGCGCTGAACGCCATCGCCGCGATCGACTCGCTGGTCGGCCTGGAGAACGTGGTCAAGATCGTGAAGCTGACCGGCTTCGTGGCCAGCGCGCCGGGCTTCACCGGCCAGCCGGGCGTGATCAACGGCGCCTCCGACCTGTTCCTCGCGGTCTTCGGCGAGGCCGGCCGGCACGCCCGCAGCGCGGTCGGCGTCGCCGAGTTGCCGCTCGACGCCCCCGTCGAGGTCGAGGTCATCGTCGAGGTCGGCTGAGCCGCCGCTCACGCTCCGTCCCCGCGATCTTGCTGGTTCCGGCCCAGCGAAAGCCGTGAACGACCACAAATCACAGGCCAGAGCTGCAAGATCGTGGGGAGCGGCGGGCGGGGTCGTACGATCGCTGCCATGGGCGGGCATGTGACCGGGGCGGCAGGTGCCCTCGCGGACGAGCTGCCGGGGTGGGTGACGCTGCTGCGCGCCCCGAACCCGGGGCCGATGACGCTCGACGGCACCAACACCTGGGTGCTGCGCGCCCCCGGCGCCGAGCACGCGGTCGTCGTCGATCCGGGTCCGGCCGACGAGGAGCACCTGGCCGCGATCGCGGCGCACGGGCCGGTCGGGTCCGTGCTGATCACCCACGGGCACCCGGACCACACCGAGGGCTCGGCCCGGCTGCACGAGCTGCTCGGCGGCGCGCCCGTCCGCGCCGCCGACCCGGCCCACACCATCGGCGGTGAGCCGCTGACCGGGCCCGTCGACGGCTCGGGCCTGGAGATTCGCCTGCTGGCCACCCCGGGACACACCGCCGACTCGGTCTGCTTCCTGGTCGAGCACGGCGACGAGCGGGTGGTCCTCACCGGCGACACCATCCTGGGTCGGGGCACCACCGTGGTCGCCCACCCTGACGGGCACCTCGGGGACTACCTGACCAGCCTGGAGCTGCTGTCGACGTGCCGGGGGGTGCCGGCGCTGCCGGGGCACGGCCCGGCGCTGGCCGACTGCGGCGCGGCGGCCGACTTCTACCTCGCCCACCGCCGGGCCCGGCTCGACCAGGTCCGCGCGGCGGTCGCCGCGGGCGCCACCACCGCGCCCGAAGTGGTCGCCAAGGTGTACGCCGACGTCGACCGGTCGCTCTGGTGGGCCGCCGAGTGGTCGGTCCGCGCGCAGCTCGAGTACCTCGGAGTGGAGCAGCCGTGACCTGCCCGGTGTGCGGAACCGTCGCCGTACCCGGCGCGCGGTTCTGCCACAACTGCGGGGCTGCGCTGCCGGCCGCCGCGACGCTGCCCGCCGCCGAACGGCGGGTGGTCACCGTGCTCTTCGGCGACCTCTCCGACTTCACCTCCTGGTCCGAGGACCTCGACCCGGAACGGGTCGGCGCGGTGACCGACCGGGTGCTCGCCGCCCTCGCCGGTGCGGTCAAGACCTTCGGCGGCCACGTCGACAAGCTCACCGGCGACGGGATCATGGCGGTCTTCGGTGCGCCCGTCGCGCACGAGGACGACGCCGAGCGCGCGGTCCGGGCCGCGCTCTCCATGCAGCGGGCCGTCCGCCGGGTGCTCGACGACGAGCGGGGCGGCGGTGCGCCGCTCGGCCTGCGGGTCGGGCTGAACACCGGCGACGTGATCGCCGGCATCCAGGCGGCGATCGAATACACCGTCATCGGCGACACGGTGAACACCGCGGCCCGGCTCGCCGACGCCGCCGCGGTCGGTGCGGTCTACGGCGGTGCGCGGACCGCCGCCGCCACCCGGCACGTCGCCTCCTGGCGGGCGCTGCGCCCGCTGCGGCTCAAGGGCAAGCGCGAGCCGGTCGAGGCGTACGAGCTGCTGGGTCTCCTGGACGCGCCGGGCACCCGGTCCGGTCTCGGCGACGAGGCGCCCTTCGTGGGCCGGGAGACCGAGATCGGCCGGGTCGCCGGCCGGCTCGCCGAGGTGATCGATCGAGGCGAGCCCCGGGTGCTGCTGATGACCGCCGAGGCGGGGATCGGCAAGTCCCGGTTCGCCGCCGAGGTGGAACGCCTCGCCGCCGGCTACGACGTGGGCGCCGGCCGGTACGCCGCGCACACCGGTGCCCGGGTGCTCTCCGTACGCTGCGCCGCGTTCGGCGAGCGGCGTCGGCTCGCCCCGCTGGCCGATCTGGTCCGGGCCGCGGTCGGTCTGCCCAACGACGCCGCCACCGCGCTCACCCGTCCGGCCGTGGAGGAGCGGCTGCGCCGGCTCGGCCAGCGGCTCGGCCGGCTCCCCGGCGAACTGCCCCCGCTCGCCGTCGACCAGCTCCTCGCGCTGCTCGGCTACGCCGAACTCCCGCCTGCCACCGGCAACGGCGAGTGGAACCCGGCCGCCCCGCCGCCGGACGCCGAGGCGGTGCCGAATGCGGTCACCGGCCTGCTCAGCGCGCTCGCGGTCGAGGCGCCACTGGTGATCGTGGTGGACGACCTGCACGACGCCACCGCCGAGACCGTCAACGCACTCGGCGTGACCCTCAACCGGCTCACCGGCCCGGTGCTGGTGCTGCTGCTCGGCCGCCCGGAGCTGGTGCGTACCGCCGGCGCGCTGACCCGGGTCGCGGACGCCGAGGTGCACGCGCTGCCGCCGCTGCGCGGTGCCGACGCGGCCCGGCTGCTCACCACCTACCTGGGGGGCGGGAAGCTGCCCCAGGCCGACGCCGACCGGCTGCTGGCCACCGCCCAGGGCAACCCGTTCTACCTGGCCGAGCTGGTCACCCTGCTGATGGAGCGGGGCGCGCTGACCGCGGGCGCGGACCGGGACATTCCCGGTGGCTGGCGGCTGGCGCCCGGCTCGCTGGGCAGCCGGCTGCTCTCCCGGGACCTGGCCGCCGTGCTCGCGGCGCGGATCGACGCGCTGCCGGTGGACGCCCGCTCGGTGCTGCGCGACGCGGCGGTGGTCGGCGACACCGTGCCGGCCGGCAGCCTGGAGGCGCTCCGCGAGCAGCGCACCGGCCGGGACGGCCGCCCGGGGGCGGTGGTCGCGGTCGAGCTGGAGCGGGCCGTGGAGGAGTTGCTGCAGCGCCGCATGCTGCACCGCACCCGCACCGGCTTCGCCTTCGCCACCCCGCTGATGCGCGAGGCCGCGTACGCCGGGGTCAGCAAGGCGGAGCTGGCCGAGCGGCACGCGGCGCTGGCCCGCTGGGCCGCCGCGGAGAGCGCCGACGGCGCCGCCCTGCCCGGTGGGTTCAGCGAGGCGGCCCGGGACGACTTCGTGGCCGAACACGTGGCGCGGGCCGCTGCGCTCGCCGACGCGGTGAAGCTGCGCCCCGACGCGCCGGCCCGCGCGGTGGCCCCGCTGGGCGTCGCCGCGCTCGGCCGGGCCGCCCGCCGCGCGCTGCGCTCCGGCGAGCCGGCCCTGGCCGTCGAGTACGCCGAGCGCGCCGCCGAGCTGGCCCGCGACGGCGTGCCGCTGGCCGACCAGGTGGTGCACGCCCGGGCGTTGCTCCAGGTCGGCCGCCCCCACGACGCGCTCGCCTTCGCGGAGAAGATCGCGGCCAACACCGGCGACGCGGCCACCCGGGCCGGTACCCTGCTGCTCGCCGGGCAGGCCCACCAGACCCTCGGCGACCAGGCCCGGACGGAACGCTGCTGGCAGGAGGCCCTTCAGGTGGCCACGGCGGCCGAGCTGCCGACGATGCGTGCCTCGGCGATGCGCCGGCTCGGCATGGCCGACTTCGTCGCCGGCCGGCTCGGCCAGGCGAGCAGCCGGCTGGCCGCCTCCTACCAGGTCAGCCTCGCCGCGAAGGACCCGCGCGGGCAGGCCTGGTCGTTGCAGAACCTGGCCTGGGTGACCACCACCCGGGGCGACTTCGCCGGCACCGACGCGGTGCTCGGCCGGGCCGCCCGGCTCTTCGCCGAGCTGAAGGACCCGTACGGCCGGGCCTGGCTGCGCGGCACCACCGCGTTCGCCCGGCTGCTCGCCGGCCGGCTCCGGGAGGCCTGCCGGATGGCGCAGGTCTTCCTCCCCTTCGGCGAGCGGGTCGGCGAGGCGTGGGCGGTCGGCACGCTGCGCGCGGTCGAGGCGTACGCCACCGCGGAGCTGGGTGAGCTGGCCGAGGCGGACCGGGCGGCGCGGCGCGCGTACCGGGACTTCGCCGAGGTCGGCGACGACTGGGGGCAGGGCTTCGCCCTGGTGGTACGCGGGGTGGTGGCACGCGGGCTGGGCGAGCCGGAGCACGCCGCCGACCTGCTCACCGACGCCCTCGCGTACGCCGGCCGGACGTCGCACCCGCTGCTCACCGGAATGGCCGGCACGCTGCGCGGGTTCGTGGCGCTGGACCTGGGCGACTGGGAGACCGCCGAGCAGGCGGCCCGGTCGGTGCTCACCACGGTGGAGCCGCACAACCCGCAGGCCCCCGCCCAGGTGGCGCCCCGGGTGCTGCTCGCCCTGGCCCGGCTCGCCGACGACGACCCGGCGACCGCGGTGGGGCTGCTCGCCCCGGTCGCGACCGCCGCCGCCCACACCCCCTCGCTGCTCTTCTCCCGCCGCCAGACCATGGCCCGGTATGCCTCCGCGCTGCTCGCCCACGGCCAGCCGGTGCAGGCGCTGGACTGGGCGCAGCGGGCGGTCGCCGCCCCCGCCGAGGACGTTCGCAGCCAGGTGATCGGGGCCTGCGTGCTGGCCGAGACGCTGGCCGCGTGCGACCGCCCGGCCGAGGCGCTGGCCAGCGCCGAAGAGGCGGTACGCCTGGCGTACGCCACCGAGCAGCGCAGCGAGCGGGCGATCGCCGACGCCCTCCACACCCGCCTGACCCCCTGACCACCCCCCCCGCGCCGAGGTCCGTGCAGATTCACGGAAACGCGCCAGGCCCTCCGTGAAGCTGCCGCTACGTGCGGGGCGGAGCGGGCAGTTTTGGCGGTTTCGGGGATGTGGGCGGCGGGGGTGGCGGCTAGCCTCGGTGGCCGAGGAGGCCGCACATGTCGGCGGTCGTGGGTGGGGAGGACTCATGAGGCTGCCGCGCTCGGGCGCCGGCTGGACGATCACGGTCTTCGGCGTGCTGGCGCTGCTCCTCGGCGCGCTCGGGCTGATCTGGCCGGAGGCGCAGCTGCGCATGCTCGGCTTCGAGGTGCCGGCCGAGCGGGCCCCGGGTGACTACACCGGCACGTTCCTCACCGCGTCCTCGATGGCCTCGTTCAACATGGGGGTCTACTACCTGCTCGCCGTCGCCACCGAGTGGCGGCCGTTCTACCGGTTCACGGTCTGGTTCCGGCTGGTCACGTTCACCGTCTTCAGCATCGCCGTGCTCTCCGACGTCGCCCCGGACCGGTTCTTCGGGGTGGCCGCCTGGGAGGGGCTGGGTGCGGTCGCGACCGCGGTCGGCCTCCGGTGGGACGCCCGGCGGGCGGCCGCCGCGGGTGGCCTGGACGACGACGCTGCCGGCTCCGGCCCCGTGCCGGCGGCCGACGCGGTGCGCTGAGCGACCCGACTGGTTGGGTATTTTCGAGTCGTGACCGAGACCCCGCCCGGTGCCCTGCGGCTGCCCATCGTGCCCGGTCTGACCGACTTGAGGGTCTTTGCCCGGGGTGGCTACGCCACCGTCTACCGGGCCACCCAGATCTCGGTGGGGCGCGAGGTCGCGGTCAAGGTGGAGAACCGCACGCTGGACAGCGAGCGGGACCAGGCACGCTTTCTGCGTGAGGCGCGGGCGGCCGGCAAGATGTCGTCGCATCCGCACGTGGTCGACCTCTTCGACGTCGGGGTCACCGTCGACCAGCACCCGTATCTGATCATGGAGCTCTGCGACGGGTCGTACGCGGAGCGGATGCGTACCTCGCCGCTGGGCGCGGTCGAGACGCGGGACCTGGGCGTCAAGATCGCCGACGCGCTCGCCCACTCGCACGCGGCCGGGGTGCTGCACCGGGACGTCAAGCCGGCCAACATCCTCTACTCCCACTTCAACCCGGCGGTGCTGGCCGATTTCGGGCTGGCGGTGCTGGCCGAGGTGCGGGACGCCTCGGTCACCCTGGAGGTGCTCACCCCGGCGTACGCGCCGCCGGAGATGTTCAACCACAGCCCGCCGACGCCCGCGGTAGACGTGTACGCGCTCTGCGCCACCCTCTACGCCGTGATGCACGGCCGGCCGCCGCGCTGGCAGTCCGAGCGCAACCCCAGCCTGGTCACCGTGCTGGAGATGTTCCACCAGCCGATCCCCGGCCTGCCCGGGATTCCCGACGAGTTGATCGACGTGCTGCGGCTCGGCATGTCCAACGACCCGGGCGAGCGCCCGTCCGCCGTGGAGTTGGGCGGGATGCTCGCCGCGCTCCCGCTCGACCCGGGCACCGCCCCGGTCAGCGGCGCCCCGAGCTCCGCGTTTCCGGTCAGCGGTCCCGGCACCGGCCGGCCGTACACGGTGGGGCGGAGCGGCGGGCCGAGCCCGCGCCCGCCGGCGGACGACGCCCACCCGACCGTGCCCACGCCGGGCCGCCGGTGGCGGCGCCGCTGGTTCCTCGGCGGCGCGGGGGTCCTCGCGCTGGCCGCCTCGGCCGGCGCCGGAGCGTGGCTGGCCGGCGGCCCGCCCGTCCCGCTGGCGTCGCCCACGCCGGCGGTCAGCGGGGTCGTCGAAGCGGGCAAGGTGCTGCCGGGCTGCGCGGCCGGCGGGGTACGGCTGCCGGCGGGTGCCCGCTGTGCGTCCGAACTGGAGTGTTTCGGACCGGTACGGCTGCGCCGCGACCGGGCCGAGGCGGACCGGGTGTCGTGCGACGGCCAGCACACCTGGGAGACGTACGCCGAGGGTGATCTGCCGGCGACCCTGGCCGGGGCGGGCCACCACGCGGTCACCGCCGATCCCGCCGTCCGGCAGGTCTGCAATGTCAGCACCTTCCGCCTGGTCAGCGGCATCAACCCGGCGGCCGGGTGGAACCTGGAGGTGCTGCCGCCGTCCGACCAGGACGGGGACCGCACCTACCGTTGCCTGGCCGGGCAGGGCGTGAACTCGCTCGCCGTGCCGACCCTCACCGGTCGCTGAGCCCGTTCACCGTCCGATGTTCCCGGACCTCCCGGGGATCGAGCGCCTCCAGCGTGTCGGCGTCCACCGGGTGCCCACCGGGCGCCGGCGAGTCCTCGGTCGGGGCGCCGTCGCCGTGGGCCTGCCGCGGGGCCTGCCGGGCGGCGGCCACCGCCACGCCGGCGATCATCCCGAGCACCACGCAGAGCAGGGCCAGGATCACCGACCGGATGCCCGCGGGGCGCCACACCACCAGCGTCACCAACGCCGCCACCGCCGCCAGGGACGCGACGAGGGCCTTCACCCGCGCATCGGGCTTCGGAAACGAACTCACCCGACAAGCATGACCCAAGACCACCCTCGCAAGAGGATGGCGGGAGCATGAAAAGCGTCGATCGAGAAAATTCCGTTACATCAATCGGCAATTTGTCCGTTCAGTCCGCGTTTGACGGGCGGCCTGCGTTGGCGGTGATCCCTAGAGTGGCGGGGGTCGAGGCCACCTTGACAGATCCCGTTCCCCACCGGAAGGCAGCCACATGCCACGTGCAATCCGGTCCCTGACCGCAACAGGGATCGCCGGCATCGTCCTCGCCGGATCGGCGGTCGCGCCCGCCGCGGCCGCCACGGCGCAGCCGGCCGCGTCCGACCGGACCAGCGCCGTCGAGGCGCGCCGGGTCGACCGCGTGCCGACGCCGAAGCTCGACTGGTACGCCTGCTACGGCTACGCCGAGTGCGCCACCGTCCGCCTGCCGCTGGACTACGACAACCCGAAGGGTGCCAGCACCGAGATCGCGGTGCTGCGGGTCAAGGCCCGCGACCAGAAGCACAAGATCGGCAGTCTCTTCCTCAACCCGGGTGGCCCAGGCGGCTCCGGCACCAGCATCGCGCTCGCCGCGCCGTACTTCCTCGGCGACAGCCTGCTCGACCGCTTCGACCTCGTCGGCGTCGACCCGCGCGGCGTCGCCGCCAGCGACAACGTCAAATGCTTCCGCTCGGTCAAGGACCAGATGAAGGCGGGTGCCGGGCTGAACGTCGCCTTCCCGTGGACGAAGGCCGAGGAGAAGGCGTACATCGCCTCGTCCAAGGCGGTCGGCAAGGCCTGCTCGACCACCGGCAAGCCGCTCACCGGCGCGGCGTCCACCGCCGAGGTGGCCCGCGACATGGACGTGCTGCGCCGCGCGGTCGGCGACAAGAAGCTGACCTACCTGGGCTTCAGCTACGGCACGGCGCTGGGCCAGTACTACGCCAACATGTTCCCGGACCGGGTCCGCGCCCTCGTCATCGACGGGGTGCTCAACCCGAACGCCTGGGTCGGCCAGGGCAAGGCCCGCGACCAACTGCAGGAGAGCCGGCTGCGCAGCGCCGACGGCGCTTACCGGGCGCTGCACGAGATCCTGGTCCGCTGCGCCAAGGCCGGCGCGGACAAGTGCGAGCTGGCGTCCTCCGGCGACCCGGTCGCCGCGTACGAGACGGTGGCGAAGCGACTGCGCAATAAGCCGGTGGTGATCGACGACCCGGACCACGGCACGTTCACCATCAGCTACGCCGACTTCGTCGGCGCCAGCCTCAGCGCGCTGTACAGCCCGTACGGTTGGGCGGACATCGACGGACTCACCAGCGAGCTGCTGGTGCTGACCGATCCGGCGTCGGCGTCGGCGGCCCGCCGGTCGCAGGCGCAGACCGCGGTGGCCGAGCGCGCCACGCAGGCCCGGAAGCAGCGCGGCTACGACTTCCCGTACGACAACGGGCTGGAGACGTTCCTGACGGTGGACTGCACCGACGCGTACCACCCGAAGAGCGCCGACGCCTGGCCGGCGCTGGCCGCCAAGGAGGACAAGCGGGCCCCGTACTTCGGGCGGACCTGGGCGTGGGCCACGTCGCCCTGCGCCCGCAACACCTGGACGGTGCGGGACGAGGACGCCTACACCGGCCCGTTCAACCGGCGCACCAGCGCCCCGGTGCTGGTGGTCGGCAACTACTGGGACCCGGCGACCAACTACCAGGGTGCGGTCAGCTCGGCGGCGCTGCTGCCGAACAGCCGCCTGGTCAGCAGCGACAGCTGGGGCCACACCGCGTACGGCACCTCGGCCTGCGTAACCGGCGCCGTCGACGCGTATTTGCTGAACGGGACGCTGCCGGCGAAGGGCACCGTCTGCACCGGTGACGACCAGCCGTTCGTGGACGCGCCGGAGGCGCCGGACGCGCGGGCGACCGCGACGAAGAGCGACCTCGCCCGGGCGGGCGCGCCGGGCCGGGGCGAGCCGAAGCGGCTCCCGCCGGTGGTCGCGCCGCTGCCGGCGGTCGGCACGCTGACCGTCCGCTGACGGACCCCCGGGGTACGGCGGGCGTTCGGGCGCCCGCCGTACCCCGGGCCGTGCGGATCTGCGCGTCCGGCTGAAAGGATGACGCGATGTCGTCGCTCGCGATACCCCAGGTGACCTGTCTCGGTGGGCATCCGCGCGGGGCGGGCGAGACACCGGGGCTCACCGTGGTCCTCGACCGCTCCGGCATCCGGCTACGCCGGCGGATCCGTCAGTTCCTGACCGTCGCCTGGCCCACGTTGCGCGGGCTGGACGTCCGGGCCCCCGGCCACATCATGGCGTTGACTCACCTCCGTCTGGTGGTCGGCGGTGGTTCGCTCCTGGACCTGTCCCTGGATCAGGGGGTGTGCCGGTTGTACGTCGACGGCGTCCCCGCCGCGGAGCTGCGGGCGCGGCTCGCGGCGTGGGTGGCGGACGAGGCAGGGCCGCCCGAGCCCCTGCCCGCCATGCCCCCGCCGCCCCCGCGCGCGGTGGGCGGTCCGCTCGACGTGGTCCGGGCGTCCCTCGACGTCTGGCGTGCGGCCGGACTGGGCCGGGAGGCCGTCCGCGACCGTGCCACCCTGGTGTACCGGCTGAGCCTCGCCGAGGACCACCGCCGATGGGGACGGTCCACCGAGGCCATCGCCCTGCTCGAGCCCCTGGCCGCCGGGGCGGCGCAGGCGTTCGGACCGGTCGACGACGACACCCTGAAGGTCCGCAACGCGCTCGGTCAGGCGTACTTCGAAGCCGGGCAGGTCGACGACGGGCTGGACGTGTTGCGGGAGGTCGTGGCCGCCGCCGAGCAGCTGCACGGCAGCGACGGCGAACTGACTCTCGTCGTCCGGAACAACCTGGCGGTGGGTTACCAGCACGCCGGCCAGTACGCGCAGGCCATCGAGCTGCACACGGAGAACATCCGGCACAGCGAGCGGAGCCTCGGGCGGGACAGCCTCGACACCATCGGCCGGCGCAACAACCTGGCCGCCACCCTCGCGCTGGCCGGGTACCGAAAACGGGCGATCGACCTGTACTGGACGGTGCTCGACTCGGTGCAGGAGATCGCCAGCGACCACAGCCTGGCGGTCAACGCCCGCCAGAACCTCGCCATCCTGCACAATCCGTCCTGGCAGCCGTGACGGCCCGAGGGCCGCAGGTCAGGTGCGGGGCGGCGACGGCTCGGCGGATCTGGCCCGACGGGCGTGTGGAACGACGCCGTCCTTGCGGACGATCGCGGTGAGCTGTTCGCCGATCTCCCGGGTGAACCGGTCCGGACACGACAGTCCGAGCTGGACCGCCAACTCCCGGCCGTACAGGTCGACGGCGGCTTCGACCAGGTCGGCGTACACGCTCACGGCGAGGCGGGCGCGGTACCGGGCAATGAGCAGGGCCGCCAGGCCGACGGCCAGGGCCGGCCACCAGAACGCCCCGAGGGCGACGTACAGGACGCCCCAGCCGGCCAGCCGGGCCGCCGACGCGCACCGGTCCTGCACCGCCGTCAGTTCGCCGCGCGCCTCGGCGGGGAGGAGCAGCCACAGTCGCGGCCACACGGCCGCCAGGTCGATCCCGTAGCTTCGGTGCACCCGTACGTCGGCCGCGTGCAGCCGGTCACCGACCCAGGTGGGTCGCGCCGGCTCCACGAGGCAGATCGCCGTGCGGCGGGCGATGGCCTGGTGGGCCCGGTTTCGCACCGTTGGGTCGCCGGTGTCCGCGAGGAGCGCCCGCTCGGCCGCCACCACCTCGGCGTCCGCCCGCTCCCACCGGCGGCGGCGCCGGTCGGCGAGCCGGCGCAGCACCGGCACGGATCCGGTCAGGCTCCACGTCCACGAGACGAACACGCCCACCGACTGCGCGGTGAGCCCGGCCGCCGCCGCACCGAGCAGGAACGCGGCCGCGGCGATCAGCAGGGGCCCGCCGCGTCCACCGGCCAGCCCGGCAAACCAGACCGGCAGGATCCGGAGATCCACGGCGTGCTGGTGGCCGAGGACGTGGGCCAGGACCACCGCGGCGGCGAAGAGCGCCCCCGGCAGCATCAGCGCCACCGTCCACCGGGTCACCAGCTGCTTGCCCAACTCGGCCAGGAACGCGTTCACAACGTGGTCCGGCTCTCCACGAACGGCGTGCCGGTCAGCCCGCACACCGGCCGGTCGCCGTCGTCGATCGGGGCCTTCCTAGGGCACGGTCCCGGACTCGGACAGCCCCAGGCGAGGACCGCCGGATGGCCGCCTCCGCCGAGCCACGGCTCGAACCCGCGTACGCCGGTGGTGAGCCCGTCGATGCCGTTGCGGGCGAATGCCCCGTCGAGCCGGTCGAGGTCCTCCTCCAGCTGCCGGTCCAGGCGTCCCTGGCCGACCGCGTCGACGATCCGGTCGAGCACGTCGGCGACGCCGTACCGCTCGGCATGCTCACGCAGCTGCCCGCTGGCCTGTCGGCACAGCCGACCGATGCGCTCCGGAACGATTTCCAAGGCCGCTCCCCGTACCCCGGTTGGGTGCTTCCGCTGTCACAGTAACGATCGCGGGAAGCCAACACACCATTCCCGGACGGGAGTCGTGTTTCCGCTTCCGCCGACCGGACCGGAGCGGGCAGGATCGTTGCGGGACGAGGAGATCGCCGGCCGACGCCAGCCACGGGGAATCGAGCAGCGATGTCGAGATGGACCACCGGCAGTGCCGCGCAGTGGGTCACGGCGGTCACCGCAGAGTACGAACGCACCGGCGACCCGAGCGTCCTGTTCGGAGCGGACCTCTCCCACGAACAGCACGCCCTGGCCGCCGCAGCCGGTGACCGCGGAACCGGACGCCAGGCGGCGCGGGCACTGGCCGGACTCCACTGGAACCGCTACCTCAACCTGCCCGGCCTGGACGGTCTGCGGGAGCGCGGAGCGGCGGTCGAGCAGTTCCGGCGCGGGTGCCGCCGGGACCCGGACCTGGTGCCCGAGCTGATCCGGGACGAGTGCCGGGAGACCGATCGCCCGGGTTCACCGCGACTGTCCGATGTCCTGCTCAGCCAGCAGCAGGCCGACCGGGTCGCGGGGCTCTGGCAGCGGTACCGGGCCGGTTCGGAGAAAGGCCTCCGGATGCTCGTCACGCTGTACCGGGAATGGCTTCGGTCCCTGGCACGGGAGCGCGACGCGTCGGCCGTCCTGATCCGGGCCGCGCTGCTGACCGATCTCTCCGAAGCTTTGGTCACGTTGGCCGAGGCGAGCGGGGACGGGCCGACGTACGACGAGGCGCTGGATGCCGCCACGGAGGCATTGGCAGCCACCTCCGCCCAGGACCCGCACCGGATGCACCGGCTCGCCCGCCGCGGTCGCCTGCTGGAGCTCTACTTCGACCGGGGCGCCGGCCCCAAGGCGCTGCAGCTGGCCGTCGGGGAATACCGCCGGGCGGCGCAGCTCAGTTGGCAGCGGCATCCCACCGACCCGCAGGTGGTGGCACAGCTCGGCGTGGCGTTGTGCCGGCTGCACGAGGTTCCGGAGAAGGCATCGGTCCTGCTCCTGCTGGAGGCGACCGCCGCCTGGCGGGACGCGGTCCACGCCGCCGCGCCGGACCGGCCCGAGGCGGCCTCGGCTCTTGAGCGGCTCAACACGGTCGTCAACCTGCTGGCCCGGGAGATCGGCCCCGAACCGGCCCTCACCGTCGCCACCGCGGCCAACCAACCCGAGGTGATCGACCGGCTCCTGCAGCAGGTCGAGGAAACGGCCGCGCGGATCGCGGTGGACGCCTCAGCACGGGCACTGGCCGAGCGGCACGAGTCGGCCGCCCTGCTGTTCGCCACGGTGCCCGGCTTCCATCCGGCCCGGCCGCAGGCCCTGCTGTCGCTCGGCCGGGCCGAGCTCGATCGCTGGGAACACGGCGGTGAGCTGGACGGCGCCGCGTGGGCGGCAACCTGGGCGCAGGTGGCCCTGGACGCCACCGGGCCCTCGCATCCGCTGTGGCGGGACGCGCTGAACCTGCTGGCGGGTGCCGCCGGCCACGCAGGAGTGCACGGGCGGGACGAGAAAATGGTCGCGGCCGCCGTGTCGGCCGCCCGCGCGGCGCTGGAACTGACCGACGCGCAGCCGGACCTGCGCCCGTTCCAGCTCGTGGTCCTCGCCGACACGCTGGCCGACGCCAGCTGGCTGGCCGGCGACCCGGACCTCCTCGACGAGGCGCTGCGGTACCAGCGGGAGGCGCTCAGCGAAACCTCCACGCAGCACGGGTTGTATCCGCTGCGGCTCATGAAGCTCGCCAACCTGCTGTCCCACCGGGACGTGCTGGCACCCGACGACACGCTCCTCGCCGAAGCCGTGGAGACCAGTCGGCGCGCCGTCGAGGCCCTGCCGGGTCACGACTCCCGCCGGATCGGTTTCCTGTTCAACCACGCGAGCAGCCTGTCCCGGCAGGCCGTCCGCCGGAACGACGAGGCCGGCCTGGCGATGGCCGAGCGCGCCTACCGCGAGGCGCTCGCCCTGCTGCCGCCGGACCACCCCGACCAGCCCCGGATCCTCAGCTCAGTCGCCGAGACGCGGTACCAGCGCTACCTGGTCGGCGGCGATCTCATGGTCCTGGCCGACGCCGTGGAGCTGGCCAGGCAAGCGGTCGAGGAGACCCCGACCGAGCACCACTGGTGGTCGCTGCGGGCCGGGCTGCTGGCCCGGGCGGCCGCCGAGCTGTCGAGATCGAAAGAGCCGGACGCCAACTGGGCGCGGGCCGAGGCCATCGCCACGTACGCCGCGATCGCCGCGTCGCCCAGGGCGGACGCGCAGACCCGGATCGACGCCGAACGCCAGCAGGCCGCGCTGGCCCGTGAGGCCGGCGACCCGGCCGCCCGACTGGCCGCCCTGGAGCGGGCGGTGCGGCGCCTGCCGACCTCGGTCAGCCGGTCGTCAAGCGCCCGCCGTCGGCTCGGAGCCGTCGCCGCACTGGGCGGGCTGGCGGCCGAGGCCGCCGCGGTCGCGATCACGGCTGGGGACGCCGACGGAGCCGTCGAGCTCCTGGAACGCGGCCGTGGCCTGCTGTTCCACGAGGCCCTGGGCATCCGCAGCGGGCGGGCGGAGCTGCGCACCGTCAGCCCCCAACTTGCCACGGAACTCGACCGGGTCGACCGGGAGCTGGCGGAGGCGGACGCCTACACCCACGTCCGGAAGTTCACCATCGAGGTGGAGCGCCGGTCGGCGGCCGGCGACGTGTTGGGCAGCTCGACGACGGAATGGGACCCCCGACCGGTCTGGCAGGCCCGTACCCGGCAGCTCGCCGTCGAACGGGACCGGCTGATCGAGCGGATCCGCGGGCTCCCCGGATTCGCCGACTTCCTGCGTCCACCGTCGATGGCGCGCCTGCGCCAGCGGCTCGCGGGAATGCCGGTCGTCGTGGTCAACACGCACGGCGACCAGGGCGACGCTCTCGTCGTGCCGGCGGACCCGGGGCGACCCGTGCAGGTGATCCGCCTGCCCGAGCTGTCGGAGGCCGCCGTCCAGCGGCACGTCGTCCGGTGGTACGCGGCGCTGTCCGAGGCGACCGACCTGGCGGTGCCGTTCGACCGGCGTGCCTCCGCGCAGGAGCAGCTGCACGGCATCCTGGCCTGGCTCTGGGACGCCGTCACCAGGCCGGTGCTCGACCGGGTCGCTCCCGTGGACGACCCGGCACCCCGGATCTGGTGGTCCCCGGTCGGCGCGCTGGCCCGCCTCCCGCTCCACGCCGCCGGTCACCACCGCGACCCGGGCGGCAGGCGTACCGTCCTCGACCGCACGGTGTCCTCCTACACGCCGACCCTCACCGCCCTGGCGCACGCCGCCGCGGACCGCCCACGGCCACCGGCGACCGCCACGGCCGCCGTCGTCGGCGTACCGACCGCGCGGGACCTGCCGGCGCTGTCCCAGGTACGCGCCGAGGTCGAGCACGTCGCCCGCCTGGTCCCCGGGTCGACCGTGCTCACCGGGACCGAGGTGGCGGCGCGCGCGGTCGAGGAAGCGCTGCGGGCACACCCGATCGCGCACTTCGCCTGTCACGGCGAGGCGGACGCCGGCCTGAGCGCGATGCTGACCGGCGGCCTGCGCCTCGGCGGAGGTGGCACGCTCAGCCCGCACAGGGTCGGCTCATCTCACCTCGAGCGGGCCGAGCTGGCCTTTCTCTCCGCGTGCAGCACCGCCGCGACGCACCCGACGTTCACCGACGAACCGCTGCACCTGGCCGCGGCGTTCCAGCTCGCGGGCTTCCGCGGCGTCATCGGCACGACCTGGCGTACCACGGACAGCGCCCGGATCGCCGAGGCCTTCTACGCCGGACTGACGAACGGCGGCACACGACGCCCGGACACGGCCGAGGCGGCCCGGGTGCTCACCGACACGGTTCGGTCCGTCCGCGACGAATTCCTGGCGACACCGACCCGATGGGCCAGCCACCTCCACGTCGGACTGAACCGGCCACTGTGAACCGTCACGCCGCTCGCCTGTGCCGCTACCCTGGGTACCCCGCCGTGTCCGTGATCGAGGTCGCCCATGAACGAGGTTCCTCCCCGTCACCGGCTCCGGTCCGTCGCCACCACCGTCGCGGTGGCGCTGACCCTGACCCTGGCCGCCGCAGCCGGCTGTGACAACCGCCGGGAACCACCGCTGCCGTCGGTGCTCGACAAGCTGCGTGAGTCGCACATCGACGGCCAACCCCGAATCAAGATCGGGGTGGCCACCACCGAGCCGTTGATGGGCGAGCTGCGCAACGGCACGCACACCGGCTTCGACGTCGAGATCGGCCGCTACATCGCCTCGTCTCTCGGCTTCGAGGGCGACCAGCGGATCGAGTGGGTGGCACTGTCGACCGAGGATCGCATCCCCGCCCTGCAGGCCGGCACGGTGGACCTGGTGGTATCCAGCTTCTCCATCACCGAGGAGCGCAAGAAGCTGGTCAGCTTCGCCGGGCCGTACTTCGTCACCACCCAGGAGGTGATGGTGCCGACGCGGCTCAAGGACCGCATCCGCACCATCGAGGACCTTCGCGAGCCGGGCTACCGGATCTGTACCAGCGGCGGTTCCACCACCGAGGCCGAACTGGAGAAGCACGCGGTCAAGGCGTACGTGGTGAAGGACGTAGGCGACTGCGTCGAGGGCATCCGGAAGGGGCGCTACGACGCGGTCAGCTCCGACGAGACCATCCTCGCCGGCTTCCTCTCCCGGTATCCCACCGAGTTCGAGATCGTCGACATGCCCTTCGGCACCAGCGAACAGCTCGGCATCGGAGTGCCGATCGGCGACCCGGCGCTGCGGGACCTGGTCGCGTTCTTCCTGCACAAGAGCTACCTGGAGGGGCGGAGCGGGATCAGCAGCCCGTGGCTCACCGCGTACAACCGGACGCTGGGGCCGTGGCTGAAGGGCGGCCGGTCGCAGCCGCAGCCCTTGGACGTGCCCAAGCTTGTCGATTTCGATGACAAGGCACCCCGGCGATGAGCGCCCCAGCGGCGACCGTCCCGGCCAAGGCAGGTCCGCTCCCGCCCGTCCCGGCCGGCCACGACCAGGCCGAACGGCGGGCCCGGGCCAGTCAGTCGTTCTGGACGGCCGTGGTCGGTGTCCCGGCGGTGTTCTCCGTGCTCCGGCTGGGCGTCGAGGCCGGCGGGGAACTGCAGACCACCCTGCTGCTCGTCGCCAACGTCGGCACGGTCAACCTGCTCGCCGGCTTCCTCACCACGGCCGCCCGGCTGCTCTCCGCGGGGCTGGTCGCGGTCTTCGCGCTCGGCGCGGTGCTCCGGGTCAGCGTGGACCGGATGCCGCCCGGCGTCCGCCGCCCGCTCTTCGTCCGCTGGGCGGACGTCACCCCGGCCTGGTTCGCGGTGGCCAGCTTCCTGCTGGCCCTGGTCACCTGGCCGCTGCTCTACCTGCCGCTGCTCGTCCCGGCGTTCGCGGCGGCGTTCCAGCTCCACCCGGAGCGGCTGCACGAGCAGGTGGTGCCCCGGGTGCTGCTGCTCTGCGCCGGCTTCACCGGCTATCTGTGGCTGCTCGCGCCGACCCTGCTGGACGCCTGGCAGCAGCGGGAGCTGCTCGCCCTGGTGCTGCTCGTCGTGCCGCCGGTGCTGGCCCTCTTGGTCACCGGGCCGCTGCCGGCGGCGGTGATCCGGCCACTGGCCTCGGTGACCGAGGCGGCGGTGCTGGCCACGCTGGTGTGGGCCGCGCTCCCGGTGATCAGCACCCCGGTGCTGCCGCTCACCGTCACCACGATCGAGTCGGCCCCGGGTGTCAGCGAGGACATCCGCGGCCACGTGGTGACGGTGGACGACGTCAACGTCGTGCTGCTCCAGGAGCGCGGCGGCGTCCGCTACCTGCCGGTCGACCAGGTCCGGGCCCAGGTGCTCTGCCCGAGCGAGGAGGAACTGCCCCGCCGCCAGTTGCGCATCCGCGACTTCCACGTCGAGGACTCGCTGCTGGAGGGGTTGGGCCGGCGGGTCCGCCCGGTGAACCGCATCGACGCCGCCTGCCGGACGGTAGATCGAGGGCCGGTGTAACCCCGCCGGCCCTCGGCCGCCGGGTCAATAGGACTTCTCCTGGCCGAGCACGTGCTGGGCGACGAAGTTGAGGATCATCTCCCGGCTGACCGGGGCGATCCGGCCGGCCCGTACCGCGCCGAGCAGGGTGGCCACCCCGTACTCGGTGGTCATGCCGGCCCCGCCGAGCGCCTGGACGGCGGTGTCCACGGCGAGCGCGGCGGCCTCGCCGGCCGCGTACTTGGCCATGTTGCCGGAGACGCCCGCCTCCAGGTCGCGGCCGGCGTCGTACAGGGTGGCCGCCTTGTAGATCATCAGCCGGGCCAGCTCCACCTGCACGGCGGCGTGCGCGAGCGGGTGGGCGACGCCCTGGTGCGAGCCGATGCTCCGGCCGCCCCACACCTTGCGGGTGGTGGTGTATTCGCTGGCCCGCTCGATCGCGTACCGGCCGGTGCCGGCACCCATCGCGGCCACCGTGATCCGCTCCGGGTTGAGCCCGGAGAAGAGCGCCGGCAGTCCGGCGTCCAGGGACTCGCCGACCAGCGCGTCGGCGGGGAGCCGGACGTCGTCCAGGTAGAGCAGGAACTGGTTCTCCGGAGAGACGATCTCCATGTCCAGCTTGGACGAGGCCAGCCCCGGTGCGTCGGTGGGCACGAGGAACAGCGCGGGCTTGAGTTTTTGCGGAGCCGCCTCCGCCGAACTGGCCGGGCCGTCTCCGACGGCAACCCGGGCGACGACGAGCACATGTCCCGCCTCGTCGACGCCGGAGATGTAGCACTTGCGGCCGGAGAGCAACCAGTCGTCGCCGTCCCGGCGAGCCACCGTGCCGAGGCGGTGGAAGTTCGACCCGGCCTCCGGTTCGGTGATCGCGAAGACGATCTTCTGGGAGCCGTCGGCGAGCCCGGGCAGGTGCCGCTTGCGCTGCGCCTCGGTGCCGTGCCTGGCGATCACGGTGGCGGCGATGGCGGGGGAGACCACGAGCAGCAGCAGCGGGCAGCCGGCCGCGGCCAGCTCCTCGCAGACGATGGCCAGCTCGGTGGTGCCGCCGCCCCCGCCGCCGTACTCGGTGGGGATGTTGACGCCGAGGTAGCCGAGCCGGCCGGCCTCGTGCCACAGCTCGGTGGTGTGCGCGCCGGCCTTGGCCTTCTCGACGAAGTAGCTGTGGCCGTACCGGCGGCCCAGTGTCCGCACGGCGTCGCGGAGCTGTTCCTGCTCGGAGGTGAGGTCGAAGTTCATCGCGCGTCCTCCTCGGGATTGACCACGGCCAGCACGGCCCCGGTGTCGACCTGGCCACCGGGCGGCACCGGCAGTTCGACGACGAGGCCGTCGGCCGGGGCGAGCACGGGGTGTTCGAGCTTCATCGCCTCCAGGGTCAGCAGCAGGTCACCGGCGGCGACCCGCTGGCCGACCTCGACGTGCACCCGGGTCACCGTGCCGGGCAGCGGCGCGAGCAGCGACCCCGCCGCCAGCTCCGCCGTGGGCAGCGGGAGACGCGGCAGCTCGGTGAGGCTCACCGCCCCGTCCGGGCCGTCCACGAAGACCGCCGACGCGACCCGGTGTACGCGGAACACCCGCCGTACCCCGTCGACGTCGAGCAGCACCCGGTCCGGAGCGGCCTCGACCAGGGTCACGGCCGGCGGCACGCCACGGGCCGCCTCGCCGCCCGAGGTGGCGTCCCGGCCCACCGCTGCCGCTTCCAGTCGGGTAGGCGCGGCGCTCGGCGAGGTCGACCACTCGGCGAGCCTCCCGCTGCGGTCCAGCCGGTACCGCACCTCGATCTCGCCGCCGTCCGTCTCCGCATACCGGGTGACCTGTGGGAACGCCGGCACGTTGCGCCAGCCCGAGGGCAGCCCGGCGAGCACGGACGCCGCCGCGCGCCGACCGGCGGCGGAGGCGAGCGCGGCGGCCAGCGCGGCGAGCGGGAGGTGGTCGGCCGGGAGCAGCGGGGCGAGGACCTCCGGGTGCCGCTCCAGGAAGCCAGTGTCGATCTCCACGGCGCCGAACTCCCGGCTGCGCAGCACCCGGACCAGTAGGTCGCGGTTGGTGGCGACGCCGTGCAGCTCGGCCCGGGCCAGCGCGCCGGCCAGGGCCCGGGCGGCCTCGGCGCGGGTGGGCGCCCAGGCGACCAGCTTGGCCAGCATCGAGTCGTAGTGCACGCTCACCGTCGAGGCGTCCGTCACACCGGAGTCCAGCCGCAGCCCCTTCGTCGGGGTGAACTCGCCGGCCACCCCGGGAATCGCGAACCGGTGCAGGGTGCCGGTGGTCGGGCGGAAGCCCTCGCCCGGTTCCTCGGCGCAGAGGCGTACCTCGATCGCGTGGCCGTCGGTCGCCGGGGTCGCCGCCAGTGGCAGCGGCTCGCCCTCGGCGACCAGCAGTTGCAGCCGGACCAGGTCCAGCCCGGTGACCGCCTCGGTGACCGGGTGCTCCACCTGGAGCCGGGTGTTCATCTCCAGGAAGAAGAACTCGCCGGTCGGGGCGAGCAGGAACTCGACCGTGCCCGCGCCGACGTAGTCGACCGCCCGGCCGGCAGCCACCGCCGCCGCGTCCAGTCTTTCGCGCAGCTCGGACGGCACGACGGCGGGGGCCTCCTCGACGATCTTCTGGTGCCGGCGCTGGATCGAGCAGTCCCGTTCGCCGAGGGCCACCACGGTGCCGTGGGTGTCGCCGAAGATCTGCACCTCCACGTGCCGGCCGCGTTCGACGTACCGCTCGATGAAGACCTTGCCGTCGCCGAACGCCGCGGCCGCCTCGCGCCGCGCCGAGGCGACGGCCTCGGCCAGCCCGGCGGCGTCGCGGACCACCCGCATGCCCCGCCCGCCGCCGCCAGCGGCGGCCTTGACCAGCACCGGGAAGCCGGTGACCTGGTCGCCGTCGGTCCAGCTCGGCAGCATCGGCACGCCCGCGTCGGCGAGCAGCGCCTTCGCCGCCAGCTTGTCGCCCATCGCGGCGATCGCCTTGGCCTTCGGCCCGACCCAGGTGAGTCCCGCGTCGGTCACCGCGGCGGCGAACTCGGCGTTCTCGGCGAGGAAACCGTAGCCCGGGTGGACGGCGTCCGCGCCGGCCCGGCGGGCCGCGTCGAGGATCGCCTCGATCCGCAGGTACGTCTCGGCCGGCGCGTGCCCGGGCAGGCGTACGGCCCGGTCGGCCTCGGCGACGAAGGGCGCCCCGGCGTCCGCGTCCGAGTGCACGGCGACCGTCTCGACGCCGAGCGCCCGGCAGGTGGCGAAGATCCGGCGGGCGATCTCGCCTCGGTTGGCCACCAGCAGTCTCCGAATCATCTCGGCCTCACATCCGGAAGACGCCGAAGCCGTCGGCGCCCCGGACCGGCCCGTTGTGGATCGCCGACAGGCAGAGCCCGAGGACGGTACGGGTGTCCCGGGGGTCGATCACCCCGTCGTCGTAGAGCCGGCCGGAGAGGAAGAGCGCCCCGGACTGGGATTCGATCTGCTGCTCCACCATCGCCCGCATCGCGGCGTCGGAGTCCTCGTCGTACTCCCGGCCCCGGGCGGCGGCGGCCTGCCGGGCCACGATGGAGAGCACCCCGGCGAGCTGTGCCGGGCCCATCACCGCCGACTTGGCGTTCGGCCAGGTGAACAGGAACCTCGGCTCGTACGCCCGGCCGCACATGCCGTAGTTGCCGGCACCGTACGAGGCGCCCAGGTTGACGGTCAGGTGCGGCACGGTCGAGTTGGCCACCGCGTTGATCATCAGGGCACCGTGCTTGATGATGCCGCGCTGCTCGTACTCGGTGCCGACCATGTAGCCGGTGGTGTTCTGCAGGAAGACGAGTGGGGTGTCGGTGGCGTTGGCGAGCTGGATGAACTGGGCCGCCTTCTGCGCCTCCTCGCTGAACAGCACGCCGCGGGCGTTGGCGAGCACCCCGACCGGCCACCCGTGCAGCTCGCCCCAGCCGGTGACCAGCGCGCTGCCGTAGCTGGGCTTGAACTCGTCGAACTCGCTGCCGTCGAGCACCCGGGCGAGCACCTCGCGGGGATCGAAGGGCACCTTGAGGTCGGCGCTGGCGAGGCCGAGCAGCTCCTCCGGGTCGTACCTCGGCGGCTGGGGGTACGCGGTGCGCGGCGGCGGGCCCTGCTTGCGCCAGTTGAGCCGGCGTACGCACTGCCGGGCCAGCCGGATGCCGTCCCGCTCGTCCTCGGCGAGGAAGTCGGCCAGGCCCGACCGCGTGGCGTGCATGGCCGCCCCGCCCAACGACTCGTCGTCGGTCACCTCGCCGGTGGCCATCTTCACGAGCGGTGGCCCGGCCAGGTACACCTGGGACCGGTCCCGGATCATGATCGTGTAGTCGGACATTCCCGGGATGTAGGCGCCGCCGGCGGTGGCGTTGCCGAACACCACGCTGACCGTGGGGATCTTCGCCGCGGAGAGCCGGGTCAGGTCGCGGAACACCCGGCCGCCCGGGATGAAGATCTCCGCCTGGGTGGGCAGGTCCGCGCCGGCCGATTCGACCAGGTTGACCATCGGCAGCCGGTTGGCCAGGGCTATCTCGCCGGCCCGCCGGGTCTTGGCCAGCGACCACGGGTTCACCGCGCCGCCGCGTACGGTCGGGTCGTTGGCGACGACCAGGCACTCCACGCCCTCGACCGCCCCGATGCCGGTCACCACGCTGGCGCCGACCGGGAAGTCGGTGCCGTACCCGGCCACCGGCGACAGCTCCAGGAACGGGCTGTCCGGGTCGAGCAGCAGCTCGATCCGCTCCCGGGGCAGCAGCTTGCCGCGTTTGTGGTGCCGGGTCACGTACTTCTCGCCACCGCCGGCCCGAGCCTGGTCGAGCGCGGCCTCCAGCTCGGCGAGGCGGGCCAGCAGGGCCGCCCGGTTGGCCTGGTAGGCCGGCGAGGACGGATCGAGCGAGCTGTCCAGTGTGGTCACCGGGGCTCCTTCGTTCGTGACTGCGGGGCTCGCAGACCCGGCTCACTCCTCGCACTCACAGCCCCATGCCCTTCGCGATGATCTCGTTCATGATCTCGGTGGTGCCGCCGCCGATGCCGAGGATCCGGGCGTCCCGGTAGTGCCGTTCCACCTCGGCGTCGCGCAGGTAGCCGAAGCCGCCGTGCAGTTGCAGCGCCTGGTCGACGACCTGGTCGCACGCCGCGACGGCGACGTTCTTGGCCATCGCCACCTCGGTCACCACCGGCTGCCCGGCGGCGACCCGCTCGGCCACGTCGTGCACGTACGCCCGGGCGGCCTCGGCCCGGGTGTGCATCTCGGCCAGCCGGTGCCGGATCAGTTGCCGGCTGGCCAGCGGCCGGCCGAAGGTGGATCGGTCCCGGCACCAGCGGACGGCCAGTTCGACGCAGCGTTGCGCGATCGCGTACGCCTGGGTGGCCAGGGACAGCCGCTCGGTGGCGAAGTGCTGCATGATCGCGATGAAGCCGGTGTCCTCCGGGCCGACCCGGTTCGCCGCCGGCACCCGGACGTCGGTGAAGGACAGCTCGGCGGTGTCCGAGCAGTGCCAGCCCAGTTTCTCCAGCGGCCGCCCGACCGCGAAGCCGGGCGTGCCCTTCTCGATCACCAGCAGGGAGAGCGGGCCGCCGCCGGGCAGGCCGGTGGACACCGCCGTGGTCACGAAGTCGGCGCGTACCCCGCTGGTGATGTAGGTCTTCGACCCGTTCACCACGTAGTGGTCGCCGTCCCGGCGGGCGGTGGTGCGGATGCCCGCCACGTCGGAGCCGCCGTCCGGTTCGGTGATCGCCAGCGCGCCGATCATCGTCCCCGCGAGGGTGGGCCGGACGTACCGGTCGATCAGGTCCTCGTTCCTGGCCGCGACCATGTGGGGGAGGGCGATCCCGTGCGTGAACAGCGCCGCGACCAGCCCGGACGAGCCGCCCGAACGGATGATCTCCTCGGTGACCACGATCGAGTCGAGCAGGTCGCCGCCGCTGCCCCCGACCTTCTCGGGGAAGCCGATGCCGAGCAGCCCGACCTTCGCAGCGGTTTCGTGCAGCGGCCGGGGCACCTCGCCGGCCCGTTCCCAGTCGTCCAGGTACGGCAGCACCTCCTTGGTCACGAAGGTGCGGGCCAGCTCGCGGAGCTGCCGGCGTTCCGGGGTGTCCACGATGGTCACGGCTGTCCCTCCTCCATGGCCGGCCCACTGGGCAGGTCCGCCGGCAGGTCCACGATCCGGGAGCGGAGCAGTTCGCCGAGCGCCTTGGCCTGCGGGTCGAACCGGGTGGAGGCGGCCACCCCCGGCCCGAGCAGCCCCCGGATCACGAAGTTGACCGCGCGCAGGCTCGGCAGCTCGTACCGCTCGACGGTCAGCGGGGCGGTCTCCGGCAGCAGTTCGGCCAGCCGCTCGACGGTGAGCCAGCCGCGCAGCCAGGTCCAGGTCGCGCCGGTCCGGGCCCAGACGCCCAGGTTGGCGTCCCCACCCTTGTCCCCGGACCGGGCACCCACCAGTTCGCCGAGGGCCGCCCGCCGGGTCGGGCCCGCCGGCCGCCCGTCCCCGAGGGCCGGCCCGGTGGCGGGCGCCGCCGTGGTCCCGTGCGGCGGCGCGGCCTCCGGCGCGGTCGTCGTCCGCGCCGGCGGGGCGATCGGCACGCGTACCCCGTCGGGCAGCACCGCCACGTGCGCGACAGCGTCCTGCCGTATGGTGTCGGCGGTGAACACGCCGTAGGGCGTCGCGTCGCTGGGCACGGTGGTCAGGGTGCAGCCCGGGTAGGAGGCCAGCGCCAGTTCCACCGCCGCCGCCGAGAAGGCCCGTCCGGCCCGCGCCCGGTCGCCGTCCCGCAGGTGTACGTGCAGCAGCGCGCTCGCCGCCTCGGTGTCGGTGGCGTCCGGATGATCGGTACGGGCCAGCACGAACTCCAGCCCCTCCGCGCCGACCGTCTCCTCCACCTGTCCCCGGACCAGGGCCGCCTTGGCCGGGATGTCCAGTCCGCAGAGTACGAACGTCATCGAGTTGCGGAATCCGCCCAGGTTGTTGACGCCCACCTTGAGCGTGTCCGGCGGGAGCGTGCCTCGGACGCCGTGTATCCGTACCCGGTCCGGGCCGTCCGGGCTGAGCCGCACCGTGTCCAGCCGGCTCACCACGTCCGGCCCGAGGTACGCCGGCCCGCCCACCTCGTACAACAGTTGGGCGGTGACCGTCTCGACGGTGACCGCGCCCCCGGTGCCGGGGTGCTTGGTGAGCACCGCGGAGCCGTCCGCGTGGATCTCCGCGATCGGGAAGCCGGGCCGGTGACCGCCGTCGGGCAGCTCGGTGAAGAAGCTGAAGTTGCCGCCGGTGACCTGCGCCCCGCATTCGATCAGGTGCCCGGCGACGGTGGCCCCGGCCAGCGCGTCCAGGTCGTCCCGGGTCCAGCCGAAGCGGGCGATGGCCGGGCCGACCGCCAGCGAGGCGTCGGTGACCCGGCCGGTGACCACGACGTCCGCCCCCGCGTCGAGGCAGGCCGCGATCCCAAACGCCCCCAGGTATGCGTTGGCGGTCAGCGCGTCCGGCCGGGCGAGCGCGTCGCCCTCGACGTACCCGATCCGGACGCGGAGGCCGAGCCGGTCGGCGAGCGCGGCGATCGCGGCGGCCAGGCCGGCCGGGTTGAGCCCGCCGGCGTTGGTCACCAGCCGCACCCCGCGGTCGAGCGCGGTGCCGAGGCAGCCCTCCAGCTGGCGGAGGAAGGTCTTCGCGTAGCCGAGGGCGGGGTCGCGCATCCGGTCCCGGCCGAGGATCAGCATGGTCAGCTCGGCCAGGTAGTCGCCGGTCAGCACGTCCAGCTCGCCGCCGTCGAGCATCTCCCGCCAGGCGGTGAGCCGGTCGCCGTAGAAGCCGGAGGCGTTGCCGACCCGCAGCACCGGGGTCATGCCGTCTCCTTGGCGTGCCCGCTGCCGGCGGCCCGCTTGGCGCCGGGTGGGCCGGCGAACGCCTGCGCCACGTCCAGCCACTCGTCCGCGACCGGCCCGGTGGCGACCAGGGCCAGGTCGGTGCGGTGCCGGCGCTGGGTGACCAGCAGGCAGAAGTCGAGCGCCGGCCCGGTGACCAGGTCGGCCGCGTCCGCCGGCCCGAAGGTCCAGAGCGTGCCGTCGGGCGCCGCCAGCTCCACCCGCACCGGGGCCGCCGGCACCGGGCGGCCGTGCGCGGCAAAGCCGTGCCCGAGGGTACGGAAGCCGAGATGCGCGACGTGCCGCAGGCGAGCGCTCGGCGCACGCTCGACGCCGAGCGCCTCGGCCACGTCCTCGCCGTGCGCCCAGGTCTCCATGATCCGGGCGGTCACCATCGAGGCGGGTGACATCCCGGTGCCGTACCAGGGCAGTTTCTCGCCGGGCGGGGCGGCGGCCAGGGCCGCCGCGAGCGCGGCCCGGCCCTCCCGCCAGCGGGCCAGCAGCTCGGCCGGCGGGGCGAGGAACGCCGCCGCGCCGTCGTCGACCAGGCGGGACGGGTCCGGCGCGGCTGCGACCGAGGCGAAGAACGCGGCGGCGTCGGTCGCGGCGAGGCGGGCCACGTGGTCGGTCCAGGCCAGGTGGGCGATCTGGTGGGCGACCGTCCAGCCCGGCGCCGGTGTGGGCCGCTCCCACTCCACCGGGGGCAGCGGGGCGACGAGGGCGTCGAGCTGCGTGGACTCGGCGGTCAGGTCCGCGAGCAGTGCGGTCAGGTCGACCATGGTGCCTCCGGGGTGGGCGGGTCAGGGGTCAGGGCCGCGCGCTCCCGGAGGCTCCGCCGGCGTCCGGCGGGCCGTCGTCGGGCGTGAGCAGGGCGGTCAGCTGGCGCTTCCAGCTCTGCAGTAGCGCGGTACGGCGGGCCGAGTCGTCGCTGAGCAGGTTGGCCACGCCGAGGCCGCGGAGCAGGTCGAGCGTGCTCTGCACCGCTTCCCGTACGCCGGGCCGGCGCTCGTCCACCCCGAGCAGCTCCACGGTGAGCCGGTGCATCTCCCGGCCGACCCGGGCTTCGAGGGGCACCAGGGCGTCCCGCAGTTCGGCGTCGGTGCGGGCGGCCACCCACAGCTCCAGGGCGGCGACGAAGAGCGGCCCGGTGAAGGCGGCGGCGAGCAGGTCGACCACCCGGTCCAGCCGGCGTGGGCCGGCCGGCAGGGCGTCGGCCTCGGTGCGCAGCTCCGCCGCCCGGCGCTCGGTGAGGTGGGTGACGGCGGCGGTGACCAGGGCGGCCTTGGTCGGGTAGTGGTGCAGCTGGGCGCCCCGGGAGACGCCCGCCCGGGCCGCCACGACGGTCGTGGTGGTGCCGGACCAGCCGCGTTCGACCAGGCACTCGACGGTCGCCTCCAGCAGCCGCGCCTGAGTGGCGCGGCTGCGTTCCTGTTGAGGGACGCGGGTCGATGCGACGGACACGGGGACAGGGTGCCGCCCGCGAAACAAACAGTCAAGACTGACTTTTTTCAGGCGTCGGCGCGGCAGTGGGCGTGCGGGGCGCGGCGACGCAGTGCTTCGCAGCCGCTGTGGAGCTGAATCGTCTGCGATATCGCACGACCGACTATCTGGCCGCAGCCTGCGGCGGGTCGGCGGCGCCGCGCACGGACCTCTCCGACCCTGTTGTCCGCGCCGCCGCACGGCGCGCGGCCGACCTCGGCGACGAGCGGCCCATGGCCGAGAAGTCAGCGGCGGTCGGGAGAGCCGGTCGGCGGGCGTCAGCGGCGGGCGCCAGCGGCGGTCGGGAGAGTCGATCGGCGGGCGGCAACGAGGGTCGGGAGAGTCGGTCGGCGGGCGTCAGCGGCCGTCGCGGGGGCTGAAGACGGCGAGGGCCTCGGCGTCGCTGTGCCGCGCGCGGAGGTACTCGTCGGCCCACTCGGCGGCGTCCGGGAAGCCGGACTCGGCCACCACCCGGGCGCAGGCGGCGTCCACGTCGTACCCGGTCCGGCGCAACTGCACGCCTGGGCCGAGCAACGCCCACCAGGCGCCCGCCCCGCCGTACGGCATGCCGACGCTGCCCGGGTTGACCACCAGCCGGCGGTCGACCAGGCGGGTGAACGGCATGTGGGTGTGCCCGCAGACCACCGTGTCCACCTCGGCCGGTACGCCGGCGAAGACCTCCGCCCAGCGTTCCATCCGCGAGTCCACCAGCACGACCTCCTCGTCGTCTCGGGGCGTCGCGTGGCAGAAGAGCACGTCGCCGAGGCCGGCGACCGGCAGCGTGACGGTCAGCGGCAGCGCGGCCAGCCGGGCCAGCTGGTCCTCCCGGAGCTGCTCGGCCGCCCAGTTCGCGACCTCGAACGGCGACTTCCTGCCGGCCCGCGCCTCGACCAGTTCCCGCTCGCCGTTGCCGCCCACCCAGCAGGCCCGGTCCCCGAGCGCGGCGAGCCGGTCCAGCACCTCGACCGGCTGCGGGCCGCTGGCGATGTCACCGGTGAGCACGATCAGGTCTGCCGTGGCGACGTCCGGTTCGGCGAGGACGGCCTCCAGCGCCGGCAGCGCGCCGTGGATGTCGGACAGGACTGCGACACGTTCGAGCATCGCCCCAGCGTTCCCGCCCCACCGGGGCGCGGTCCAGCGATTCTGCGCCGGGCAGACGGATCGGCATCGCCCCGGTCTGCCCAGGCGTGGGTCGGGGCGGGGAACGGCACGGCCCGGACCGCTCAGGGCGGGCCGGGCCGGGAACGAGCCGATGGCCGGGTCGGACCGGCCGGGCGGGGCGTCAGACCCGCGCGCGGCGGGCGAGGCGCTCCGGGTCGAGGATGATGATGCTCTTGCCGTCCAGCCGCAGCCAGCCGCGCGAGGCGAAGTCGGCGAGGGCCTTGTTGACGGTCTCCCGGGAGGCGCCGACGAGCTGGGCGATCTCCTCCTGGGTCAGGTCGTGGGTCACCCGCAGCACGCCGCCGTCCCGGGTGCCGAACCGGCCGGCCATCTGGAGCAGGTTCTTGGCGACCCGGCCCGGCACGTCAGTGAAGATCAGGTCGGCCAGCGAGTCGTTGGTCCGGCGCAGCCGGCGGGCCAGCACCCGCAACAGCTGCTCGGCGATCTCCGGCCGGTTGTTCAGCCAGGGCCGGAGCGCCTGCTTGCGTAGCCGGACCAGCCGGGTGTCGGTCACCGCGGTGGCCGTCGCCGTACGCGGGCCGGGGTCGAAGAGCGACAGCTCGCCGACCATGTCCGAGGGGCCCATCACGGCGATCAGGTTCTGCCGGCCGTCCGCCGCGCGGCGGCCCACCTTGATCTTGCCGGAAAGGAGGATGTAGAGACTGTCGCCGGGCTCGCCCTCGTTGAAGACGACCTCGCCCTTACGGACCTCGATCGTCTCCATCTCCTTGGCGAGCGCCTCGGCAGCCTCCGGGTCGACACCCTGGAAGATCCCGCTGCGGGCCAGTACCTCGTCCATCGCGCACCTCCGCCTGCGCGTGCCGTCCGTCGGCCGGGTCCGCCGTCCGCTGATCCCTCGCGCGCCGCCAGTCTAGGCCCACTTAAGCGGGAATCAGAGGTGCACCCCCTCGGATCATAGGCTCTGGGGCGTGCTGAGCGAGCCGTTCCTGACCACCCGTGCCGAAGACGGATGGAACATCCCATTGCTGGTCTGGCGGGCTGCGGAGCCGCTGCTGGCGGTCGGCAGTGCCCCGCTGGGCGGTGGCATCGGCGTACGTGGGTGGGTGGTCAACGCGACCGTGCCGATGTCGTACGCCCGGGACGACCCGGCCGCCCACCTGGCCGAGCTGGCCGACGGCCTCGACCTGGCCGGGCCCGGGGTGGGGCTGCTGACCGGGGTCGACGTGGCCGAGGTGGTGGCCCGGGCCGACACCGGCGTACGGGCCTGGGCGACCGTCGGGCTGGGCACCCCCGTCTGGGCCGCCGCGCCCGCGCCCGCCGCCCCCGCCCAGCGCGTCGGCACGGTCAACATCGTCGTGTACGTCCCGGCCCGGCTCAGCGAGGCGGCTCTGGTCAACGCGGTGGCCACGGCCACCGAGGCGAAGGCGCAGGCGATCTGGGAACTGGGGTTGCCGGCCACCGGCACCCCCACCGACGCGGTCACCGTGCTCTGCCCGGCCGACGGCGAGGCCGCCCCGTACGGCGGCCCCCGGTCGGCCTGGGGTGCCCCACTGGCCCGGGCCGTGCACGCGGCCGTGCGGGCCGGCGGCACCGGCGCGGTCGTGCCCTGGTCCGACCGTCAGGCAGGCTGAGCCGGATGGGGCCCCGCTCGACCAGACGGGTTTTCCGACCGATCGGCCATCGTCGGAGCGCTTTCCGGACGGTAGCGTCGCGGTCGATGTACGCTTCCGCCACTCTCGCCTCCCGTCTCCCGCGTCGCCTCACCGCCGTCCTCGGCGTCCTGCTCGTCGCCCTGCTCGCCGCCGGCTGCGGCGAGTCCGGCGGGGACGGCTCGACCTGGCACTCGGGCGCGGCCGACGGGTCGGCCGGCAGCACCGTCCCGAACGAGGCGGACCAGCCGGCCAAGTCGGCGGACGAGTCGGGCAAGACGATCTCGCTGGCCGCGACCGGTGACGTGATCATGGGCAACGCCCCGTCCCGGCTGCCGGCCAACGGCGGGAAGGGCTTCTTCGACGACGTCAAGGCGGCGCTCAAGGCCGACCTGGTGATGGGCAACCTGGAGGAGCCGCTCACCGACGACACCGGCACCGGCAAGTGCGGGGCCAACGCGACGAACTGCTTCCAGTTCCGGGCGCCCCCCGGCTACGCCGCGCACCTGCGCGACGCCGGGTTCGAGCTGCTCAACCAGGCCAACAACCACGGCTACGACTACGGCAAGCAGGGCTACGAGAACACCCAGGCCGCGCTGGAGGCGCACGGGCTCAAGCACACCGGCGCGCCGGACCAGATCACCGTGGCCGAGGTGCAGGGCGTGAAGGTCGCGGTGCTCGGCTTCTCGTCGTACCCGTGGTCGAACAGTCTGGTCGACCTCGACGCGGCGAAGAAGGTGGTCAAGACGGCCACCGACATGGCCGACGTGGTCGTGGTGCAGGTGCACATGGGCGCCGAGGGCGCCGACAAGACCCGGGTCAAGCCGGGTACCGAGATGTTCTTCGGGGAGAACCGGGGCGACCCGATCCGGTTCTCGCACGCCGTGATCGATGCCGGTGCCGACCTGGTCATCGGGCACGGCCCGCACGTGCTGCGCGGGATGGAGGTCTACCGGGGGCGGCTGATCGCGTACAGCCTGGGCAACTTCGCCGGCGGTGGGAGGTCGCTGAACCCTTCCGGCCGGTTGGGCTGGGGCGGGGTGCTGAAGGTGTCGGTCAAGGCGGACGGCAGCTTCGTCGAGGGCAAGTTCACCTCGACCGCGATGAACAGCGTGGGGCGGCCGGCGATCGACCGGCAGCACCGTGGCCTCGGGCTGGTCCGCCAGGTGAGCGGGGCCGACTTCCCGAAGACGGGTCCCGAGATCGACGAGTCGGGCCGGATCAGTCCCCCGGCGGGCGCGTAGCGCAGGCCCCCGCGTGGGCCCGCCAGGAGGTCGGCCGCGCGACGTAGGCTGGCCGGCGTGACCACGCGCTCCCCCGAGACCGACCTCGGCCGTACCCGCCGCGCCCGGCGGATCGGCCGGGTGCTGACCGAGACGCACCCCGACGCGCACTGTGAACTCGACCACTCCAACGCGTTGGAGCTGGCGGTCGCCACGATCCTGTCGGCCCAGTGCACGGACAAGAAGGTCAACGAGGTCACCCCGAAGCTCTTCGCCCGCTACCGCACCGCCGCCGACTACGCCGGGGCGGACCGCGCGGAGCTGGAGGAGCTGATCCGGCCGACCGGCTTCTACCGCAACAAGACCAGTTCGCTGATCAACCTCGGCCGCGCCCTCTGCGAGCGGTACGACGGCGAGGTCCCCGGCCGGCTGGCCGACCTGGTCACCCTCCCCGGGATCGGCCGCAAGACCGCCAACGTGATCCTCGGTAACGCCTTCGACGTCCCCGGCATCACCGTGGACACCCACTTCCAGCGGCTGGTGCAGCGGTGGCGGCTGACCACCGAGACCGACCCGGTGAAGATCGAACACGCCATCGGCGCGCTGTACCCGAAGCGCGACTGGACGATGCTGTCGCACCGGATCATCTTCCACGGGCGGCGGGTCTGCCACGCCCGCAAGCCGGCCTGCGGCGCCTGCACGCTGGCGAAGCTCTGCCCGGCGTACGGCACCGGGCCGACCGACCCGGTGGCCGCCGCCAAGCTGCTCAAGGGCCCCCGCGCCCGGGATCTCGCGGCGGCTGTCGGCCTCGACCCGGACCTGGTGCCGCAGCAGGCGGTCGCGGCGGACGTGCCGTGACCGGTCGCCTCGCGTACCTGCTCGTCCCGCTGCTGCTCGCGGTGGCCGGCTGCACCGGCACCACCGCCCAGCAGGAGAGCCCGGTGCCGGCGGCCCGGCCGGAGCGCCCCTCGCCGTTCGCCGACTGCGCCCCGCTGACCGTCGCGCCGCCCTCCGCCGCCCCGGCCCCGGCCGGCAGCCCGGGTGACCCGCTGCCCGAGCTGACCCTCTCCTGCTTCACCGGGGGCGCCCCGGTGTCGCTGCGTGACGTCAAGGGGCCGGCGGTGATCAACGTCTGGGCGTCCTGGTGCCCGCCCTGCCGCAAGGAGCTGCCCGCCTTCCAGCGGCTCAGTGAGCGGGCCGAGGGCCGGTTCCAGGTGATCGGGGTGAACAGCCGGGACAGCCGCGGCGGGGCGCAGTCCATCGGCGAGGACTTCGACGTCCGCTTCCCCATGCTGGTCGACCAGGGGGACGCGTTCGAGCGGGCGCTGCGCCGGAACGCCTTCCCGCTGACCGTCTTCGTCGACGCGGACGGCCGGATCCGGCACACCGACTCGACCGGCGCGCTGGACGACGCCCGCCTCGCCGAGCTGGTCCGCAAGCACCTCGGCGCGGAGGTCACGTGAGCGAGCGGAGCGAGCGAACCATTCGGCTCAGCAGCGTGGCGCCTTGCGCCGCCGCGGAGCGGAGCGAGGCGGTGGCGTGAGCGAGCGAACCATCCGGCAGCCGCCGGGGTGGCTGGACCCGCTGCTCGACCGCCTCGGCACCGCCCGGGCCGAGGATTTCACCCGGCTCACCACCCCGGAGAGCGGCGGCCGGGAGAGCGCGGTGCTGGTGCTGCTCGGCGAGGAGCCGGGGGCCGGCCCGGACGTGCTGATCCTCCAGCGCGCCGCAACGCTGCGCAACCACGCCGGGCAGCCGGCCTTCCCCGGCGGCGCGGCCGACCCGGAGGACGCCGACGCCAGAGCCACCGCGCTGCGCGAGGCGAACGAGGAGGTCGGGCTCGACCCGGGCAGCGTCACCGTCCTGGCCGAGCTGCCCCGGCTCTGGATCCCGGTCAGCGACTTCGTGGTCACCCCGGTGCTCGCCTGGTGGCACGCCCCGCACCCGGTGCATTCCCGCGAGCCGGCCGAGGTGGCGCACGTCGCCCGGCTGCCGGTCGCCGAGCTGGTCGACCCGGAGAACCGGATGCGGGTACGCCATCCGAGCGGCTGGATCGGACCGGCCTTCTCGGTACGCGGGATGCTGGTCTGGGGCTTCACCGCCGGGGTGCTGAACACGCTGCTGGAGATGGGCGGCTGGGCCCGTCCGTGGCCGCGTTCCCGGGTGGTGGAGCTGCCCCCGACCGGGGCCGCCCCGGCGCCCTCGGCCGGCACCGACGAGGTCGACGAGAGCCCGGTCCGCTGAGCCGTGGCGGTGACCTCCACCGACCGGACGGTCACGTTCCGCGAGCGCTGAACCCCCGGCGGGCCCGCTGCCCGTACCCTTGACGGGTGTCGGCCGTGGATCTGGTCCTGCTTCTGCTCATGCTCGTGTTCGCGATCAGCGGATACCGCCAGGGCTTCGTCATCGGGGCGCTGTCCTTCTCCGGCTTCTTCCTCGGCGCGCTGCTGGGGCTCCAGGTCGGCCCGCTGGCGGCCCGGCAGTTCACCGACAGCGGCGCCCGGGTGCTGATCTCCCTGGTGGCGATCTTCGGGCTCGCCGTGATCGGCCAGGCGCTCGCCGGCTGGCTCGGTGCCAACCTGCGGGCCGCGATCACCGGCCGCGCCGGGCGGAAGATCGACGACATCGGCGGGGCCCTCATCTCGGTCTTCGCGGTCATGCTGGTGGCCTGGCTGGTGGCAGTGCCGCTGGGCTCCTCGTCGCTGCCCTGGCTGGCCTCCTCGGTCCGCAACAGCGCCCTGCTCACCGTGGTCGACCGGGTCCTGCCCGACAAGGCGCAGCAGCTCTCCACGGCGCTGCGCGACACCGTCGACACCAATGGCTTCCCGGACGTCTTCGGTGACCTGGCACCGACCCGCGCCCGCCAGGTCGCCCCGCCGGACCCGGCGCTGGCCGGCTCCGAGGTGGTGGCGAACAGCCAGCGGTCGGTGGTGAAGGTGTTGGGCTCCGCGCCGAGCTGCGCCCGCCGCATCGAGGGCTCCGGCTTCGTGTACGCGGACGACCGGGTGATGACCAACGCGCACGTGGTGGCGGGCACCCGTTCGGTGGCGGTGGAGCTGCGCGGCGAGCGGTACGACGGCGAGGTGGTCGTCTACGACCCGGCCCGGGACCTGGCCGTGCTGCACGTGCCGGGGCTGCCCGGTCCGTCGCTGCGCTTCGCCGCCGGGTCGGTCGGCAGCGGGGCGGACGCCATCGTGCTGGGTTTCCCCCTCGACGGCCCGTACGACGCCCGCCCGGCCCGGATCCGGGACGTCGACCGGATCACCGGGCCGGACATCTACTCCTCCGGGGACGTGACCCGGGAGATCTACACGATCCGGGCGCTGGTGCGCAGCGGTAACTCGGGCGGACCGCTGGTCTCCTCGAACGGGCTGGTGCTCGGGGTGATCTTCGCGGCGGCGGCCGACGACCCGAACACCGGCTTCGCGGTGACCGCCGCCGAGGCCCGGTCGGTGGCGCTGGCCGGCGCGGAGCGTACCCGGGCGGTCGGCACCGGCGACTGCACCTGAGCCGACCGGCGGCGCCCGACCGCCCGACCGGCGCCGGCAGCCCACGTCCGGCGCGGTCGGATCGACCTACAGTTGCGTGCCGTTCCGGCGGGGATCGGCGAGTTCCGGCTCGACGCCCTCGTGTACGGTCCGCGCCCGGCGGTGACCGGTCCGGGCCCGCCAGGCGCTGAAGGCGGCCGTGGTGGCGGCGAGCACCGCCACGCCGAGCAGCCACCCGCCCACCACGTCGCTGGTCCAGTGCACCCCCAGCGCGATCCGGCTGAGGCCGGTCACCACGGCGATCAGCACCGCCGCGGTCCAGAGCGACCAGCGCAGCAGCCGCCGGCCCCGGGTGAACGGCAGGAAGACCAGCAGCAGCACCCCGGAGGCCAGGGTCGCGTTCAACGCGTGCCCGGACGGGAAGGCGAACCCGGCCGCCCGGGCCACCGGGTCGAGCAGGTCCGGCCGCTGCCGGCCGACCAGCACCTTGAGCAGGGCGCCGAGCAGGCCGCCGACGGTCATCGTGGTGACCACCCAGAGGGCCAGTCGCCGGGCCCGGCGGAGCAGCAGCCAGGCCACCACGACCGCCGTGGCGGCGCGCAGCGGGTTGGGCGCGAAGACGTCCGTCCAGACGCTCATCAGCCGCACCCACGCCGGGTGGTGGAGGGCGTACCGGTGCAGCGCGTCGGTGACCGTGGTGTCCAGCCGGAACAGGGGCGGCCAGGCGGCCAGCACCAGGAGCGCCAGCAGGGCGAACGGCACCAGCACCAGGAACGCCGCGGCGGCGGCCAGGGTGAGCCGGAGCCCCAGCGAATCGTCCGGGTCCAACCGGCGGGTCCGCCAGGACCGCCGGCCGCCCGCAGCCGACGCGTTCATGTGCTGACCACTACCCACGGCAGCTCCCGGCCAGACCGCGGCCCGGGTCAGCGGCGCGACTGGCGGAGCCGGCGGACCACCAGCGCGGCACCGGTGACCAGGGCGACGAACAGGGCGAGCCCGGTCCAGAGCCGCTCCGGCGCCGGGTCGTCGGTCTGGCCGGCCGGGTGGGCCGCCCACGGGGGCTGCTTCTTCGGCGCGGCGAAGCCGAACGGATTGGCGCCCTGCCCGGCGGCGGCCCGGGTGTCCGGCCCGGTGCCGGGTGCCGGGCCGAAGCCCACCACCCCGGGGGAGTCGTTGTCGTCCAGCGGATTGCGCCCCACCGACGGCACGTCCGTGGTCAGCGCGGCCACCGGGTCCACCATGCCGTAGCCGAACCGGTCGTCGCGGCCGGTCGGGCCCAGGTCCCGCGCGGTCTTGATGATCCGGTTGACGACGTCCCCGGCGGACATCTGCGGGTACCGGGCGCGGATCAGGGCGGCGGTCGCCGCGACCAGCGGGGAAGCGAAGCTGGTGCCCTGCACCCGCCAGTAGCCGCTGGCGGGGCGGGCTCCGTAGAGCGCGGTCGCGGGCGCGGTGACCACGGTCTCGTGGCCGGTGATCGAGCCGGACCACAGGTTCTTGGTGTTGCGTTCCAGGCCGGCCACGGCGATCACGCCCGGCTCCCGGGCCGGGTACCAGACCTTGGGGCTGTTCGAGGTGGCCAGGTTGCCGGTGCAGGCGACCACCACGACGTCGCGGGCGAAGGCGTAGTCGAGGGCGGCGGCCAGGGCCGGGCTGTCGCTGCTGCCGCCCAGGGACAGGTTGATCACGCGGGCGCCGTTGTCGACCGCCCAGCGCACCCCCTTGGCGACGATCATCGCGTCGTCGTACCGGTTCTCGTCGTCGAGCACCCGGACCGGGAGGATCTTGGCATCGGGCGCGAGGCCGACCACGCCCCGGTCGTCGTCGGCGCGTCCGGCGATCAGCCCGGCGACCGTGGTGCCATGACCCACCGGGTCCGGGCCGTCGGCCCCGTCCGGCGAGACCAGGTCGATGCCGGGGAGCACCTGGCCGGCCAGGTCCGGGTGGGAACCGTCCACTCCGGAGTCGATGACCGCGACCACCACACCGCGTCCCGTCGACCCACGCCAGGCGGTCTTCGCCCGCAGCTCGTCGAGCTGCCACTGCTCCTCGCGGACCTGGTCCACCCGGCTGGGCGCCGGCGACAGCCAGGCCGGCCCCGGGGCGGCGGTGGCCGGGGCGGCGTGCGCGGGCGGGGCCAGCGGGGCGGCCACGGTGGCGAGCGCACCCGCCGCACCGAGCAGCGCGCGCCCGACGAGCCGTCGGGCCGCCCTCGCTGACTGCCGATCCCCGGTCACATTCCCCAGCCGTTCATCGCCACCGAAACATGCTGCTCGGAGATTACCGGTTTTCCCGTACGCCACGGTGCCGGTCACGGACACCGTCACCCGGCCGGCAGGTGGGCCAGCTGCACCAGGCGTACGCCCTCCCGGCGGGTGACCAGGCGGCCCCGGCCGGGCGGTAGCGGACCGGCCTTCACCTGACCGACGAGCGGGCCCTCCTCCGGGGCGCCCGACATCACCAGACCGGCGGTGGAGAGTTCCCGCAGCCGCTGGATGATCGGTTCGTACGAGGTCCGGCCGGCCCCGCCGGAGCGGCGGGCCAGCACCAGGTGCAGGCCGACGTCCCGGGCGTGCGGCAGGTGCTCCTCCAGGGCCCGCAACGGGTTGCTGGGGCCACCGGCCACCAGGTCGTAGTCGTCCACCAGCACGAACAGCTCGGGCCCGGTCCACCAGGACCGGCTGCGCAGCTCGGCCGGGGTGACCTCCGGTCCGGGCAGGCGCCCCTGCAGATAGCTGGCCGCCGACTCGATCAGCTCGGTGGTGTGCGGCGCGGCCGTGCCGTACCCGATCAGGTGCGCCGTCTCGATCGTGCCGATCAGGCTGCGCCGGTAGTCCACCAGGATCACCCGGGCCTGCTCCGGGGTGAACCGGTTGACGATCGAGGTGGCCAGCGCGCGCAGGAACGACGACTTGCCGCACTCGGCGTCGCCGAAGACCACGAAGTTCGGCTCGGTGGCGAAGTCCAGCGCCACCGGGCGCAGGTCCGCCTCGGCCACCCCGATCGGGAAGGCCAGCCCGCTGGTCGCCTGCTGGTCCAGCTCGGCGTACGGCAGCACCGGCGGGAGTAGCCGGACCCGGGGTGCGCAGGGCCCGGTCCAGGCCCCGGCGACCGCCTTGACCAGGTCGGTGGTCTCCGCGCCCAGGCCGGCCACGCGCGGCTCGGCGGCGAGGAAGTGCAGGCCGCCCGCGGTGATCCCGCGTCCCGGCTGCTCCTCCGGAACGGTCGCGGCGACCGGTCGCTTCACCACCACCGAGTCGGCCGGGTCGCCGAGGCGCAGTTCCAGCCGCGAGCCGAAGAGGTCCCGGATCGCCGGCCGGAAGTCCGACCAGCGCAGGGTGGTGGCCACCACGTGCACCCCGTAGGCCAGGCCCCGGGTGGCCAACTCGGTGACCAGCGGTTCCAGGTCCTCGTAGTCGTTGCGCAGGCTGTTCCAGCCGTCCACGACCAGGAAGACGTCGCCGAACGGGTCGGTGCCCGGCTGCCCGCCGGCCAGCGCCGCCGCCCGCCGCCGGCGCCAGGCCGCCATCGACTCCACGCCCGCCTCGGCGAAGCGCCGCTCCCGTTCGGCCAGCAGGGCGGCGATCTCGCCCACGGTCCGGCGTACGGCGGTGGCGTCGGCGCGCCCGCTGACCCCGCCCACGTGCGGCAGGTCGCGCAGCGCGGCGAGCGCCCCGCCGAGGTCCAGGCAGTAGACCTGTGCCTCGGCCGGGGTGTGGGTGAGCGCCAGCGCGCAGATCAGCGTCCGCAGCAGGGTGGACCGGCCGCTGCGGGTGGTGCCGACCACGGCGACGTGCCCGGCCGCCCCGTCCAGGGCCAGCCAGTACAGGTCCCGCCGCTGCTCGAGCGGTTTGTCCACCACGGCCACCGGCACCTGGAGGGCGCCGTGCAGCTCGGGGTTGCCCACGGTCAGCCCGCGAACCGGGTCGGGACCCACCGGCCCGAACAGCTCGTCCAGGGCGGGGGACTCGTGCAGCGGCGGCAGCCACACCTGGTGCGCCGGCGGGCCCTGCCCGGCCAGCCGCCCGACCAGCAGGTCGAGCAGGGATTCGGTCACCTCCTCGGCGGCGGGGAGCGCGGCCGGGGCGGCCGGTTCGGGCAACGGCACCGGATGGGTGGAGAAGGCGTGCAGCCGGGGCGGTCCGGCGCCGCGCGTACCCGCCGCGTCGGACCGGCGGCGCACCGGGCCGGAGACGTACGCGGCCTTGAACCGGACCAGCGGGTCGGTGCCCGAGCGCAGGTAGCCGTGCCCGGGGGAGCGGGGCAACTCGTGCGCGTCCGGCACCCCGAGCACCGTCCGGGACTCCAGCGCCGAGAAGGTCCGCAAGCCGATCCGGTACGACAGGTGCGTGTCCAGCCCGCGCAGCCGTCCCTCCTCCAACCGCTGCGAGGCCAGCAGCAGGTGTACGCCGAGCGACCGGCCGACCCGGCCGATCTGGACGAAGAGGTCGATGAAGTCCGGCTTGGCCGAGAGCAGTTCGGAGAACTCGTCGCAGATGAGCAGCAGCGACGGCAGCGGGGCGAGTGGGCTGCCGGCCGCCCGGGCCCGCTCGTAGTCGCGCAGGCTGGCGAAGTTGCCGGCCCGGCGGAGCAGCTCCTGTCGGCGCGTCAGCTCACCGTTGATCGCGTCGACCATGCGGTCGACCAGGGGCAGCGCGTCGGCCAGGTTGGTGATCACCGCGGCGGTGTGCGGCAGCCGCTCGAAGGGCGCGAAGGTGGCCCCGCCCTTGAAGTCGACCAGGACGAAGTTGAGCTGCTCCGAGCTGTGCGTGGCGGCCAGCCCCAGCACCAGCGTCCGGAGCAGCTCCGACTTGCCGGAGCCGGTCGCGCCGATGAGCAGGCCGTGCGGGCCCATGCCGTCCTGTGCGGACTCCTTGAGGTCCAGCTCGATCGCGCCGCCGTCGGCGCCCACCCCGATCGGCACCCGCAGCCGGTCCCGGGCGGCCCGGGGGGCCCAGCCCTGCTCGGCCGTGAAGTTCTCCGGGTCACCGGTGCCGAGCAGTTCGGGCAGGCCGGGTTCGGCGCCGGGCGGGGCGTCGGGTCCGCGTACCGTGCCGGCGAGCCGTAGCGGGGCGAGCCGGCGGGCGACGGCCTCGGCGTCGGCGAGGGCCAGCCCGTCCGCGGTGCCGACCTCGGCGTGCCCCTCGGCGGAGTGCGAATGCAGCCGGCCGTCGGCCAGGTCGAGCAGGAGGGCGTACCGGTCGAGCAGGCGGGGCGGCGGGGTGTCCAGGTCGAGCACGGTGACCGCGTCGATGCCGCCGTCCCCGGCGAGGTCGGTGGCCCCGGTCAGGTCGCCGCCGTCGAGCACCACCACCACGTGCGGTCCGTCGGTGGCCGGACCGGCCGGGCTGAACCGGGAGCGGCTGGCCAGCACCTCGTCGAGCAGCCGCTCCAGCTCGGCGGCGGAGCTGGTGACCAGCCGGACCGGGCCGAGCGCGTCGGTGCGGCTCGGGTGGTGGGCGTGCGGCAGCCACTTGACCCACTCCCAGCACGCCCGCCGCTCGGGACCGGCGCAGACCGCGATCAGCAGTTCGTCCGGGGCGTGGAAGACGGCGAGCTGGGTGAGCATGGCCCGGGCCAGCGCCTGCGCGGCCGGCGAGCCGGCCCCGCGTGGGTCGAGTTGTCGCACGTCCGGGCCACGCACGAACACCCGGGCGAAGCTGCGCAGCGACAGCGCCACCGGCAGGTCCGGCACCACCGCGTACGCGTCGAGGAAGCGCCGCAGCGCCCCCGCCGTCATCGGCTCCAGTTCCTCCAGCGGCCGGGTGACCGGGGGGACCAGCGGGGTGGCCAGCGTCTGCGGTCCGACCCCGACCCGGACCACGGCGAAATCGGGGTCGCCCGGCCGCCGCTCCCAGACTCGATGGCTGTCCACGGTCGACCAGAGCCGGCCGGGGTCGGGGTGCCGGTAGTAGAGCCCGGCCCGCTGCGCCCCGGCGGTCTCCCGGACCCGGCGCCGCAGCGTGGCCAGGTGCCGCAGGTAGTCCCGGCGGGCGGCCATCAGCTCCGACTTTCTCGGGCCGGCGCTGCCCCAGGAGGTCACCAGCATCGCCAGCGAGGAGAGCCCGAACATGCCGCCCACCACGTACGAGTAGGCCCCGCCGCCCCGGCCGAACATCATCGCCATCGCCACCGTGCCGCCGAGCATGGGCAGCACCATCAGCGCCTGCTGCCAGCGCCCGCCGGTGGCCACCGGGATCTCCGGCGGTGCCTCGACGGGCAGCTCGCCGGCCGGTATCTCCGGTGCCGGACGGCGTGCCGGCCGCTTGATGACCACAGTGGACACACAGCCTCCCATGGCTCTCGGTAACCTGAGCCTGGCTCATCGTAGGTAAAGTCCTGTCGTCCGTCAGCCGCCGTTGCCGCTCACCATGGAGAGATATCGATGACAAGCGGGCTCGCCCGGGTCACCATCAGCGCTCCGCAGCGCCGGGTGGACGTGGCCCTGCCGGAGCAGGTGCCCCTGGCCGAGCTGCTGCCGGAGGTGCTCCGGCACGCCGGCGAGGGGTTGGCCGACGACGGGGAGCGGCACGGCGGCTGGGTGCTGCGGCGCACCGACGGCGCGGTGCTGGCCACGGCGCAGGCGTTGCTGCCCCAGGGCGTCCGCGACGGCGAGGTGCTGCACCTCGTCCCGGCCCGTGCCGAGTGGCCCGAGCTGGAGTACGACGACGTGGTCGAGGCGATCGCCGTTGGAGCGCGCCGCCGGGGTGCCGCCTGGTCGCCCGCGGCCACCCGGGCCGCCACGCTGGCCGGGGCGGGCGTGCCGCTCGCCGTGGGGCTGCTCGCCGTGCTCGCCGCCGGGCCCGAGCACCGGAGCGGCTGGCCGGTCGCCATCGCGGTGGCCCTGCTCCTCGTGCTCGCCGCCACCGCCGCCTCCCGGGCGTACGGGGACGCGCCGATCGGCGCGACCCTCGGCGGGTACGCCCTGCCGTACGCCGCCGCGGCCGGCGCCCTCACGGTCGGCTCCGGCGACCCGGTCGGCCCGTTCGGGCCGCTGCGCTGGGTGGGCGCGCCCGAGCTGCTGGCCGGCTCGGTGGCGCTGCTCCTGGTGTCGGTGCTCGGCCTGTTCGGGGTGGCCAGCCGGTCCCGGGTCGTCGTGGCCGGCGCGACCACCGGCGCGGGCGGCGTGCTCGCCGCCCTCGGCGGGTTCCTGCTCGACCCGGCCGGCGCCGCCGCCGTGCTGTTCTGCGGGCTGGTCTTCGCGCTCGGCGGGCTGCCCCTGCTGGCCATCCGGCTCGGCAAGCTGCCGCTGCCGCCGATCACCCTGCCCGTCACCACCCCGGCCGGCGCTCCCGACGGGGTCCGCGACCTGCCGGATCAGGGGCGGGTGCACGCGGCGGTGGCCCGGACCGAGGAGATGCTGACCGGGATGCTGCTCGGGCACGCCGTGCTGGCGGTCGCCGCCACGGTGGTGCTCGCCACCGCCGGCGGGCTGGCCGGGCGGCTGCTGGCGGCGGCCGGCTGTGCGGTGCTGCTGCTGCGCTCCCGGCTCTTCGTGGCGGTCCGCCACCGGGTGCCCGCGGTGGCCGCCGGGCTGGCCGGGTACGCCCTGCTCGGCGCGGTGCTCGCCGACCGCGCCGGTCCGACCGGCCGGCTCGCGCTGGCCGTCGGCGGGCTCGTCCTGGCCCTGGTCGCCGTGGCGGCCGGCGCCCGGTACGCCCAGCGGCCGGTCTCCCCGTACCTCGGTCGGCTGGCCGACCTGACCGACACCGCGCTGGTGGTGTCCCTGGTGCCGGTGGCCTGCGCGGTGCTCGACCTCTACGACCGGGCTCGCGGGCTGCTCGGCTGAGCCAACGCGTGGGCCCGGGTCGCTCGGCTGAGCGGCCCGGGCCCGTCGACGTCGAAGATCAGTGCTCGCCGCGCTCGGCGGCCTCCTTGGCGCGTTGGTACGAGGCCTGGATCTCGGCCTCGGCCTCGGTACGGCCCACCCAGGTCGCGCCCTCGACCGACTTGCCCGGCTCCAGGTCCTTGTACACCTCGAAGAAGTGCTGGATCTCCAGCCGGTCGAACTCGCCCAGGTGGTGGATGTCCCGCAGGTGCTCCTGGCGCGGGTCCTCGTAGGGGACGCAGAGGACCTTGTCGTCGCCGCCCTTCTCGTCCGTCATCCGGAACATGCCGATGGTGCGGCAGCGGATCAGGCAGCCCGGGAAGGTGGGCTCGGGGACCAGCACCAGCGCGTCCAGCGGGTCGCCGTCCTCGCCCAGCGTGCCCTCGATGAAGCCGTAGTCAGCCGGGTACTGCGTGGAGGTGAAGAGGGTGCGGTCCAGCCGGATCCGGCCGGTCGCGTGGTCCACCTCGTACTTGTTGCGGTGACCCTTGGGGATCTCAACCGTGACGTCGAAATCCATCTCGCACGCTCCCTCGTTTGCCCACGCTGGCTAACGGAAACCAGTGGCGCCGCTCCCAGGGAAGGGTGAATGACCCCCGCCGGCTCCGGCCGCCGCATAGTGTTCGGACCGAAGTAGTGTCACCCAGGGTGCTTTTGAGCGGGGGAGGAGGGGGTCGTGGGGAGGGAAGATTCACACTACCGCCCCGAGGGGGTTGACGGGCGGAACTTCGGCGGTTCCGGCTCCGGCGGTGCCACCGGCCGGGTACCGGTCCCCGAAGCGCACCTTCCGCGTACCCCGGGGCGGGCGACCGGGTCCGCGTCCGTCGGCCGCGACCCGCATGGGTACGGCGCCAACCCGCTGGGCCGGGCCGACCCGGGGCAGTACGGCCCGGGCCCGACCGCCCCGCTGAACTGGCCCACGCACGACGCGTCGGGCGGGGTGCCGGTGAGCCCGCCGGCCGGTGGGATGCCGGTGAGCCCGCCCGCCCCGCCGTACGGTGCCGCACCGGTTCCGCCCCCGCCCCCGCCGCCGCGCCGGAGCCGGGTCCGGCTGCTGACGGTGCTGGCCGCCGTGCTGGTGATCGCCCTGGCGGCCGTCGGGCTGGTCGTGGTCCGCCCCGGCCCGCTCGCCGGCTGGCTGGGCGGCGAGGCCGGCGCGCCCCGGGCGAGCGCCCAGCCACCCGAGCCCGACCCGCCCGCCGTGCTGGCCGGCCTCGACGCCAACGCGCCGCTGCCGACCCCCGACGGGGTACGCGCCGCGCTCGAACCGCTGGTCGGCGCCGCGGCGCTCGGTGACCGGGTGAACCTGTCGGTGGCCGACGTGACCACCGGCCAGCAGCTCTACGGTCGCGGCCAGGACACCCCCACCGTTCCCGCGTCGGTGACCAAACTGGCGACGGCCGTCGCGGTGCTGGTCGCCCGGGGGCCGGCGTACCGGATCCCCACCCGCGCGGTGGCCGGCGCGGCCCCCGGCGAGGTGGTCCTGGTGGGCGGCGGCGACCCGACCCTCGCGGTCGACAAGAACGGCTTCTACCCGAACGCGGCGCGGTTGGACGACCTCGCCGCCCAGGTCCGCAAGGCGCTCGGCGGCACCGCTCCGACGAAGGTCACGGTCGACTCGTCGCTGTTCAGCGGTCCGGTGTACGAGCCCGGCTGGGACGACGACATCCCCACCGGCGGGTTCGGCGCGGCGATCAGCGCATTGACGACGGACGCCGCCCGGAAGGACCCGGAGGGGGCCCGGAAGAACTTCGACGACACCCACGGCGCGGCCGAGCGGGTGCCCCAGCCGGACCTGACCGCCGGCCGGCAGTTCGCGAAGCTGCTCGGGCTCTCCGGCGCCGCCGCCGAGGTGAAGCGGGGCAGCGCCCCCGGCGCCTCGGCCGGGGCGGCGCCCGCGCCCGGCGCCGAGCTGGGCAAGGTCGAGTCGTTGCCGCTGGTCCGGCTGGTCGACATCATGATCAGCGACAGCGACAACGTGATCGCCGAGTACCTGGCCCGGCAGGTGGCCCTCGCCAAGGGCAAGCCGGCGTCGTTCGTCGGGGGCGCGGCCGCCACCGACCAGGTGATCGGCGAGCTGGGCCTGCCGGCCGACGAGATCAGCCTGGCGGACGGCAGCGGCCTGTCCCGGACCAACCGGATCAGCCCGTCGCTGCTCACCGACCTGATCACCCTCGCCGGCAACGGCAGCCACCCCGAGCTGGCGGCGATCTTCGGCGGACTGCCGGTCGGTGCCTGGTCCGGCACCCTCGGCGACCGCTACCAGGCGTCGGTGACCAAGGCCGGGGCCGGCGTGGTCCGGGCCAAGACCGGCACGCTGACCGGGGTCAACGCGATCGCCGGCCTGGTCACCACCGCCGACAACAGGCTGCTCACCTTCGCCGTGCTCACCGACCGGACCACCGGCAGCCTCGACGAGACCCGGGAGGCCCTCGACCGGATCAGCTCCGCGCTGGCCCGCTGCGGCTGCCGCTGACCGGCGCGACCGGCGTCGATCGGCGGGCGCGAGCGCAGGTCGGGGTGTCGCGGCGCGGGTACGGTGGGTTCATGGCGCAGTTCGTGGACTGGGATCTGGCCGCCGCCACCGCGGGGGCACTGGGCAAGTCGGGCCCCCGGGTGTCGTACGCCGAGGCCACCGACGTGGTCAGCGAGCTGCGACGGCTGACCGAGGAGGCGGCCGGGCACGTCGCCGACTACACCGGGCTGCGGGCCCAGGTCACCCACCCGCCCGTGCGGGTGGTCGACCGCCGGGACTGGGCGGCCGCGAACATCGCCGGGCTGCGCGAGGTGATCAGCCCGCTGGTGAACCGCCTCTCCGGGGACAAACGCCCCGGGCCGCTGACCGAGGCGATCGGCTCCCGGCTCACCGGGGTGCAGGCCGGGACCGTGCTGGCGTACCTCTCCGGCCGGGTGCTCGGCCAGTACGAGGTCTTCGCCGGCGACCCCGGCCAGCTACTGCTGGTGGCGCCGAACATCGTCGAGGTGGAGCGGAAGCTGGGGGCCGACTCCCGGGACTTCCGGCTCTGGGTCTGCCTGCACGAGGTGACCCACCGGACCCAGTTCACCGCCGTGCCGTGGATGCGCGCGTACTTCCTGAGCGAGGTGCAGGCGTTCGTGGACGCCGCGCAGGCGGGCGAACACCTGCTGGAACGGCTGCGCCGGGGGATCGCCACACTCTCCGACGCGGTGAAGGACCCGGACAGCCGGGCGAGCGTGCTGGACATCGTGCAGACCCCGGCGCAGCGGGCCGTGCTTGACCGGCTCACCGCGCTGATGACCCTGCTTGAGGGGCACGCCGAGTTCGTCATGGACGGCGTCGGCCCGCAGGTCATCCCGAGCGTGGAGTCGATCCGCGCGGCGTTCAACCGGCGCCGGGAGTCGGGCAACCCGCTGGAGAAGGCGATCCGCCGGCTGCTCGGCATCGAGGTCAAGATGCGCCAGTACGCCGAGGGCCGGAAGTTCGTGCACGGCGTGGTCGACCGGGTCGGCATGGCCGGCTTCAACAAGATCTTCGATTCGCCGCTGACCCTGCCCAGGCTGGACGAGCTGGGTGACCCGGACGCGTGGGTGGCCCGGGTGCACGGGCCGACCGGCGCCACCCCGGCCGCCTCCTGAGCGCGTGGCCGCGCTCGCCCCGCCGGTCGCCGCCGTCCGGGTCGCCGTCCGCCGGGCGTTGACCGGGCTGCCCGGGGACGGGCCGGTGCTGGTGGCCTGCTCCGGCGGCGCCGACTCGCTCGCGCTGGCCGCGGCCACCGCCTTCGTGGCGCCCCGCCTCGGCCGGCGCGCCGGCCTGGTGACCGTCGACCACGGCCTGCAACCCGGCTCGGCGGAGCGGGCCGAGGCGGTGGCCGGCTGGGCCCGCGAGCGGGGTCTGGATCCGGTGGAGGCGGTGCCGGTGCGGGTCGACGGGCGTACCGGAGGCCCGGAGGCGGCCGCCCGCGAGGCCCGGTACGAGGCGCTGGTCGCCGCCGGCCGGCGGCACGCGGCTATCGCGGTGCTGCTCGGGCACACCCGCGACGACCAGGCCGAGACGGTGCTGCTCGCGCTGGCCCGGGGCGCCGGCCCGCGCGGCCTGGCCGGCATGCCGGAGCGCCGCGAGCTGGCCGGGGTGCCGCTGCTGCGTCCGCTGCTCGACGTCTCCCGGGAGGACACCCGCAAGGCGTGCGCGGCGCTCGGGCTCACCCCGTGGGACGATCCGCACAACACCGACCCGGCGTACGCCCGCTCCCGGGTCCGGGCCGAGGTGCTGCCGGCGCTGGTCCGCGCGCTCGGCCCGGGGGTGGTGGACAACCTGGCCCGGACCGCCCGCCTGGTGGCGGCCGACGCCGCCGCCCTCGACGCCCGCGCCGCCGCCGCGCTCGCCGACGTACGGGCGGCCGGGGGCGGGCTCGCGGTCGAGGCACTGGCCGCGCTGCCGCCGGCGGTCCGCACCCGGGTGCTGCACGCCTGGGCCCGGGAACTGGGCGCCGTTCCGGCCGCCCTGTCGCACCGGCACGTCGCCGCGCTGGACGCCCTGGTCACCGACTGGCGCGGACAGGGCGCCGTGCACCTGCCCGGTGGGCTGCCGGTGTTCCGCCGCGACGGTCGCCTGACCACCTGACCCGGTGGCCGCCGGCCTCCGCGGCCCGCCAGTTCGCCGAGGTGGGGGTGACCTGGCACCGGGGATGCCGCCAGGTCGCCGAGGCGGAGAGGCGGACCGCGAAATCGCCGAGGTGGCGGTGACCGCCGGCCACTGATGCCCCCACATCGCCGGGGTGGCGGTGATCAGCGGGCCGGGGTCTCGCCGGGAGCCGCCGGAGGCGGTAGACAGGGCGGATGGCGTACCCCCGACAGCCGCTCCTCGCCCCCAACGGTGCCGTCGCGACCAGCCAGCCGCTCGCGGCGGCCGCGGGCCTGGCCGTGCTGCGGCGCGGCGGCAACGCCGTTGACGCCGCGCTGGCCACCGCGATCACCCTGACCGTGGTGCAGCCACCGTCGAACGACATCGGCGGCGACCTGTTCGCGATCGTCTGGGACGGCGAGCGGCTGCACGGGTTGAACGCCTCCGGCCGGTCACCCGCGGCGCTGACCCGGGAGCTGGTGCTGGCCGCGACCGACCGGCGGGGCGCGCCACCGGTCGACGCGCTCGGCGGCGCGCAGGCGGCCGGGCCGACCATGCCGGCCCGGGGCTGGCTGCCGGTGACCGTGCCGGGCGCGCCGGCCGGCTGGCGGGACCTGCACGACCGGTTCGGGTCGCTGCCCTTCGCCGACCTCTTCGCCGACGCGATCGGCTACGCCGAGCACGGCTACCCGGTCGCCGCCGGCACCGCCGCCACCTGGGCGCGCGGCGTCGCCGCCCACGACGGGCTGGTGGGCGCGGAGTACGCCGAGTTCCGCCGGGTGTTGACCGTGGGCGACCGGGCGCCGGGACCGGGGGAGCGGTGGCGCAACCCGGACGCGGCCGGGACGCTGCGGCGGATCGCCGACAGCGGTGCGGAGGACTTCTACCGGGGGCGGATCGCGGCGGCGCTCGACGGGCACGCGGCCCGGACCGGCGGGTTCGTCACCGGCGACGACCTGGCCCGGCACCGGTCCACCTGGGTGGATCCGGTGTGCGTCCGCTACCGCGGGCACGAGGTGTGGGAGCTGCCGCCGAACGGGCAGGGGATCGCGGCGCTGCTGGCGCTGGACATCCTGGACGGGGTGGACCTGGCCGCGCTGAGCCCGGAGGAACGGCTGCACTGGCAGATCGAGGCGGTGAAGCTCGGCTTCGCCGACGCGCACGCGTACGTCGCCGACCCGGAACGGGCGGAGGTGCCCACGGCGGCCCTGCTCGACCCGGCGTACGCGGCGGCCCGCCGGGCGCTGGTCACCGGGCGCGCGGGCGAGCCGGTGGCCGGCGAGCCGGAGCGCGGCGGCACCGTCTACCTCTGCACGGCGGACGCCCGCGGCATGATGGTCAGCCTGATCCAGTCCACCTACCTGGCCTTCGGCTCGCACGTGGTGCTGCCCGGGCACGGCTTCGCGCTGCAGAACCGGGGCCTCGGCTTCCGGCTCGACCCCGACCACCCGAACGTGGTGGGTCCGGCGAAGCGCCCGTTCCACACCATCATCCCGGGCTTCCTGACCCGGGACGGCGCCCCGGTCGGCCCGTTCGGCGTGATGGGCGGGCACATGCAGCCGCAGGGGCACGTGCAGTTGGTCTCCGCGACCCTGGACGACGGGCGCGACCCGCAGGCCGCCCTGGACGCCCCGCGCTGGTACTGGCACGCCGGGCGGACCCTGCTGGTCGAGCCGGCGCTCGACCCGGAGCTGGTCGCCGGCCTGCGGGCCCGCGGGCACGAGGTCACCGTCGCGGCGGAGCCGTCGGTCTTCGGGTACGGCCAGGCGATCTGGCGCTCACCGCCCGGCGGGTACGTGGCCGGGTCCGAGTCCCGGGTCGACGGCGCGATGCTGGGCTGGTGATCAGGCCTCGACCCGTTCCCGGAACGTGGTCCGGTAGGCGTGCGGGGTGGTGCCCACCCGGCGGGTGAAGTGGTGCCGCAGCGCCGCCGCGTCGCCGAAGCCGGCCTGGTCGGCGACGCTGTCCACGCTCAGCCGGGTCTCCTCGAGCAGCCGCCGGGCGAGCAGCACCCGCTGGTTGGTGAGCCAGTCGTGCGGGGTGGTGCCGGTCTCGGCGCGGAACCGGCGGGCGAAGGTACGCGGTGCCATGCCGGCCCGGGCGGCCAACTCGTCCACGGTCACCGACCGGTCCAGGTGGCCCATCAGCCACTCCAGCACCGGTTCCAGGGTGGGTGCCTCCGGCGCCTTCGGGATCGGTGCCTCGACGTACTGGGACTGGCCGCCGTCGCGGTGCGGGGGGACGACCATCCGCCGGGCCAGCCGGGTGGCGGCCGCCGAGCCGTGTTCCTGGCGGACCAGGTGCAGGCAGGCGTCGATCCCGGCGGCGGTGCCGGCGCTGGTCAGCAGCCGCCCGTCCTGGACGTAGAGGGAGTTGCACTGCACCCGGGCCGCCGGGAACCGGCGTTGCAGGTCGTCCACGTGCCGCCAGTGGGTGGTGCAGTCCCGCCCGTCGAGCAGCCCCGCCTCGCCCAGCACGTACGCGCCGGAGCAGACGCTGAGCAGCCAGGCGCCGCGGTCGGCGGCCCGGCGCAGCGCGGCCAGGACCGGCTCCGGGACGGGTGCCCCCTCGGCGTGCGCCGGCACGGCCACCAGATCCGCCTCGTCCACCGGGCTCAGATCGGCGTGCGGGGTGAGCAGGAAGCCGGAGCGGCTGCGGACCGGTCGGCCGTCGACGGTGCAGACGTCGAAGCGGTAGCCGGGGAAGCCGTCGGCCGTGCGGTCGGTGCCGAAAACCTCGGCGAGGACGCCGAGTTCGAACGCGGCGACCTGGTCGAGCGCGATGACGGCCACGGATCGGAGCATGTGACGAGGGTAACCCGACAGGTGGCAGGAAACCGATGCCCAGTGGCATTCCTGCCGCTGTCCGGGCCGGGAATCCGGGCGCAGACTGGATTACATCCGGTGCGCACCGGCGGCGAAACCGACATCAACCACATGAAAGTGAGCGCCGCCATGACCGTCCTGCTGCTCCTGCTCCTGCTGCTCTCCCTCGTCGTCGCGAGCGCCGCCGGGCTGACCGCGGACTCGCGGGACTCGGCCGACTGGAAGCCCACCGACGACGGCCGCCGGTGGAGCTCCCGTACCTGCTGAGGTGATTTGCCCATCCCGTGCCGAAAATCCCCTGGCGGGACCGCGCCAAAAGGGGCGGCCCCGCCGACGGAGGAGATCCGGCGTACGGCAGGCTAGGAGCATGGCTGACGGCTCCTGGTACGACGCCGACATCGACCACGTGATCATCTCCGAGGCGCAGATCCGCGAGAAGACCGCGGAACTGGCCAAGCAGGTCTCGGCGGACTACGCGCACGTCGACGACGGTCTCCTGCTCGTCTGCGTGCTCAAGGGCGCGGTCATGTTCATGGCCGACTTCGCCCGCGCGCTGGGTCGCCAGGGCCCGCCCGCCGAGCTGGACTTCATGGCCATCTCCTCGTACGGCCAGGGCACCACCTCCTCGGGCGTGGTCCGGATCCTCAAGGACCTGGACCGGGACATCGCCGGCCGGCACGTGGTGGTGGTCGAGGACATCGTCGACAGCGGCCTGACCCTCTCCTGGCTGCTGCGCTACCTGGAGTCCCGCTCCGCGGCCAGCGTCGAGGTGGTCGCCCTGTTCCGCAAGCCGGACGCGGTCAAGGTGCCCGTTCCGGTCAAGTACGTCGGCTTCGACATCCCGACCGAGTTCGTCGTCGGCTACGGCCTGGACTTCGGCGAGCGGTACCGGGAGCTGCCCTACGTCGGCGTCCTGAAGCCCGAGGTGTACGCCCGGGCCTGAGCTCCCCGCCGGACGGACCCGTCCGGGGAGACTCTGGTTACGTCAAGCGGACGTTCAGCGGGCTTTCAGCCTTCCGGTCTACGGTAGATGCCGGTGACGTGGAGGCACCCTCCATGCCCGATCCCTCGAACCGCGTGACCGGGCGGTTGGGCGGGCCGGGTGGGGAGCTCCCCGCCACGCCGGCTCAAACCCGGGTTCGCCGTACGCGTAAGTGCCGGGCTCGCGAGCTCACATCTGGCACGAACGGTGTACCGTCGAATGACCGCGGCGCGGCAGTAGGCGCGCCTCGGGGTCGGGGCCGGCCCGCACGGCGGCTGCGGCCGCCGCCCGAGGCGGCGACACCATTCAGACGGTCAGGACGTCGATCAGGAGGATGCGGGCGTCTCGATGCCCGACGACAGTATGGAACGTACGCGTTTCTTCCGCCGACCGGTGGTCTGGATCATCCTGGTCATCCTCGGCGCCGTTGTACTCAGTCAGCTGTTCACCGCTGGCCCCAGCTACCACCGGGTGGACACGTCGGTCGCGCTCGAGCAGCTCAACAAGGGCGGCATCGAGAAGGTCGTCTTCCAGGACAAGGAGCAGACGCTCCAGCTCGACCTGAAGGACAAGGCCAAGTTCGACGACACCACCACCGACAAGATCCAGGCACAGTTCCCGTACGAGGTGGGCAACCAGGTCTGGAACGACGTTCTCAAGGCCAAGGCGGACAACAAGATCACCGGTCCGGCCGACACCAAGGTGTCGTCGGACAGCATCTGGGTGAGCCTGTTGGTCAACCTGCTTCCGATCGCCCTGCTGGTGCTCCTGCTGCTGTTCTTCATGTCGCAGATGCAGGGCGGCGGCTCCCGGGTGCTCAACTTCGGCAAGTCCAAGGCCAAGATGATCACCAAGGACACGCCGAAGACCACCTTCGCGGACGTGGCCGGGGCGGACGAGGCCGTCGAGGAACTGCACGAGATCAAGGACTTCCTGCAGAACCCGGCGAAGTACCAGGCCCTGGGCGCCAAGATCCCCAAGGGTGTGCTGCTCTTCGGCCCGCCCGGTACCGGTAAGACCCTGCTCGCCCGGGCGGTCGCCGGTGAGGCCGGGGTGCCCTTCTACTCCATCTCCGGCTCGGACTTCGTGGAGATGTTCGTCGGTGTCGGCGCCAGCCGGGTCCGCGACCTCTTCGAGCAGGCCAAGTCGAATGCGCCGGCGATCGTCTTCGTCGACGAGATCGACGCCGTCGGCCGGCACCGTGGCGCCGGCATGGGCGGCGGCCACGACGAGCGGGAGCAGACCCTCAACCAGCTCCTGGTCGAGATGGACGGCTTCGACACCAAGGGCGGCGTCATCCTGATCGCCGCCACCAACCGGCCGGACATCCTCGACCCGGCGCTGCTGCGCCCGGGCCGCTTCGACCGACAGATCCCGGTCGACGCCCCCGACATGGAGGGCCGCAAGGCCATCCTGCGGGTGCACGCCAAGGGCAAGCCGTTCACGCCCGACGTCGACCTCGACTCGGTCGCCCGGCGTACCCCCGGCTTCAGCGGTGCCGACCTGGCCAACGTGATCAACGAGGCCGCCCTGCTCACCGCCCGCAAGAACCAGCGGGCGATCACCAACGACTCCCTGGAGGAGTCGATCGACCGGGTGATCGCCGGTCCGCAGCGCCGGACCCGGGTGATGAGCGACCAGGAGAAGAAGATCACCGCGTACCACGAGGGCGGGCACGCGCTGGTCGCCTGGGCGCTGCCGCACGCCGCGCCGGTGCACAAGGTGACGATCCTGTCCCGGGGTCGGTCGCTGGGCCACACCCTGGTCCTGCCGACCGAGGACAAGTACACCCAGACCCGGGCCGAAATGGTCGACACCCTGGCGTACGCGTTGGGCGGGCGGGCCGCCGAGGAGCTGGTCTTCCACGAGCCGACCACCGGTGCCGGCAACGACATCGAGAAGGCCACCCAACTGGCCCGCGCGATGATCACCCAGTACGGAATGAGCTCCAAGCTCGGTGCGATCAAGTACGGCACCAGCGGCGACGAGCCGTTCCTCGGCCGCAGCATGGGCCACGAGCGGGACTACTCGGACGCGGTGGCCGCCGAGATCGACGGCGAGATGCGGGCGCTGATCGAGCTGGCCCACGACGAGGCCTGGGAGATCCTGGTGGAATACCGGGACGTCCTGGACAACATCGTGCTCGAGCTGATGGAGAAGGAGACTCTCTCCACGGCCGACATGGCCCGGATCTGCGCCCGGGTGGCGAAGCGCCCGCCGATGGCCCCGTACCACGGCTTCGGCAAGCGCCAGCCCTCCACCGAGCCGCCCGTGCTCACCCCCGCCGAGAAGGAGGCCCTGAAGGCGCAGGCCCAGGCCGACGGCGCCTCGGTCGGCGGGTCCGCGAACAACTCGGACGGTACCCACTGAGCACCGACCCGACGGCCAGCTCCCCTAACCGGGAGCTGGCCGTCTCCGCGACCGAACCCGATGGCGAGGACGGCCTGGACTACGTCGCCGCGCGCCTGATCAGCGGCAAGCTGACCGGGCGCCCGGTGGAGGAGACCATCGACCTCGCGCGGATCGAGAAGGCGGTCCGGGAGATCCTCATCGCCGTCGGTGAGGACCCGGACCGGGACGGCCTCCAGCAGACGCCCGCCCGGGTCGCCCGCGCGTACGCCGAGCTCTTCGCCGGCCTGCGGGTCGATCCGGCGCAGGTGCTCAGCACCACCTTCGAGGCCAACCACGAAGAGCTGGTGCTCGTCCGGGACATCGACGTGATGAGCCTCTGCGAGCACCACCTGCTCCCGTTCCGGGGCAGCGCGCACATCGGCTACATCCCCGGGCCGGACGGCCGGATCACCGGCCTGTCCAAGCTGGCCCGGCTGGTCGAGGTCTTCGCCCGCCGACCGCAGGTGCAGGAGCGGCTCACCTCGCAGATCGCCGACCTGCTGATGAGCCGGTTGGCCCCGCGCGGCGTCGTGGTGGTGCTCGAGTGCGAGCACATGTGCATGGCGATGCGCGGCATCCAGAAGTCCGGCGCCAAAACGATCACCTCGGCGGTGCGGGGCACTCTCCAGCACGACGCCAAGTCCCGGGCCGAGGCGATGTCCCTGATCATCCCCCGCTGACCGCTCGACATTCCGACGGCCGCGTGCTCCCGCCCCGGAGCGCGCGGCCGCCGTCGTAGGGCGACTGCCCGGAGCAGGCGCCACTCTCCTGCGGCAGCCGGCGGAGCGCCCGTCGTCGTCCGGCGGCGGGCGGCGCTCAGGCCGCCAGCATGGCCAGGACGATCCCGGCGCTGGCCAGCACCGCCGGGACCAGGCACACCAACGCGCCGAACCGGGGGGTGCGGTCCACCCGGTCCGCCGGGCGGGGCCGGAACAGCCGCCCGACCGCCAGCCAGCCCACCATGAACGCGACCGCCGGCATCGGCAGCCCGGCCACCAGCGCCAGCACGCTCGCCGGGCTGGTGCCGGTGGCGAGGAAGAGCACCACCTGGATCAGCGGGACGATCAGCGCCAGCGGCCCGTACACCAGCAGGTTTCGGGGGCGCGCCGGCCACCGCGCCAGCCGGGGCAGGCCGCGCGCGGCAAGCGTGTCGTCGGCGGCGTCCGCCCACCCACGGGCGGTCCGCAGGCCGGCCAGCACCGCCGCCGGACCGGCCGCCATCGACCGGGCCGCCTCGGTCACCTCCGGCGGCGTCGGTACCAGCGAGATCGCCGGTACGCCCAGCTCCCGCAGCCGCGACTGCTGCGGGGCCAGCCGCTCCCGGACGGCAGTCAGCTCCTCCCGGGCCGCCGCCACCGACCGGGCCTGCTCGCTGGCGGCGGTCGCCGCCGCCCGGCGTACCCCGTCGAGCTGCCGGGCGGCGGCAACATAGTCCGCCCAGGCCGCCTCGGTCGGGTCGACGTCGGCCGTCGGTCCGCCGGACCGGGGCGTGGGCACGGGCGTGCCGGTCTCGCTCACGCCGTCGCCTCGCTTCGCTCCCCGGCGGCGCGCGGCGCCACGCTGCCGAGCCGAACGTCCGCGCTCACGGCACCGGCCCCTCCCCGAACGGCACCAGCACCGTCCCCTGCTCGCCCGGGCCGTCCCAGAGCATCGCCCGCCCTGGCCGGGGCCGCCACAGCACGGGCCGGTCGAAGAGCTGCTCCAGCCGGCTGCCCGGCACGTCGGTCACCACCACGGCGGTTAGCTTGTCCACCTCGCCCTCCGGGCCGAGCACCCCGACCAGCGGCCCCACCGAGCGCCACCAGCCGAGCAGGTGCCGCCCGGCCGGCGGCCCCTCCAGCAGCAGCGACCGCAGCCGATCGGGCGGCAGCGCGGCCGCGTCCGGCACGTCCAACCCGAACACCACGAGGTAGCCGGGCTCGTCCGCCTCGATCGCCGCCCGCAGGCCCGCCACGTCGACGGTGTCGACCTCGTGCCGCTCCGCCAGCTCGGCGGCGAGCGCCGCAGCCGGCTCGACCGACCCGTGCACCAGTGGTGCCAGCACGAACCGGGCCGCACCGTGATGTGCCGCCACGCTCCTCGCGGCGGTCAGCAGCAGCCGTTCCGCCTCCTCGTCCCGGCCCAGCACGGCGAGGTTCCGGCCGGCCGCCGGCCCGAGCGGTACGGCCACCGTCGAGCGGCGCACATCCACCGCCCGGCCCGGCAGCGCGGCCGGCGTGTGCGCCCGACCGGCCAGCGCGGCCCGGTAGCGCGGGTCGTTGGCGAGCAGCGGGCGCGCGTACCCGGCGAAGACCACCGGCGGGGTGGCGTTCTCGGGCCGGGCCGACCAGAGCCGGTGCCGCAGCTCGGCGAGGACCTCAAGATCCGCATGCGGGTCCGGGAACCGGATCATCCGCTCGTGGCCCCGAGTCGCCCCGCGCGGCCCGCCCAGCCCGCCGGCCGTGTTCACCACCGCGCTGCCCACCGGCAGGCCGGCGGCCGCGTCGTTCGTCGGCTCCAGCACCGCCGAGCCGCCGGCCAGCGCCACCCGGACCGGGAAATGGCCGAGCAACGGGTCGCGCGGGCCGCCGATGCCGAGGTCGCCCTCGCCGGCCAGGACCAGATGGATCCCGTACGCCCGGGCGGCGCGGGCCAGCGCGTCCAGCCGGGCCAGGGTGTCAGTGGCCAACCGGTCCCGCTCGTGCAGCAGCAAGGGGAAGTTGTCGATCACGCAGACGATCCGGGGCAGCTCCTGGTGCTGGCGCAGCTCTGGGTAGCGCTGCCCGCCGGCCCGCCGGCCGGCCTCCTCCCGGCGGCGCAGCTCCGCCGTCAGTTCGCCGAGCAGGTCCGCCACGTACTCCCGGTCGGCGGCCATTCCGGCGGCCCGGACCTGCGGCACCCAGGAGCGGTCCCGCTCGGTCTGGAGGAACTCCACGAAGGACTCGCCGTCGCCCAGGTCGGCCAGGTAGAGGGCCAGTTCGCCGGGGCCGTAGCGGGCGGACAAGCCGAACAGCACGTTGGTGAGGAACGCCGACCGCCCCGCCCCGGAACGGCCGCTGACCAGCCAGTGCGGGGTCAGCTCGGTGAAGCCGAGGCTGACCGGTCGCCCGGCGGCGTCACCGACCATGGTGGACAGCCCGTCAACCGCACTGTCGGCCCACAGTTCGCCCGCTGGCAGCAGGTCGGTCAGGGCGAGCCGGTTGCCGTCCTCGATCTGCCGGGCCAGCCGCAGGCAGACCCCGACGACCAGTTCCTCCGGCGGGTCCTCCGCCACGAAGACCGGGCAGTTGAGCCCGCCGGGCGGCTCCGCGCCCGGGCTGCTGAAGCCCGCGCCCGGCGGATCGCCGAGCAACGCGTACGCGGTGCGTACCGCCAGCGGGGTGGCCTGCGGCAGTGAGTCCCCCGCCGGCCAGCCGGCCACCACCAGGTGCAGCCCGGCCCGGTGCCCCTGGGCGGCCAGCTCCCCGATCCGGGAGAGGTCGGCGGAGGCCGTGCCGTCGGGCAGCGCGGCCACCACCAGTAGTAACGTACGGTCGTGCCCACGCTGCCGGGCCGTGCCCGCGGCCACCCACTGCTCGGCCTCGGTGAGGACCGTCCGGAGTCCCGCCACGTCGGTCGCCGGCGGGGGCAGCAGCCCGGCATCGCCGAGCGCCGCGAACCCGGCGAAGGTCGCCCCGGCACCGGTGCCGTCGACCGCGCGGGCCAGCAGGGCACCGGCCGGCGTCGCGGCGAACAGCCGGAGCAGGAGGGCCCGGAGCAGGCCGGCCACCCGCGGATCGTCGGCGCCGGCGTCAATGCTCAGATGTCCACTGCCGAACAGCGGCACCAGCGCGGGGAACCGGGCGTCGTCCAGTGGCGCGGCAGTGCCGACCCGGACGACGGGCGGCGGGCCGTCCCCGGGCGGGGTGGCCACGGCCAGGGTCTCCAGCGGATCGCCGGCCCAGCCGGGTGCGGCGAGGGCCGCGGCCGCTCGGAGCCGCTCCGCCAACTCGTACTGTCGGTGGTGGTCCGCGGGCGCCGGACGGATCTCGTCGAGGATGCCGGCGGCGGCGGCCGCGGCGGCCTCGGCCCGCCGGTGCAGCGCGGCGGCCCGACCGGCTCGCGCCTTCGGACTCGCCACCGCGTCCACCTCTCTTCCCGAGGCCGACATCTCCTCCCCGAGGTGTGACGGTATCCCAGCCGAGGGCCGTCCTCCGGGATGTCCGTCGGCGCTGCGCCGGTCTTTGCCGTGGTGGTGAGCCGGCTCACCCGATCCCGCCCGGCCGGGCCGCCGGGGGCGCCCACACCGGCGGCGGCCGGCCCGGCGGTTCGCCACGATCCGGGGATCTGGGGCATTGGGTACGCGGCGCGCAGCCGATAGCCTCAGGAGGTGGAATCAGTGCAGCCCCCCGCCGGTTCCCAGGTCTCCCGCGTACCGGCGCAGCGGACCCCGCCCGAGCAGTTGGCGCCGCCCGCGCCGGCCCCCGCACCGGAACGTCCGCGCCGGCCGCTGCGTACCGTCCTCACGGTCGTCGCCGGGGTGCTGGCGCTGCTCTGTGCCGGCGGCGCCGTCGTCGGTTTCGTGCTGTACGACCGCGCCACCGCGCCCGACCGCAGCAGCCCCGAGGTCGTGGTGGCCAACTACATCCAGGCCTTCCTGGTCGACCGCAACGACACGAAGGCGGATGAGTTCGCCTGCCAGAGCGGGGGCGACCTCGGTGATCTGCGGCTCCTCCGTGACGATCTCGTCGCGCGGGAGAAGAGGTTCGCCACCACGATCTCGGTGAGCTGGGAAAATCTCCGTGTGCAGCGGCAGGATGACGTCGCCAAGGTCCAGGTCGACCTCATCATCTCCACATTTGTAGACGGCCTTTCGCCAAGCGACCGGCAGGGCTGGAATTTCGTGACGCGACTCGGGGCTGACTGGCGGGTCTGCGAAGGAAAGCGTGCGGGCTGAAGGCCTCACTCGATCCACAGTAGGTGGATCGGGACCTCCAACGTGATCGGTGCCTGGCCGCGCCACGCCCACCGGTACCACTCCAGCTCCGGCGCCACCCGGACGCAGATGTCCCCGTCCGCGCCGGCGTAGGTCTCGGTCACCGCGCGGAGGTCGCGCTGCTCGGTCGCTCCCGTCACGTGCACCACGCGTCGGCCGGCCACCGAGTCCGCCTCGACGACCGGGGTGGGCGGGCGACGGGTGGGTGCGTCGAGGGAGACCAGCCGGAGACCTGACCCGGCCGGTCGGACCGCCGGCTCCCGCCCGCCCACCGTTTCCACCCAGACCCGTTCCACGGGCACCAGCGGCGCGAAGACCTCCACCTGCTCCGACTCGGCGCGGTACCACTCGTGCTCCGGGATGACCGGCACGTACGTCCGGCTGCCCTGCACCACCTGCTCGTCGGCGCGCAGGTCGCCGCGCCAGCCGAGGCCGGGCAGGCCGACCAGCACCCGGCGGCCCCGCAGGTCGACGCGGCCGGCGGCGGGGACGATCTCGACCGGTCGGGGCGGCCGCGGCGCCCAGTCGGGCTGGTCCGCGAAGGGGTCGGGCAGGGGATTGCTCATGTGCCGGCGAGCCTCACGCGGTGCTGACCAGCGGTGCGCCGCGCTCCCGCATGAACGGCACAGGATTGATGGCGCCCCGGCTGGACCGGTCGCCGTCGGTGTGCACCTCGAAGTGCAGATGCGGGCCGGAGGAGTTTCCGCTGCTGCCGGAGTAGCCGATCACCTGGCCCGCCGCCACAGCCTGCCCGGGCGCCACCGCGGGCCGTTGGATCAGGTGGCAGTAGCGGGTGACGTAACCGCCGGCGTGCAGGATGTCCACGAACCAGCCGCAGCCGCCCTTGCCCGGCCAGCCGTCCCGGTCGCAGTCCCGCCGTCCCGAGTGGTCGGGGTCGCAGCGGGCCACCAGCACCCGGCCGACGGCCGCGGCGTGGATCGGCGTCCTCTTGTCCGCATCCAGGTCGACCCCGTTGTGGCTGGGGCGTTCGGTGGTGCGGAAGCCGGAGACGATGCCGCCCGGGAGCGGAGCGGTCCAACCGGAGGCGGCGATCCGGGCGCCGGCGGCGGCGTCGCAGACCGCCTTTCCGGCGATCTCCACCGTGCGGGCCGCGCCCCCGGCGAGCGCGTCGACGATCCGGCCGGCCAGGTCCTCGTGCTTGGCGTACGCGTCCGGGAAGGCGCTGACCTGCACCCGCTGCGCCACCACGGTCAGCGGGCGCCGTTGCCAGTTCGGCACCTTCAGCAGCTTCTCGTAGAACTTGCCGGCGGCGTAGGACGGCGTCATCCGCTGCTGGACGCTGCCCCAACCGGGCCGCTGCTGGAACAGGCCAAGCGAGTCGTGGTCGGAGCCGACGCCCTCGTGCGGCAGCGTGAGCGACGCCGGCACGGTGCTGTTGGCGAGGTTGCGCAGGGCGGACTCCTGCATGGCGGTGGCCAGCGCGATGACCCAGCCCCGGGCGGGCACCTTCATGTCCTGGCCGACCTTGATGATGACGGCGGCGTTGCGCAACTGCCCCTCGCCGTACTCGGTGAAGCGCGGCATGTCCCCGGTGACGTCGACCTGGTAGGCGGCATCGCAGCCCCGGCCGGCGGTCAGGCCGTCCTTCTCGTCGCCGCCGAGCTCGGTGAGGAAGAACGCGCCGGCGCCGCCGACGCAGCAGAGCAGGGCAAGTACCGTGGTCAGCGCGGTGACCAGCACGCCGAGCCGCAACCGCCGGCGGCGCGGGACCGTCTCGTCCGCCGCGGCGCTCATTGCCGCTCCCAGTCGACCACGTCCACCAGCCACCGCCCGTCCGAGACCACCAGTTCCAGCCGGAGCCGGCCGTTGTCGAGCGGGACCAGCGCCTCCACGAACGACTCCGTCCGGGGCCGGAGGGTCACCTGGCCGGCCACCCGCCGGGCCGGCACGCTCTCCGGGTCCGCGCCGGTCAGCTTCTCGGTCAGCGCGCTCGTGGACAGCGGCCGCAGGCGGCTCTGCCAGTCCTCCCCGTTGCTGCCGGGGCCGGTCAGCCAGGCGGTGGTGAAGCGGCCGGCGGTCTGCTCGGGGGTCAACTCGCCCGGCCGGGTCTTCGGCGAGGGCGGCGGCGCCGAACTCGCCAGCACGCCGTCGTCACCGGCCTCCGGGTCGACCGTGCTGATCGGCTCACGTGGCCGGTTGCTCAGGCCAGCGGTCGGGTCGACCGGACCGGAGAGCAGCCGGGCCGCGCCGATCACGCCGAAGACCAGGGCGGCGATCACGAGCGCGACGCCGAGCCGGGACCGCAGGACCCGGGTGACCAGGAATTCCAGCGCCCGACGCATCAGCCTCACCGCGCCTCGGAGCGCACCCGAGGGGCCGGGTCGGCCGGCGCGCGGTCGGTCGAGCCCGGCCGGTAGACGGCGAAGGAGGGAGCCTCCTCGGGCACGTCGGGCTCCGTCCAACTCGCCGGCTGCCGGCGGGGGCGTGGCGCGGTGCTGCGGCGTGCGCCCGGCGGCTCGGGCGCCGGTGTCACCTCGGCTCGCTCCCGCCCGTCCGGCCGCTGGCGTTCGGCGACCCCGGCGTGCGACGGGTCCTCGTGCCGGGCCTCCGGCCGGAGGCTGCTCTGCTCGAGCGTGACGCCGCGCCGCCGGCCGATCGCCGGCTCGGCGGTGCCGCCGGGCTCGGCCACGTCCAGCCGCGCCGCCACCCGCATGTCGCGGAAGAACCGGCGGTGCCAGGAGCCGGCCGAGCTGATCGCCTCGCTGCTGTCCTTGCCGCCGAGCTGGGTGATCCGCCGGTACGGGCGGAGCAGCAGCCAACCCACCACGCCGCAGAGCCAGACCAGGACCACCTGGAGCCAGCCGGGCAGTGCGGGCGTGTTCATGATGAGGTCGACCGCGAACAGATAGATGGCCGCGCCGGTGCCGAAGATGGCGATGTTGAAGACCGCCGCGACCACCGCGTTCGCCAGCCGGCGGAGGCCGGCGCTCGCCGGACGCAGCAGACCGACCGTGCCGAGGATCGGCGCGGCGATCACCGCCCAGCGGAAGATCAGGAAGCCGAGCAGCACCAGCAGTGAGGCGGTCAGGTCGAACATCGCGAAGAGGAGCGAGGCCAGCACCGCGATGAACCCGGCCCCGATCCGGTCCATGTCGCGGACGCCCTGAAGGTACTCGTACGCCTCCGGGTCCTCGGTCTTGATCTGCTCCGCGACCTTCGCCCACTGCTGCTGCTTGGCCTTGATGACCACGTCACGAGTGGCGGGGTGGGCCCGAATCGACTGCGCCTCTCCCCAGGTGAGCGACTTGGCGTCGTAGAGCGCCGGACCGTACTTCTTGGCGGTCTCGCTGTCGGCCGAGCCGAGCATGCCCCGCAGCCAGTTCCGGTAGAGCATCGTCTCGGTGGCGGTGTCGCTGGCTCGTACGGCGGGCGGCCGCTTGTCGATGCAGGCGTCCGGATTCGGCAGCGCACACTTGTCCGCCGGGATGTCCTTGGACCCCGGCCCGACGGCGTCGTGCACCACGCCCAGTGTGGTGATCAGGGTGCTGTCGGCGACGTTCGCCGACTTCACCGGCCAGGCGGCCAGGGCGGTCACCGCCACCATCACCAGCAACGCCCAGCCGGCCGTGGTCATGGCGTTGCTCATGTCCGACTGGCGTGACCGCCAGAGCAGGTAGAGGCCGACCACGCAGAGCGTGATGATGCCGAAGACGCTGAACACCTTCTGGAAGACGGCCTTCGTGGCCTGCTCCACCAGCGGGTCCGCCCAGGCCCACATGGAGCGCGGGTCCCAGGCCCGTTCCCGCAACGCGTTGGACGCGCCGATGACCGCGTTGGCGAACATGAACTCGCCGTTGGCGACCAGGGTGGTGAAGCGGTAGTCGGGGTGGAGCACGGCCGAGGCGCAGCCGCCGTCGATGTCGTACGTCGTGTAGCTGTACCCGGCGTAGCCGTAGTCGCTGTAGAGCCCCTTGGGGCCGGGGAGCTTGGCGGAGTCGGGGCGGGAGGCGAACCAGCCGGCCAGGCCCGAGTCGGGCGCGCCGGGTACGGGTGCGTTGCGGCAGGTCGCCGCATCCTCGGTGACTGCGTTCAGCTTGGCTACGCAGGCACGGAAGTCGGCCTGCCACTGCGTGGTGGTACACAGTTCGGCCGGTGCCGGGGTGGGTTCGGCGGCGTACGCGGGTGTCGCCCCGACCACCGGCCAGGCGATGGTGGCCACGGCGAGTACGCCGAGCGTGAGGAGGAGCGCCGCGATCCGTGCCCGGGCCCTCGCCATGTCACGCCTCCAGATCAGCCAGGACGGTCGGCAGCTGCCCGGCTGCCTGGGCGGCGGCGGGGGTCGTGTCCAGGTGGTCCAGCAGCCCGTCCACGTACGACACGTCGACCCGGACCTTCTGCACCCGCCCATCGACGTCGCGCATCACGAATTCGCGGAAGCCGAGTCGGGCGGCCGATCCGGAATCCGCCTGGGAGAGCGAGGCCAGCGTGGCTTCGTAGCCGTCGTTGACCGGCACCCGCAGCAGCCGCAGCGCCTCGGAGGCGATCTCGGTGTCCTCGGCGATCCGGCCGACGAAGACGGTGGAGACCAGGTTCTGCACGTCGAGGCCGAGGATGTCCTTCGGGTTCTGCGAGGCGACCAGGGCGGCGAGGTTCCACTTGCGGGAGTCGCGGGCGAGGCGGACCAGGAACGACCGCCCGGAACGCCACCCCTCCATGAAGTGCGCCTCGTCCAGGCCGACCAGCTTCCGGGAGGACATCGAGCCGCCGTAGCAGCGGCGGACGGCCAGCCGGTGCGCGGTGTGCAGCATGGGCAGGGCGAGGGCCTCCTCGGCCGACCAGTACTCCCGCTCGATCTTGAGGTCGGGCAGCCGCAGCCCGGCCATGGTGATCACGGTGAGCGCGGCGTCCGCGCCGAGCAGCCCCTCCGGCGGCCGGCCGAAGAAGAGCATGGCCAGCGGCATCTCGGCGGTGTCCAGCAGCAGGTTGGCCAGCTCCCGGCCGGCGTCGTCGTCGAGCCCCTGGAGGCAGGCGACCACGTCGTCCAGCGTGGCGGTCTCCTCGGCCGGCACCTGGCGTACGGCGTGCCGGAACAGGGTGGCGGTGGACGCCTCCCGGGCCACCTGCGGGGGCACCAGCATCATGCAGATGTCCTGCACCAGCATCCGGCGCTCGGCGCGGGCGTTGGAGACCGCGATCTCGAACTCCCGGTCACCCGCCGATCCGGCGGCGAACTCGCTGCGCAGCGGCGTCGGGATCAGCGCGTACGGGGCGAGGGTGCCCTGGTCGGAGCCGGTCAGGTTGAGCACCCGCGCGTACGGCGCCAGCTCCGGCATCGCGCAGAGCCGGGCCAGCGGGCCGGACGGGTCGAGCAGGGTCACCTGGACGCCGCGTCGGGCGGCCAGATAGCCGAGCGCGCCGAGCAGGGTCGACTTGCCGCCGCCGGGTTCGGCGACGAAGACGGCGAGCCCGGACCGTTCCCGTACCTCCATGGGGAAGTGCAGATCGAGGAAGACCGGGCGGCGGCAGGTGCCGGCGGTGCGGCCGATCAGATCGCCGCGCCGGTCGCCGACCGTGGAGGCGGCCTGCGGCAGCGCGGCGGCGAGCAGGTTGACCGGCATCCGGCGGACGTAGCCGGTGTTGGCGATCGGCTCGCCGGGGATGAACTCGCGGGCCAGCCAGTCCTGGTTCTTCGGATGCTGGAGCGAGATCCGCAGCTCACGGGAGTAGAGCTGGATGAGCCGCCGGGCCCGCTCCAGGCACTCCTCGCGGGTCCGGCCGCCGACTGCGATCCGGTGCCAGCCGTGCGCGCGGGCCGAGTCGACCGGCAGGCCGGTGGTCATCTCGTCGCCGATCACCAGCGCCCGCTTGGCGAGCCGTTCCAGCTCCGGTGGGGCGTCGATGCCGTGCTCGGCGTAGTCGAGCTGCTGCGAGCGGATCATCCGGAGCCGGTGCTCGAGGTTCCGGAAGGAGTCGCCGGGGCCGAGGATGTCCACCCGGGTGGAGAGTTCCATCGGCCACGGCAGGCGCTCGTGGAAGTGCAGCCAGGGCTCGTGCCGCTCGGGGATCTCCAGCGGCTCCATCCGGCCGACCGCGAGCACGGCCACGTGCCGCTCCTCGCCGGTCATCCGGTTGACCAGCTTCACCGTCGAGCCGTACGGGGTGCGGTAGCGCTCGACCTGCTCGGTGAGGGCGAGCAGGTCGCCGCGTTCCCACCGGCCGTTGGTCACCGGGGAGAGCGCGCCGGGTGGCGCCATGCAGAGCGCGACGGAGCGGTAGAGCAGCCACTCCAGCTCCTGCGCAGTGACCCGGCGGCCCCGCATGCCGAACGCCCCGAGCACCTCGTCGAACTGCTCGACCGTGCGGCCCAGCCGGCGGCGTTCGCCGTCGGCGGTGCCCCGGCCGAAGGTGCGCAGCAGCCGCTCGGTGAGGGAGTCGCCCAGCGACCGGCGGGCGAAGGTGACCCCGAGGTAGGTCTGCCCCTCGGCGTGGTTGACCGCCATCAGGTGCCGCTGCGCGGCGACCAGGTGGTCGGCCCAGCCGGGCGTACCGGGCACGTCGGGCAGCGGCGCGGCGGTGTGCGCGTCGATGGTGCGGGCCCACTCGTCGGCCGGGAACGGCCGGGTGGTGCGGCGCAGGTGCAGCCGGAAGCCGGCGAGGCCGGCGTACTGCTCGGAGATTGCCGAGAGCAGCGCCTCGCGCTCGGCGTCGGGGCGGAACGCCCAGCGCACCTCGGGCAGCCAGTACCAGGCGGTGACCGTGTTCGGGGTGAAGGTGAGGTGACCGGCGATCTCGGTGACAGCCAGCTCCACCGACGGGTCCCGGTCGCCGAACTTGATCTTCGGGGGGCGGACCCGAACCGGCTTGACGGGCTTCCCGCTCAGCTCGGCGGACTGCTGCCGCGGCGGGGTCACCTCCCGGCCGGGCGCGGTGGCCACCTCGCGACCGTTCGACCGGGTGGCCGGTTCCATGCGCCGGTCGGTGCGGGGGGCCGGGCGGTCGACCGGGGGCGCCGGGTCGGCCAGGTCCGGCTCGGTGGTCGACCGGAGCGCGGGGAGCCGGTCGCCGGCCTGGTGCGGTACCCGGGTACGGGCGGGTGCCGGGTCGAGGGCGGCCGGCCGTTCCACCGCCGAGGCGCCGTGCAAGGGTGCGGCCTCGGGGGCCTCCCGGGGTCGGCCCACCGGCCGTACGCCGGGGGCGCTCTCCCGGCGCCGGGCGCCGGGCAGCTCGTCCTCCGGTGCGCCACCGTGTTCGCCCTGCGACGGCGGAAGCGGTTCGGTCGGGGCGGCGGGCTGGTGCGGGATGGGCAGCGCCTCCCGCCCGACGCCCCGGCGGGGCGGCGCCACCACCGGCGTCGGCTCCGTCGGAGGCGGGCCGGCCGGAGGGCTGGCGGGTCGGGCCGGACGCCGTGCGCCGGGCTGCGCGCCGCCGAACAGGTCGAGGAACGGCGAGTCGATGTCGCCGCTGTCGCCGGCCGCCGGCATCCGCTGCTCGGAGCCGGGCGGGCGGGGCGACACCGGGCGGGGCGGTTGGAAGACCCCGACCCGACCGTGCCCGGGGCTGGTGACCAGGGCCGGGTCGAGCGCGACCTCGTCGAGCTCCTCGTCCTGCGGGTAGTCGAACGATCGCGCTCGGTTACCGTGCGGCCCGGCCGGACGTCCGGCCGGGGAGCCCGGCGTGGAAGAGCGACTCATGCGACCGCCTCACCCGCGTCGTTCGTCCGCGCCGGCGGCGTACGCCCGGTCATGCCAGTTCCTCCCGGATCCTGATCCGGCTCGCCACCAGCCGCGGGTCGCGCAGCTCGGCGGCCGGCTCCCGGGTGCGTCGCCAGTCCGTCAGCGCGGTCCGGATGACCATGCGCGCCGGTCGGTCCGGGTCGACGTGCCGGAAGATGAACGAGGTGGTCACGATGGCCAGCGAGATCTCCCAGGCGGGGAAGAGCTCCACCTGCAACGTGAACAGCCAGTGGATGAACATGTAGAGGGGTACGAGCAGCATGAACAGGCCGTACTGGGCGTACGGCAGGTGGACGGGCAGGGTGTACCCGGGCGGCCCGAGGTAGACGAGACGAGCCCGGTAGATGTCGTCGTCGGTGCGCAGCCGCATGGTCGCCCGCGCCTATTCGAAGATCAGGTTGATCAGGTAGTCGCCGACGAAGAAGAGTGTGGCGGCGCCGGCGATGAAGGCCAGGCCGACGATGGCGATCGCGGAGCTGGTCAGCACCTTGGAGATCTCGCCCCGGCTGGCCCGCCCGATGAAGATGACGCCGAGCACCGCGAGCAGGATCGGCGCGATCTTGCTGGCGAAGAAGCTGACGATGCTCTCGGTGGCGATGCCCTTGGGTGCCGGCTCGGCGAGTGGAGTCGACGCCAGGGTGTGGAGCGCGTGGTCGACGGCTGCCGTCGCCGCCCCCATGAGCTCGGTGGCGATCACTGGAAACCTCCCCATGTCGCGGCCGGCGGCGCCGCGGCGGTGCAGTAGGCAAGCCTGGCGGGATGGTGCACATTGGGCACAGCGTGCGCGACGCTGTGTTCGTCACCCACCACGGAGAGTGGCGGGCTTTGGGGGGATTCTTCCCGCTTCGGCCCTCCCTCCAGGCTTCGCCATCTCGATGCTGGGCAATTCCAAAGCGTACGGGCCGGCCCCCTTTGCGACAACCCGCGAAGAGTCGACCCGGAGCGACCCGGACGACCGATCGTACATCTGTTCCAATCCGCATGTCAGGGCCGTCGTGGCCGGTTGCCGCCCGGGCCGCCGGAAGCCCTGTTGGCGACCGGTACTGTCGGGTCGTGACCGAGCTGGTACGGGCGCAGGCCCCGGTGGTGATGGGCGTCCTGAACGTCACGCCCGACTCCTTCTCCGACGGCGGCAGGTACGCCGATCTCGACGCGGCCGTCGGACACGGAGTGCGACTGCGTGCGGCCGGCGCGGACCTGGTCGACGTGGGTGGCGAGTCCACCCGGCCGGGCGCCGACCGGGTCGACGCGGAGACCGAGACAGCCCGGGTGCTGCCGGTCATCCGCGAGTTGAGCGCCGCCGGCATCCCGGTCAGCATCGACACCAGCCGGGCCCGGGTGGCCGAGGCGGCCCTCGCCGCCGGCGCGGACGTGGTCAACGACGTCTCCGGCGGCCTCGCCGACCCGGACATGGCCCGGGTGGTCCGGGACGCCGGCTGCCCCTGGGTGCTCATGCACTGGCGGGGGCACTCACGCGAGATGCGCGACCTGGCCAGCTATGGCGACGTGGTGGCCGACGTCCGGACCGAGCTGAGCCAGCGGGTCGACGAGGCGCTCACCGCCGGGATCGCCGCCGAGAAGATCATCGTCGATCCCGGACTGGGCTTCGCGAAGACCGCCGCGCACAACTGGGAACTCAGCGCCCGCCTGCCCGAGCTGGTGGACCTCGGCTTCCCGCTGCTGTTCGGGTCGAGCCGGAAGTCGTACCTGGGCCGGCTGCTCGCCGACGCCGACGGCACCCCCCGGCCCACCTCCGGCCGCGAGGCGGCCACCATCGCCACCAGCGTGCTCGCCGTGGCGGCCGGGGCCTGGGGGGTACGGGTGCACGACGTCCGCGGCACCGCCGACGCGCTCGCCGTCTGGCGGGCCACCGGCCGCCCGTGCCTGGCGACCACCGTGCGGGAGGGGGACCGGTGAGCGCGAGGAGTGAGCCGGTTTTGCGAGCCCCGCAGTCGCGAACGAAGGGGGCACGGTGAGCGCGAGGAGTGAGCCGGTTTTGCGAGCCCCGCGGTCGCGAACGAAGGGGGCACGATGACCGACCGGATCGAGCTGACCGGCCTGCGCGCGCACGGCCGGCACGGGGTATACGACTTCGAGCGTGCCCAGGGGCAGGAGTTCGTGGTCGACGCGGTGCTCGAACTCGACCTCGCCCCGGCCGCGCGCTCCGACGAGGTGACCGACACCGTGCACTACGGCGAGCTGGCCGAGCGGCTGGTCGCCGTGATCACCGGCGAGCCGGTCAACCTGATCGAGACACTCGCCGACCGGCTGCTTGCGGTCTGCCTGGCCGAACCGCTGGTCGCCGCCGCCACCGTCACCGTCCACAAGCCCGAGGCCCCGATCCCGCACACCTTCCGGGACGTGGCCGTGACGATGCGGCGTACCCGGTGACCCGGGCCGTGCTGTCGATCGGCAGCAACCTCGGTGACCGGCTGGCCCACCTCCGCGCGGCGGTGGCCGCGTTCGGCGACGCGGTGCTGGTCGTCTCCGGCGTCTACGAGACTCCACCGTGGGGGGACGACGACCAGCCCGCGTACCTGAACGCGGCGGTGCTGGTCGGCGACCCGGCGGCGACCCCCGGCGACTGGCTGGCCCGGGCCCGGGCCGCGGAGCGGGCGGCCGGGCGGACCCGGGACCCGGAGCGCCGGTACGGGCCGCGCACCCTCGACGTGGACGTGATCGCGGTCTGGGACGACGCCGGTGCGCCCGTGCTGAGCGACGATCCGGAGCTGACCCTGCCGCACCCCCGCGCCCACCTGCGGGCCTTCGTGCTGCGGCCGTGGATCGACATCGAACCGCACGGCCGGCTGCCCGGGCACGGCTGGCTGACCGACCTGCTCAACGCCGAGCCGCTGGCCGGGGACGCTCTGGAACTCAGCCCTCGACCGGATCTGGCGTTACAGTCGGACCCATGACCCAGTGGAGCCGGGCGGCATGAGCGAGCGAATCATCCGGCACTGTGCCGCGGAGCCTCAGGCGGGTGCCGAGCGGAGCGAGGCGACCGCATGAGTCAGGCGCAGTTCCCGCGCGACCCCGAACGATGGCGGATGGGTCCCACCCGGATCTCCACACTGGTGGTGGCCGGGCTGGCCGCCGCCGCGTTGGCCTGGCTGCTGATCAGCAGCTTCTACTACCCCAGCGCGCCGAACCTGCCCTGGCTGCCGGTGGTCACGCTGGCCGGCCTCGCCGTGCTTGAGGGGTACGCGGCGGTCAACACCCGCGGCCGGATCGAACGCCGACCCGGGCGGGACCCGGTGAATCCGCTGCTGGTCGCCCGGTTCGTGGTGCTGGCCAAGGCGTCATCGCTGGCCGGGGCGATCTTCGCCGGCTTCTACGCCGGGCTGACCGGGTGGCTCTTCGTCGAGCGGACCAACGCCGCCGTCGGCGACCGGCCGGCCGCCGTGGCCGGGCTGGTCGCCTCGCTCGCCCTGGTCGCGGCGGCGCTCTGGCTGGAGCGGTCCTGCCGGGTGCCGGAGCAGGAGGACGACGAGGACCGCGATCCCGGCGACCGGGAGACTCCGCGCGGCCGCCTCTGATCAGGGGTTCCCACCATCCGCGCCCGCAGGTACCGTGCCTGGCGACCGGAGAGCAACGGCCGCCGCCGGTCCGCCCGAGCGTCGGACGGCACGGCCGGGCGACGTGGGAGGCGCGGGTCATGGGGTACGACCAAACGGGCCCGGCCGAGTCGTCCGGGGTGCCCGCCGCCGTGCTGGCGAACGTCTTCGACGACCCCGCGCACGGCGAACCCGGCCGCGACCGGATCGCCGTACACGTGGTCTGGGAGTTCCTGCTGCTGGCCGGGCTGGCCGCGCTGACCTGGCTGCTCTGGCGCGCGGACACGGACGCGCTGCGCGGCAGCGGCCTGAAGACCCTCCTGGTCGCCGTGGCCGGGCTCGGGCTGCTCGCCCTCGCCGCCGGGCTGAGCCTGCGCGCCGCCGTGGTGAATCTGGCGGTCGGCCCGGTCGCGGTGGCCGCTGCCCTGCACTACGCCGAGCAGGGCGACCGGGGCGTCCAGGAGGCATTGCTCCCCGCGCTGGCGGTGGCGGTGCTCGGCGGGCTGGCGCTGGCCCTGGCGGTGGTGGTGCTGCACGTGCCGGCCTGGGCGGCGAGCCTGGCCGGTGCGGCCGCTGTGATCGTCTACATCGAGCGGCGTACCGGCCCGGTCGTGGTCCAGGGCGGGTACGACCCCCGGCCCACCGCCCTGTACCTCGTCATCGGCTTCGCCGCGGTGGCCGTGCTCGGCGGGCTCTTCGGCGCGATACGGCCGATCCGGCGGCTGGTCGGGCGGTTCCGGCCGGTCGCCGACCCGGCCCGGCGCCGGGGCGCGGTCGCCGCCACGGTGGCGGCGTTCGCCATGATCGGCTCCACCGTGCTGGCGATGCTCGGCGGCATGCTGATCGCGGCGAACGGCAGCGGCCCGGTCGCGCCGGCCACCGGGCTGGACTGGTCGGTGCTGGCGCTCGGCACCGCGATGCTCGGCGGCACCAGCGCGTACGGCCGGCGCGGCGGGATCTTCGGCACGCTGTTCGCGGTGAGCCTGGTGGAGGTCTTCCTGGTCTGGGCGGCGGCGCAGGGCTGGACGATCAGCCGGTGGGCCGTCGGCGGGGCGACGCTCGGCATCGGGCTGCTGGTCACCCGGCTGGTCGAGAAGTTCGGCCGGCCGCGGCCGGCCCTCGTCCCGGCGGAGTTGGGGCCGCCCGGCGATCCCACGATCAGCTCCGGCTGGGCGTTGGCCCGGCCGCCGGAGCCGGCCGACGACTGGCCCTCGGTGCTGCCGGTACGCACCGACCCGACCGTCGACACGTGGGACGCCCCGCGCTGGGAGAGCGAGCCGCGCCGCTGGGACACCGACGACCGCTGACGGCACCGGACGGCGTCGATCGCGGTCGTCGCCGGCGATGACGGGCTGAACCTGATCTCGCCGGTTAGGCTCGGCGGCATGAGCGAGCGCCAGCGAGCGAATCATCAGCCCAGCCCGGTCGTGCCTCATGCCGTCGCCGAGCGAAGCGAGGCGGCGGCATGAGCGAGACTCCTGCCGCCGGCGCCGGCGGCCGTACCTTCGACGAGCTCGACCGGCTCTCCACCGAGGAACTGCGCGAGCAGGCGTTCGCCCTGGCCCGGGAGCGCCGCGACGTCGGGTTCTTCTGGTCGGTGCTGCGGCACCTGCCCAACTCGGACGAGGCCGCCGCCCTGGACGGCGCCCCCAACTCGGTCGGGCCGACCATCGACGAGGCCAACGCGCTGTGGCGGGAGCTGACCGGCCACGGCTACGAGGAGTCCGCCCCGCTGCTGCGGGCCGCGTTCATCGACTACCTGCTGAAGCACTGACGGATGGCCGTCCGCCGACCCAGGGCGGTGGCGCGCAGGTTTGCCCGGCGGGGTGCGTCGGGCACTGACCGTCCCATGGCGCTGCGCAACCGCTCCCGGGCCGTCAGCAGGTACGGCACGGCCGCCGGCACCGGCGCCCTCGCCGCGCTCCTCCTCGTCGGCGTGTGCGGCAGCCCGATGTACGTGGGCTGGGTGCAGGATCACACCGACCCGAACGGGGCCGGCGGCTGGTTTCTGCGGCTGGTCGCCTGGCCGGCCTGGCGGTTGCACGTCGACGACCCGTCCCAGGGGGTGCTCGCCGCCGACCTGCGGGCGATCCTGCTGGTGATCCTGGCCGCCGCCCTCCTCTACCTGCTGCCCGCCGCACAGGTGGCCCGGGTGCAGGGCTCGGCCAGCCAGTTCCTCTCCGGCTGGGCGGCGTACGCCCTGGCCGGCGGGTTCGCCGGGCTGCTGGCCACCCTCCTCGGGCCGGGCGGATCGCTCCTCGCCGCCTTCCAGACCGCCAGCGCCGGGGTCGGCTACGGCTTCTTCGCGGGCTGGATCATCGGCCTGGCCAGCCTCGGCGGCCGCGCCTGAACCGGCCCACGCCGCGGCGCCCCGCGCCCGCCGTCCGCTCACGGCGTTCCGCCCCCGCCGCCGCTCAGTCCGCCACGGCGCCCAGTTCCAGCAGCCGGGACCGGCTGAGCAGCCCGACCGGCCGCCCCTCCTTGGTGACCACGGCGTGCTCGGCGGCCGAGCTGAGCAGCGCGGCCAGTGCGTCGTACGCCGAGCCGCCCAGCGGCACCGCCGGCAGGTCCGACCCGTCACCGGCCGGGAGCGGCTCCAGCACCTCGTGGGTGACCGGGGTGACCGCCAGCCGGCGGATGCCCCGGTCGGCGCCGACGAACTCGCGCACGAACGGCGAGGCGGGCGACCCGAGCAGGGCGGCCGGGGTGTCGTACTGCTCCAGCCGGCCACCCTCGGAGAGCACCGCGATCCGGTCGCCCAGTCGCACCGCCTCGTCGAGGTCGTGGGTCACCAGCACGATGGTCTTGCGGACCTCGGCCTGGAGCCGCAGGAACTCCTCCTGCAGCCGGGTCCGGACGATCGGGTCGACCGCCGAGAAGGGCTCGTCCATCAGCAGCACCACCGGGTCGGCGGCGAGCGCGCGGGCCACCCCCACCCGCTGCCGCTGGCCGCCGGAGAGCTCGTGCGGGTAGCGGCGGCCGAACTGTGCCGGGTCGAGGCCGACCAGCTCCAGCAGCTCGTTCACCCGGTCCCGGGTCCGCCCGCGCGGCCAGCCGAGCAGCCCGGGCACGGTCGCCACGTTGGCGGCGACCGTCTGGTGCGGGAAGAGGCCGACGTTCTGGATGACGTACCCGATGCGGCGGCGCAGCGCCACCGGGTCGACCCGGGTGACGTCGTCGTCGCCGAGCAGGATCCGGCCGTCGGTCGGCTCGATCAGCCGGTTGATCATGCGGAGCACGGTGGACTTGCCGCAGCCGGACGGGCCGATCAGCACCACCAGCTCGCCGGCCTTCACCTCCAGGCTCAGCTCCCGCACCGCCTCCGTGCCGTCGGGGTAGCGCTTGCGGATGCGCTCGAGAGTGATCGATGCCGCGCTGTGTCCGCCGGCGGATCCCGGGGTAACGTCCACGTGTGTCCCTCCACCTCAGCTACCGGGCCGCGCCGGGTAACCCGTGGTTCTCCTGGCAGTACGTGCGGGACAACTCTGACACGATCCTCGCGGCGCTGCGCGAGCACGCCTGGCTGACCGGCCGGGCGGTGCTGATCGCCGCGCTGGTGGCGCTGCCGCTGGCGGTGGCCGCGTACTGGTTCCGGTCGCTGTCCGGGCCGATCCTGGCGCTGGCCGGGGCGCTGTACACGATCCCGTCGCTGGCCCTGTTCGCCTTCCTCGCGCCATACCTGGGCATCGGCGCGGTCACCGTGCTCAGCGTGGTGGCGCTGTACGCGCTGCTGGTCATCGTGCGCAACGCGTTGGCCGGGCTCAACCAGGTGCCGCCCGAGGTCCGGGAGGCCGCCGAGGGGATGGGGTACGGCCGCTGGGGCCGCCTGTTCCGGATCGAGTTGCCGCTGGCCCTGCCCGGCATCCTCACCGGCCTGCGGCTGGCCACCGTCTCCACGGTGGCGCTGGTCACGGTCGGGGTGGTGGTCGGCCGGGGCGGCCTCGGGCAGCTCATCTTCGCCGGCTTCCAGAACAACTTCTACAAGGCGGAGATCATGACCGGCACGGTGCTCTGCGTCCTGCTGGCGCTGGTGCTGGACCTGGTCCTCGCCGGCGTCGGCCGGCTGCTCACCCCCTGGCTCCGGCGGCGGGCCGCATGAACCCCGTCGAGCAGGCCGTGGTCTGGCTGAACGACCCGCTGAACTGGACGAACCCGGGCGGCATCCTGGACCGGCTCGGCGAGCACCTGAGCATCTCCGCGCTGGCGGTGCTGCTGGGCTGCCTGGTGGCCTGGCCGGTCGGGCTCTGGCTGGGGCACACCGGCCGGGGCGGGGGTGCCGTGCTGCTGGTGTCCAACGTCACGCTGGCCGTACCCACCCTGGCGCTGCTGACCATCCTGCCGCTCACGTTCCTCGGCTTCGGCCGCCCGGCCGTGGTGGTCGCGCTCGCGGTGTTCGCGGTGCCGCCGCTGCTGGCCAACGCGTACACCGGGGTGCGGCAGGCCGACCCGGAGGCCCGGGACGCGGCGCGGGGCATGGGGCTGTCCGGCGGGCAGTTGCTGCGCGGGGTGGAGCTGCCGCTCGCGGTGCCCTACCTGGCCGCCGGGTTCCGTACCGCCGCAGTGCAGGTGGTCGCCACCGCGGCGCTGGCCTCCTTCGTCAACGGCGGCGGGCTGGGGCAGATCATCCGGGCCGGCTTCGGGCTGGACATCGCGGCCGGCGGTGGCCAGATCATCGCCGGCGGGGTGTTGGTCGGCGGGCTGGCGCTGCTGGTCGAGGGGGTGCTCGCGCTGGTGGAGCGGGCCGTGACGCCGCGCCCGCTGCGGCGGGCCCGAGGCGCGGCGAACCGGCGTGTGACCGACGCCACTGCGGGTGCCTGAACCGAGCGAAACGGCGTGCCGGGTGACGATCCGGTGACGAAATCGGCTCGGAGTTTGTCGGTCCGGCCCGGAGGATATTGGCTGGAATCGCGGGCGGCCGACCGGATCGCCCGTCGGACACGCGGCCGGCCCGAGACGGGTCGCGCCGGGACACGGAAGGCGGGCAATCGATGCGCGCACGTACACGCCTGGCCGTCGGGGCACTCGGCGCCCTCACCGCGGCGGGCCTGCTCACCGGCTGCGGTGACGCCGGTTCCTCGGGCACCGACGCCCCCCAGCAGGGTGCCTCCGGGGCCGGCTGCGCCCCGGTCGCGGGCGACCAGCTGGTCGTCCTCACCGACGACAAGAAGCTGCAGAACACCGACAACGTCCTCCCCGCGATCAACAAGAAGGCCGCCACCCCGCAGCTGGTCGCCGCGCTGGACAAGGTCTCCGCGGAGCTCGACACCCCCAAGCTGATCGAGCTGAACCGGGCGGTCGACGTCGACCGGAAGACCCCGCAGGTCGCGGCGAAGGCGTTCGCCGACGCCAACGGCGTCACCCAGGGCGTGGAGCAGGGCCCGGGTGGCCAGGTCACGGTCGGCGCGGGCAACTTCAGCGAGAGCCAGACCATCGCCGAGCTCTACAAGATCGCGCTCACCGCGGCCGGCTACCAGGTCAAGGTGCAGACGATCGGCAACCGTGAGCTCTACGAGCCGGCCCTGGAGAAGGGCGAGATCCAGGTCGTCCCCGAGTACGCGGCCACCATGGCCGAGTTCCTCAACACCAAGGCCAACGGCAAGGACGCCGAGCCGATCTCCTCCCCCGAGCTGGACAAGACGGTCAGCGCGTTGACGGCGGCGGGCGACAAGGTCGGCATCACCTTCGGCCAGCCGTCCCAGGCCCAGGATCAGAACGCCTTCGCGGTCACCAAGGCCTTCGCCGACAAGTACCAGCTCGCCACGCTCTCCGACCTGGCGAGCAAGTGCTCCGGCCAGGCCACTGTGCTGGCCGGCCCGCCGGAGTGCCCGCAGCGGCCGAAGTGCCAGGCCGGCCTGGTCCAGGTCTACGACTTCAAGGCCGGCTCGTTCAGCTCGCTGGACGCGGGTGGCCCGCAGACCAAGAACGCGCTGAAGACCGGGGCGGCCAGCGTCGGCCTGGTCTTCTCCTCCGACGCCGCGCTCGCCGCGAGCTGACCTCCCGCGACCGGCTCGGCGCGGCTGACGCCGTCCCGCCGACCTGTAAAAGTCGCCGGTCGCCGACGGACCGAACCGGGTCCGTCGGCGACCGGACCCGGCCGGGACGCCCAGCAGCGAATGCCTGGCCGGCGCCGTTACATCGGTGCTTTCGGCCCGTTCCCTACCGGGGCAACTCTCGGTAGTCTGCTCAGCCATGCCCGCCCCGGTCGCTCCCGCCGAAAAGCGCACGCCATCGCTACTGAACGTTCTGTTCTGGATCGGGGTGGCGCTCGCGCCCCTGGCGGCGCTTCTCCTGCTGGTCGCCGACGGTGGCGGTCCGCTGCGGTTCGGTGCCGTGCTGGCGATCCTCGCCGTGGTGCTGATCGGTCTCTCCATCGCGCTGCGCGCCGAGGGCAGCGGCGGCGCGGCCGGCGTCGAGGAGGTGCGCGAGGAGATCGAGCAGCTTCGCCATGAGCTGCGCAGCGAGATCGTGGCGGCCGCGCAGCGTGGCAACCAGGCGCTCGACCAGGCGCACCGGACCCAGGAGACGGTCACCGCGTTGCGCCGCCGGCTGGACGCCGCGGCGGCCGCCGCCGGGACCGGCACGCCCGCCGCTGCGGAACCCGCCGGTGGCCGCGCCCGGGTGCCGTCCACCGAGACCTACGACGACGGCCGGGCCAGCTACGCCGCCCCGGAGCAGCCGGGCTGGGGGCAGCCCGCCGGCCGGGACGAGGACGAGCCGGCCCGCCGCCCGGAGTCCGGCACCCGTTACGGCACGGAGCGGCCCGCCCCGCCCGCCGACCGTTCGCAGCCCGGCGTCTACGGCGCCCCGCGTACGCCGGAGCCGGACGGGCGGCCGGAACCCCGGCAGGTCGGGGTGATGCATCGCACCGAGACCGTGCACGTCACCACCCGGCACACCATCGTGGACGGTGCCGCGGATCCGGCCACGGGTGGCCGCTACGGCGGCTACACCGGCCGCTGGTCCCCGGTGCCGGAGGAGCGGCCGTGGAGCGGCGCGGAGCCGGAGGAACGCCCCTGGTCCGGGTACCGGGAGGCGGAGGACGACCACGCCTGGCCGTCCGGTGACCGCCGGACCGGCCACGGCGGCGGCACCTGGTCCGGCCAGGGTGGGGCGCGGGACGGCGGCGCCTGGGCCGGGCAGGGCGGGGCACAGGACGGCGGCGCCTGGTCCGGGCAGGGCGGTGAGCGGGACCGGTCCACGGAACCGGCCGGACCGGCGGACCAGCGGTCCTGGTCGGCGGACCGCGACGGCGACCAGCAGTGGTCGACGAGCCGGGCCGCAGCCCGTGCCGAGCAGTCCTGGTCGGCGACGCAGGACGAGCGCTCCTGGGCCGGCCCGCGGGCGGGCTGGACGTCGCCGGACGGCACCGAGGTTTCGCCCGCGCCGTCCGGCCGGGCCGCCTCCGACGATCCGGACGGCGAGTACTGGTCCGAGTTGCGCGCGGGGAACCGCTGGGCGTCGGTCCGCGACGACGAGCATGGCCGGCAGGTCCGGGTCGGGGAGCGGCACGCCGCGGTGCACGCCGACGGCGCCGGCACCGAGTATCGGGTCGAGGATCGCTGGGCGTCCGTCCGCGAGCCCCAACGGGGCCACGCGGCGCCCGCCGACGCGGGAGCCGGCTGGGCGGGGGAGAACCGGCCGGCCCTGCCGGTCGGTGGGGTGCGGGTACCCGACGAGTGGCGCCCCCCGGCGCAGCGCAGCGGGCAGGCCGAGTGGCGCCAGGTGGAGCCCGAGTGGCACCAGGCCGAGCCGGAACCGGCGCGGTACGGCGACGAACGGCACGGCTACCCGCCGCGCGGCGAGGCGACCCGGGCCGCGAGCCCCCGCTCCGCCGACCGCTGGCGCTGACGCCGCCGCCCCCGAAGCCGAGGGCTACTTGTCGATGTCGCCGACCACGAAGAACATCGAGCCGAGGATGGCGATCAGGTCCGGCACCAGGCAGCCGGGGAGCAGGGTCGCCAACGCCTGCACGTTCGCGTACGAGGCGGTGCGCAGCTTGAGCCGCCACGGCGTCTTCTCGCCCCGGGACACCAGGTAGTAGCCGTTGATGCCGAGCGGGTTCTCGGTCCACGCGTAGGTGTGCCCCTCGGGGGCCTTGACCACCTTGGGCAGCCGGGTGTTCACCGGTCCGGTGAGCCGGTCCACCCGGTCCAGGCACTGCTCGGCGAGGTCGAGCGAGGCGTACACCTGGTCGAGCAGCACCTCGAAGCGGGCGTGGCAGTCCCCGGCGGTCTTCGTCACCACCGGCACGTCGAGTTGGTCGTACGCCAGGTAGGGGTCGTCTCGGCGGAGGTCCAGGTCCAGGCCGGAGGCCCGGGCGACCGGCCCGGACGCGCCGAACGCGGCGGCGTCCGCCGCCGACAGCACGCCCACCCCGACCGTCCGGGCCAGGAAGATCTCGTTCCGTCGGATCAGGTGGTCCAGGTCCGGCATCCGCCGGCGCACCTCGGCGATGGCCGCCCGGGCCCGGCCCGTCCAGCCGGCCGGCACCTCCTCTTTCAGGCCGCCGACCCGGTTGAACATGTAGTGGATCCGGCCGCCGGAGACCTCCTCCATCACCGCCTGCAGGGTCTCCCGCTCGCGGAACGCGTAGAACATCGGGGTGATCGCGCCGATCTCCAGCGGGTACGAGCCGAGGAACATCAGGTGGTTGAGCACCCGGTTCAGCTCGGCCAGCGCCATCCGCAGCCAGGTCGCGCGTTCGGGCACCTCCATGCCCATCAGCCGCTCCACGGCCAGCACCACGCCCAGCTCGTTCGCGAAGGCCGAGAGCCAGTCGTGCCGGTTGGCCAGCACGATGATCTGCCGGTAGTCGCGTACCTCGAAGAGCTTCTCCGCGCCCCGGTGCATGTAGCCGACGATCGGCTCGGCGGAGACCACCCGCTCGCCGTCGAGCACCAGCCGCAGCCGTAGCACGCCGTGGGTGGAGGGGTGCTGCGGGCCGATGTTGAGCACCATGTCGGTGCCGAGCTGCTCCCCGCCAGCGCCCGTGCCGACGGTCAGTTCGCGGAGGTCGCCGGCGTCCGTGGTCATGCCCGTCATCGTGCCACGAGCGCGGATCAAGCCGGCAGCCCAACCATGACGGTCATCCCGGGCAGGCGCAGGGATCCCAGCCGGGCATGACCTGGGCGACCGAGACGCCGACCGGTTGCAGCAGCCACCAGTGCCCGCCCAGGCCGGCCGGGTCGGTCAGCTCGGCCACCGCCGACGCGGCGGCGAGCGCCCGGACGTACCCGGCGGGATCCTGGGCGGCCAGGCTCAGCGGCGGTCGCCCGCCGTCGGCCCCGAGCGCCCGCAGCCCCTCCCGCTGCGTGACCAAGGTGTACGCACACCCCGCGACCCGCTCACCGGCAGAGGCGACCGAGTCCATGGCGACGTGCGCGGTGACGTCACCCGACCCGTCCGGCACCGGCGGCACCTGCCGCCCACCCCGATACCCGGTCAACGTCCCGTCCACCGGCCGGCCGTCCCTCAGGTGCCCGTAGTCCACGGCCAACGCGCAGCCCTTCTCGATTCGCTGGACGGCGTCGGCCCAGGCTTTGTCGCGGGTCCTGCCGATCTCGGCCCTTGATGCCGTGGGGGGTTCCGGGCGGCCCGACCGGCTCCGGGCGGTCAGGCTTGATCCCTCCGCCGGCCGGGCCGCCTGGAACCCGGACCCGGTCAAGCCGGCACCGTCGCTTCCGGTCAGCGGCCACCACCGGTCCAGCCAGTCCGTATCCGCGGCGGTGACCAGGTCACCCACCGACTCCTCACCCGTCGGGTCCACCAGCAGATACCGCCAGCCCTCGGGGGTGTGCAGCGCCAGGTCCAACGGAACGTTGTCCAGCCACTCGGTGGCCAGCAGCAGTCCGGTGATCCCGTCCGGGATCTCGTCCAGCCAGTCGATCTCAGCCGGGAGGTCCTCGGGGCGGGGCGCTTTCTCGACGGCGGTGAGGCGTACCCGGCCGGCGAGCGGGAGCGGGAGCGGGGCGGCGGGCGACGGCCCGGCGGAGCGCAACCCGGAAGCGGGTGACGGGCGGACGGCGGCCGTGGTGGTCAGGGTTTCCGGGGAGCCCGCCCGCGGAGGGATCAAGCCTGACCGCCCGGAGTGGGCGGGCTCCCCGGAAACCCCCACGAGCAGCGCCCGAAGCAGCTCAGCCCGCCCAGCCCCCACGTCCACCACGTCAAGACGAGGGGGGTGACCCAGCGCACGATCAAGGGAGTTGAGGAGGCCCAGCAGGCAGGAGGAAAGCACCGGGGAGGCGTGCACGCTGGTGCGGAAGTGGGCGGCCGGCCCGGCACCGGAGACGAAGAATCCGCCCGGACCGTAGAGCGCCCGCTCCATCGCCGCTCGCCACGGCAGCGGCTGCTCGGGGAAGGTCACCCGCTGACGGTACGACCGGGCTGTGGCCCGTGCCGGAGGCGGCTCGCCCGGTGCCCAGAATTCCGGGTTCCACACGCTCCGTGAAGGTTTTCACACATGCTTGTTCAGGGTCCGTGACCCCGGCGCATACTTGCGATCGACCGGTACCCCCATCGAGGACTGGATCGATTGCCATGAGCGCACCGCTGCGCCCGCGTCCGGCCGCCCCGCGCGGGCTCGCCGTACCGCCGGGTGGCGCCGCCGCCGGCGCACCGCTCGTCTTTTCGCGCGCCCTCACCGTCGGCGTGCTCGGCGCCGGCCGGGTCGGCGCCGTGCTCGGCGCGGCCCTCGCCGCCGCCGGCCACCGGGTGGCCGCCGCCTCCGGCGTCTCCGGTGCCGCGAAGGCCCGGCTGGCGCTGCTGCTGCCGCAGACCCCGAACCGGTCCGTGACCGCGGTCGCCCGCGCCGCGACGGACCTGCTGATCGTGGCGGTCCCCGACGACGCCCTGGCCGGCGTGATCGCCGGCCTGGCCGAGGCCGGCGCGCTGCGTCCCGGCCAGGTGGTCGCGCACACGTCCGGCGCGCACGGGCTGGCCGTCCTCGCCCCGGCCGCCGCGGTCGGGGCCCGGCCGCTCGCGCTGCACCCGGCGATGACCTTCACCGGTACGCCGGACGACCTGACCCGCCTGCCCGGCATCTCGTACGGGGTGACCGCCCCGCCGGAGCTGCGTCCGCTCGCCGCCCGGCTGGTCGCCGACCTGGGTGGGGTGCCGGAGTGGGTGGCGGAGGCCGACCGCCCGCTCTACCACGCGGCGCTGGCGCACGGCGCCAACCACCTGGTGACCCTGGTCAACGAGGCGGCCGACCGGCTGCGCGACGCCGGGGTGGACCGGCCGGAGAAGGTGCTCGCCCCGCTGCTGCGGGCCGCCCTGGAGAACGCCCTGCGGCTCGGCGACGACGCGCTCACCGGCCCGGTCTCCCGGGGCGATGCCGGCACCGTACGCCGGCACCTGGAGCGGCTGGCGGCGACCGCGCCGGAATCCGTGGCCCCCTACCTGGCGTTGGCCCGACGGACGGCAGACCGCGCCATCGCAGCCGGCCGGCTGCGCCCGGCGGACGCGGAGTCGCTGCTGGACGTGCTGACCGGGATCTACGGGGAGGTGGCCGCATGACCGAGCTGGTGCACACGCGCAAGGAACTGGCGGCGGCGCGGGACGGGCTGACCGGCACGGTCGGCGTGGTGATGACCATGGGCGCGCTGCACTCCGGGCACGAGACGCTGCTCCGGGCCGCCCGGGAGCAGGCCGACCACGTGCTCGTCACGATCTTCGTGAACCCGCTCCAGTTCGGCCCGAACGAGGACTTCGACCGCTACCCGCGCACCCTCGACGCCGACCTGGAGATCTGCCGGCGGGCCGGCGCGGACGTGGTCTTCGCCCCGGCGGTGGACGACATGTACCCGAACGGCCAGCCGACGGTCCGGTTGAACCCGGGCCCGCTCGGCGAGGACCTGGAGGGGCTGAGCCGCCCGGGCTTCTTCCACGGCGTGCTCACCGTGGTGCTGAAGCTGCTCCAGCTCACCCGCCCCGACCTGGCCTTCTTCGGCGAGAAGGACTACCAGCAGCTCACCCTGGTCCGGCGGATGGTCCGCGACCTGGACGTGCCGACCGAGATCGTCGGCGTGCCGACCGTACGGGAGCCGGACGGCCTGGCCCTGTCCAGCCGCAACCGCTACCTCTCGCCGGAGGAGCGGGCTTCGGCACTGAGCCTGTCGGCCGCGCTGCGGGCCGGCGTCGAGGCCGCCGAGCAGGGCGCGGACGCGGGTGGGGTGCTGGCCGCCGCCCATCGCGCCTTCGACTCCGGTACGCCCGGTGCCCGCCTCGACTACCTGGTGCTCACCGACGCCGACCTGGAGCCGGGGCCGGTGGCCGGACCGGCGCGGCTGCTGATCGCCGCCTGGGTGGGCACCACCCGTCTGATCGACAACACGGCGATCCGGCTCGCGCCGCGCTCCTGAACCGCACCACCACACCCCGGAAAGGGATCCGATGCTCCGGACCATGCTCAAGTCGAAGATCCACCGGGCCACGGTGACCCAGGCCGACCTGCACTACGTCGGCTCGGTGACCGTGGACGAGGAACTGCTCGACGCGGCCGACCTGCTCCCCGGCGAGCAGGTGGCGATCGTCGACGTCACCAACGGGGCCCGGCTGGAGACGTACGTGATCCCGGGGCGGCGGGGCAGCGGCGTGATCGGCATCAACGGCGCCGCGGCGCACCTGGTGCACCCCGGTGACCTGGTGATCCTCATCTCGTATGGGCAGATGGACGACGCCGAGGCGCGGACGTACCAGCCGCGGGTGGTGCACGTCGACGCCGACAACAAGGTGGTCGACCTGACCGCCGACCCGACCACCGCCGCCGCCGGCACCGCCGGTGACCCGGTGCCCAACCCCCTCGCCGCCGCCCTGAACTGACCCCGGACAGCACGGTCTGTCACCGGAAGGTCATTTCCGGCTACCCTGGGCGGACCGTCGGGTTGACGGTCGTCGCTGGGGGAGGCCGCGATGCGCCGTGCGATGACGATCCTGGTCGCCGCCTTGGTCGCGGGGACCGCTCTGGCCGGTTGCGCCGGGGCCGGCGGGCTGGACGGGGACCTCACCGACGACTGGGCCGCGCTGCCGGCGGCCGGGGCGTTCACCCCGGCGGCCGGGGTCTGCCAGGTCGCCGACTTCACCGTCACGGTCGGCCTGGCCGGCTACGACCCGGTGGGCTGCGACCTGCCGCATCGGGTGGAGACGGTGCACGTGGGCGCCTTCCCGGCCGACCGGGCCGCCCCGCCGGCCCCCGCCTCGCCCGAGCTGCGCACGGCGTTCGCCGACTGCGACGCCCGGGCCAGCGGGTACGTCGGCGACAACTGGCGGGCCGGGCGGCTGCGGCTGGCGGTGGCCCTGCCCACCGGGCCCGGCTGGGCGGCCGGCTCGCGGTGGTACCGCTGCGACCTGACCGAGCTGACCACGGTCGAGGCGGCGGCGCAGGTGGTGACCCGGACGGGCAGCCTGCGGGACGCGCTGAAGGGGCCGTCCGCGCTGCGGCTGGGCTGCCAGCGCACCGGCAGCGACGCCCGGCGGGTGCAGACGCTGACCCCGGTGGACTGCGGCACCGCGCACGACGCCGAGTTCGTCGGGGTGTGGCCGGCGCCGGACCGCCCGTACCCGACGAGGGACGCCGACTGGGTCCCGCTCTACGCCGGCTGCAACAGTATCCTCGCCCGCTACGTCGGCGTGCCCGACGACGCGACCCTGCGCTTCCGCAGCGGCGTGGTGGTACGCCCGCCCGGCGCCGGCCGGTGGGCCGTCGGTGACCGGGGGGTCCGCTGCTACCTGTGGCTCAGCGACCGGACGATCACCGCCTCCCTGAAGGGTGCCGGGCCGGCCGGCCTGCCGGTGCGGACGAGGTAGCCGAAACCACTCGTCCCGCCCCCGCCGCCCGGGGCGAGGGACGTTCGGGTTGACTGTGCTCATGGACCTTCCGACCGTCGACCTGCCGGCCCTGCCCAGGCTGCTGGCCGCGCCCGCACCCGGCTGGGTGGAGACCACGGACGTGATCGTGGTGGGCTCCGGGGTCGCCGGGCTGACCGCCGCGCTGCACCTGCGCGAGGCGGGGCTGCACGTCACGGTGGTTACCAAGGTCAACATGGACGAGGGCTCGACCCGCTGGGCGCAGGGCGGCATCGCCGCCGTGCTCGACCCGGCCGACACCCCGGCCGCGCACGCGTACGACACCGAGCTGGCCGGGGTCGGCCTGTGCGACCCGGCGGCGGTCCGGGTGCTGGTGGAGGAGGGCCCGACCCGGCTGCGTGAGCTGATGCGGATCGGGGCCGAGTTCGACCGCAACCCGGACGGCTCGCTGATGCTCACCCGCGAGGGCGGCCACCGGGCGGACCGGATCGTGCACGCCGGCGGCGACGCCACCGGGGCCGAGGTGCAGCGGGCGCTGCACGCGGCGGTCCACCGCGACCCGTGGATCCGGCTGGTCGAGCACGCCCTCGTGCTGGACCTGCTGCGCGCCCCCGGGGACGGCCCGGACGGGCTCGGCCCGGCCTGTGGGATCACCCTGCACGTGCTGGGCGAGGGCAGTGAGGACGGCGTCGGGGCGCTCCTGGCCCGGGCGGTGGTGCTGGCCACCGGCGGCATGGGCCAGATCTTCGCGGCCACCACCAACCCGGCGGTCTCCACCGGCGACGGCGTGGCGCTCGCCATGCGGGCCGGCGCGGCGGTCACCGACGTGGAGTTCGTCCAGTTCCACCCGACCGCGCTGATCGTGCCGGCCGGCGCGCCCGGCGCCGCCCGGGCCCAGCAGCCGTTGGTCTCCGAGGCGCTGCGCGGCGAGGGCGCCCACCTGGTCGACGGCGACGGCAAGCGGTTCATGGTCGGCCAGCACGAGCTGGCCGAGCTGGCCCCGCGGGACGTGGTCGCCAAGGGCATCCACCGGGTGCTGCTGGCCACCGGCGCGGACCACGTCTTCCTGGACGCCCGGCACCTCGGCGGGGACTTCCTGGCCCGGCGCTTCCCGACCATCGTGGCGTCCTGCCTGGCGATCGGGGTGGACCCGGCGACCGACCTGATCCCGGTCGCCCCGGCCGCCCACTACGCCTCCGGCGGCGTCCGTACTGACCTGCACGGTCGCACCTCGATCCCCGGCCTGTACGCCTGCGGCGAGGTGGCCTGCACCGGGGTGCACGGTGCCAACCGGCTGGCCAGCAACTCGCTGCTGGAGGGGCTGGTCTTCTCCCGCCGGATCGCCGAGGACGTCGCCGCCGGGCTGCCCGAGCAGGCGAAGCCGGCCGAGACCGGCGCCTGGGTGGGTGGCCAGGGGTGGGTGGTGCCGGCCGGGACCACGTCGACCCTGCAACGGGCGATGACCCGGGGCGCGGGGGTGCTCCGCTCGGCGCAGAGCCTGGCCGCGACGGCCGGCACGCTCACCGAGCTGGGTCAGGGCCGGGGGGTTCCGCGTACCGCCGACTGGGAGGCGACGAACCTGATCACCGTGGCATCGGCGCTGGTCGCCGCCGCGTACACCCGTCGGGAGACCCGGGGCTGCCACTGGCGGGAGGACTTCCCGACGGCCGACGACCGGTGGCTGGGCCATCTCGTCGCCGGGGTCGGGACCGAGGGACGGTTGACCGAGCGCTGGGAGGAACGGTGAGCGCGAGGAGTGAGCCGGTTTTGCGAGCCCCGCGGTCGCGAACAGAGGAGGCACTGTGAGGGAGTCGACGGAGCGGGCCCTGCGGACCGGTGGCCTGGACCCGGAGCGGGTACGGCGGGTGATCGTCGACGCGCTCGCCGAGGACCTGGGTCCCGACTTCCTCGACGTCACCAGCGTCGCCACCATCCCGGCCGCCCAGCACGACACCGGTGACCTGGTCGCCCGGGCCGACGGCGTGGTGGCCGGGCTGGCCGTGGCCGCGGCCGTGTTCGAGCTGGTGGGCGAGGTGACCGACGCCGGCCGTACGGTGGAGGTGTCGCTGGTGGCGCAGGACGGGCAGCGGGTGGCCCGCGGCGACGTGCTGGCCACGGTGACCGGCCCGACCCGGCTGCTGCTCACCGCCGAGCGGACGGCGCTCAACCTGCTGTGCCGGATGTCCGGGGTGGCCACCCACGCCCGGGCCTGGGCCGACGCCCTGGCCGGCAGCAAGGCGATGGTGCTCGACACCCGCAAGACCACCCCCGGCCTGCGCGCCCTGGAGAAGTACGCGGTCCGCGCCGGCGGCGGCACCAACAAGCGGATGGGCCTGCACGACGTCGCCATGATCAAGGACAACCACAAGGTCGCCGCGGGCGGGATCGCCGCCGCCTACCGCCGGGTCCGGGAGGCGTTCCCGGACGTGCCGGTGCAGGTGGAGGTGGACACCCTGGCCGAGGCGGTGGAGGCGGTCGAGGCGGGCGCCGACTTCCTGCTGCTGGACAACATGACCCCGGCGCAGCTGCGCGAGGTGGTCGCGGCGGTGGGCGACCGGGCCGAGCTGGAGGCGACCGGTGGGCTGACCCTGCCGGTGGCGGCCGAGTACGGCGCGACCGGGGTGGACTTCCTCTCGGTGGGCGCGCTGACCCACTCCTCGCCGATCCTGGACATCGCCCTGGATCTGCGCACGGACTGAGCTGTGCTGGTCTTCGTTCGCGACTGCGGGGCTCGCAAACCCGGCTCACTCCTCGCGCTCACCCGCGGCGCGAGCGCCGTCTAGGCTGCCAGCGTGCTGCTCTGCATCGACATCGGAAACACCAACACCGTGCTGGCGACCTTCGACGGCGACAAGCTGGTGCACTCCTGGCGGATCAAGACCGACGCCCGCTCGACCGCCGACGAGCTGGGTCTGATGTTCCGGGGACTGCTGGCCGGTGACGCCGTGGAGATCACCGGAGTGGCCGCCTGCTCCACGGTGCCGGCCGCGCTGCGCTCGCTGCGCACCATGCTGGCCCGCTACTACGCGGACCTGCCGAGCGTGATCGTTGAGCCCGGGGTACGCACCGGGGTGCAGCTCGCCATTGACAACCCCAAGGAGGTCGGCGCGGACCGGGTGGTCAACACCCTGGCTGCGTACACCCTCTACGGCGGGCCGTCGATCGTGGTGGACTTCGGCACGACCACCAACTTCGACGTGATCAGCGGCCGGGGCGAGTTCCTCGGCGGCGCCTTCGCGCCGGGCATCGAGATCTCCTTCGACGCGCTGGCCGCCCGCGCCGCCCAGCTGCGCAAGGTGGAGGCCACCATGCCGCGGTCGGTGATCGGCAAGAACACCGTCGAGTGCCTCCAGGCCGGCCTCTACTTCGGCTTCGCCGGCCAGGTGGACCGGATCGTCGAGCGGATGACCGAGGAGCTGGGCGAGGTGAAGGCGGTGATCGCCACCGGTGGCCTGGCCGCCCTGGTGCTCAACGAGTGCCGCACGATCACCCACCACGAGCCGATGATCACGCTCATCGGCCTGCGGATGGTTTATGAGCGGAACCTCTGACCCGGAAACCTTCGGTGGTTCAGCGCCGCCGGGAGCGGAACACGAACGTCCGGTAGGGCAGTTCGACGGTCTCCCGCCCGGCCAGGTCCGGGTGGGTGGCGAAGAGGTCCCGGAGTTCCCGGTCGATCTTTTCCTGCTCCTCTGCCGGGGCGGTGAGCCAGTACGAGCGGGTGTGCAGCATGCCCACGACCTCGTCGGGCGTGAGTGTGGTGGTGTGGGCGAACTCGGCCAGCTCGACCGGCTCGAAGGCGGGGCCGAAGTCGCCGTACTTCGCGGTGACGTCGCCGGCGTTGTCGCCGAGGAGGGCGATCCGGCCCAGCTCCGCCACCCAGGCCACGCGCTCGTCGCGGGTGTTCCAGATCGGGGCGAACACGCCGCCCGGGCAGAGGACCCGGGCGATCTCGGCGTGCGCGGGCTCCTTGTCGAACCAGTGGTAGGCCTGGCCGACCAGGACGGCGTCCGCCGACCCGTCCGGCAGCGGCATCGCCTCGGCGCTGCCGGCCAGCGCCGTCGTGCCCGGGGTGGCGACCGCCAGTTGCGCCCGCATTCCCGGATCCGGTTCCACCGGTACGACCTCGTGCCCGAGCGCGAGCACGCCCCGGCTGAGGATGCCGGTGCCCGCGCCCAGGTCCACCACCGTGCCCGGCACGGCGAGCCCGTCGAGCGCCCAGCGCAGGGCTGCCTCGGGATACCGGGGGCGGAACCGGTCGTACTCGGCGGCGGCGACGCCGAAGGAGAGCGCCTGCGTGGGGTCGGTCATGAGCGGCAGGTTATCCCGTAACGGCCAGCAGGCCGCTTGAGTACGCTCATGGGCTGACCCGCCGATTTTTCCCCAAGGCTTGAGGAAGCGTGCCGTGACCGAGCAGAACGCCGTGCCAGTCGACCCCGCCGACGACCTTCCGGAGCAGATGAAGGTCCGCCGGGAGAAGCGGGACCGGATGCTCGCCGAGGGCGTCGAGCCGTACCCGGTCGGATACCCCCGGACCAGCACGCTGGCCCGGATCCGGGCGCAGTACGCCGACCTGCCCACCGACACCGCCACCGGCGACCGGGTCTCGGTCACCGGCCGGGTGATCTTCGTACGGAACACCGGCAAGCTCTGCTTCGCAACCCTGCGGGACGGTGACGGCACCGAGCTGCAGGCGATGCTCTCGCTGGACCGGGTCGGCCCGGAGCGGCTGGAGGACTGGAAGCGCCTGGTCGACCTCGGCGACCACGTGGGGGTCACCGGTGAGGTGATCACCAGCCGGCGCGGCGAGCTGTCGGTGCTGGTCGAGGAGTGGGCCGTCACCGCCAAGGCGCTACGCCCGCTGCCGGTCGCGCACAAGCCGCTGAGCGAGGAGGCCCGGGTCCGCCAGCGCTACGTGGACCTGGTCGTCCGGCCGCAGGCGCGGCAGATGGTACGCACCCGCGCCGCCGCCGTCCGCAGCCTCCGCGACACCCTGCACGCGCAGGACTTCGTCGAGGTGGAGACCCCGATGCTCCAGCTGCTGCACGGTGGCGCGGCGGCCCGCCCATTCGTGACCCACAGCAATGCGCTCAGCACCGATCTGTATCTGCGAATCGCGCCGGAACTGTTTCTCAAGCGTGCCGTGGTCGGCGGTGTGGACCAGGTCTTCGAGATCAACCGCAACTTCCGTAATGAGGGCATCGACTCCTCGCACTCGCCGGAGTTCGCGATGCTCGAGGCCTACCAGGCGTACGGCGACTACAACACGATGGCCGAGCTGACCCGTAATCTGGTGCAGCAGGCCGCGATCGCGGTCGGTGGCTCGACGGTGGTCACCCACGCCGACGGTCGCGAGTTCGATCTCGGCGGCGAGTGGCGGTCGGTGACGCTGTTCGGTGTTCTTTCCGAAGCGCTCGGTGAGGAGGTCACCGTGCGCACCGAAAAGTCCCGCCTGGTCGAGTACGCGGACAAGGTCGGGCTCGGCGTCGACCCCAAGTGGGGTCCGGGCAAGCTGGCCGAGGAGCTGTTCGAGGAACTGGTCGTCCCGTCGCTGCAGGCGCCCACCTTTGTGCGCGACTACCCGGAGGAGACCAGCCCGCTGACCCGGGCGCACCGCACGGAGCCGGGCCTGGCCGAGAAGTGGGACCTCTACGTGCTCGGCTTCGAGCTGGGCACCGCGTATTCCGAGCTGGTCGACCCGGTGGTGCAGCGGGAGCGGCTGGTGGCCCAGGCGCAGCTCGCCGCCCGCGGCGACGACGAGGCCATGCGACTGGACGAGGACTTTCTCCGGGCGATGGAGTACGGAATGCCGCCGGCCGGCGGTATGGGAATGGGAATCGACCGGCTCTTGATGGCGCTGACCGGCCTGGGAATTCGGGAAACCATCCTGTTCCCGTTGGTCCGTCCCGAGTAGCCGCGAAGCACCACCGGGTCGTTACCGGGTCCTATTGACGCGGCAAGTGTCGGGCGGGTTATCGTGCTCCTGTAATAACAGGAGCACCACCCTGCTCGAAAGGAATGTGGGGCTGTGGCCAAGCAGATCATTCACAAGCTGGTCGATGACCTGGACGGCGGGGACGCTGACGAGACCGTCAAGTTCGCGCTCGACGGCGTGCAGTACGAGATCGACCTGTCGGCTCCCAATGCCGAGAAATTGCGTGACGTATTCGCTCAGTACATCGCGCACGGCACCAAGGTCGGGCGCGGCGGGGTGGTCGTCGGTGGCCGGGCCGCGCGTGGCCGGGGCGGCGCGACCGCCGACCGCGAGCAGAACAAGGCCATCCGGGCCTGGGCCAAGAAGGCCGGCAAGGACATCTCGGACCGGGGCCGCATCCCGCAGGAGATCGTCGACGAGTACCACGCGAAGGCGGGTCACTGAGCCGACGAGCCCTACCAGGCGACTACGACGCCGGACCGGAGTGCCACTCCGGGCCGGCGTCGCCGTTTCCGCCCCGCCGCGCCGTCTGTCCGGTCCGTCCTGGGCCGTGGGGAGCGGGCGGTCGAGTGCCGGGAAACCTGGGCCGGGACCGGGAAGAAAGCCGCCGTGGGGAAAGTTGTCCACAGGCAGTGGAGAACTTGTCCACAGGTTGTGGATGACCGGCGGCCGGCACCGACGCCGCCCGCCCCGGCCCGGAGACGTCCGGGGAGCCCCCGACCGGGCTTTTCCACCCACGGTCGAATTTCGCTCTGCGCGTACAGGCAGGGGTACCGGAACACCTCCTGAGCGTGGACGGTTGTCAGAAACGACGTGTGAACGGCCATTCGCGGGGTCGCACGACCTCAGCGGAGTCGGTCCGCGGCGATAGAGTAAGGAGGCACGGACGCCCGTCCCGGACGTCCGCGCACCGGCCCCGCCAAGATCTAGACCATCAAGGCGCACGGCACGTGAGGAGCACGAGGGCATGTTCGAGCGGTTCACCGACCGAGCGCGACGGGTTGTCGTCCTGGCCCAGGAAGAGGCCCGGATGCTCAACCACAACTACATCGGTACGGAGCACATCCTGCTGGGCCTGATCCACGAGGGTGAGGGTGTCGCGGCAAAGGCCCTGGAGAGCCTCGGCATCTCCCTCGAGGGCGTCCGCCAGCAGGTCGAGGAGATCATCGGCCAGGGCCAGCAGGCGCCGAGCGGGCACATCCCGTTCACGCCGCGGGCCAAGAAGGTGCTGGAGCTGTCGCTGCGCGAGGCGCTGCAGCTCGGCCACAACTACATCGGCACGGAGCACATCCTGCTCGGCCTGATCCGCGAGGGTGAGGGCGTCGCCGCCCAGGTGCTGGTCAAGCTCGGCGCGGACCTCAACCGGGTCCGCCAGCAGGTGATCCAGCTGCTCTCCGGCTACCAGGGCAAGGAGCCGGCTGCGGCGGGTGCCGCGCCGGGTGAGGCCGCGCCGTCGACCAGCCTCGTGCTGGACCAGTTCGGCCGCAACCTGACCCAGGCCGCCCGCGAGGGCAAGCTCGACCCGGTCATCGGGCGCGAGAAGGAAATCGAGCGGGTCATGCAGGTGCTCTCCCGCCGTACCAAGAACAACCCGGTCCTGATCGGTGAGCCCGGCGTGGGCAAGACCGCCGTGGTGGAGGGGCTGTCCCAGAAGATCATCAAGGGCGAGGTGCCCGAGACGCTGAAGGACAAGCAGCTCTACACGCTGGACCTCGGCGCCCTGGTGGCCGGCTCGCGCTACCGCGGTGACTTCGAGGAGCGCCTGAAGAAGGTACTCAAGGAGATTCGCACCCGCGGCGACATCATCCTGTTCATCGACGAGATCCACACCCTGGTGGGTGCGGGTGCCGCCGAGGGCGCGATCGACGCCGCCAGCATCCTCAAGCCGATGCTGGCCCGTGGCGAGCTGCAGACCATCGGCGCCACCACCCTCGACGAATACCGCAAGCACCTGGAGAAGGACGCCGCTCTCGAGCGCCGCTTCCAGCCGATCCAGGTGGGTGAGCCCTCGCTGGCGCACACCATCGAGATCCTCAAGGGCCTGCGGGACCGTTACGAGGCGCACCACCGGGTGAGCATCACCGACGCCGCCCTGGTGGCCGCCGCCACCCTGGCCGACCGGTACATCTCCGACCGCTTCCTGCCGGACAAGGCGATCGACCTGATCGACGAGGCCGGTGCCCGGATGCGCATCCGCCGGATGACCGCGCCGCCAGACCTGCGTGACTTCGACGAGCGCATCGCCCAGGTGCGCCGCGACAAGGAGTCCGCGATCGACGCGCAGGACTTCGAGCGGGCCGCTCAGCTCCGCGATAAGGAGAAGCAGCTGCTCGGCCAGAAGGCCCAGCGGGAGAAGGAGTGGAAGGCCGGTGACCTGGACGTCGTCAGCGAGGTCGACGACGAGCAGATCGCCGAGGTGCTCGGCAACTGGACCGGCATCCCGGTCTACAAGCTGACCGAGGAGGAGACCTCGCGCCTGCTGCGCATGGAGGACGAGCTGCACAAGCGCGTCATCGGCCAGGAGGACGCGGTCAAGGCGGTCTCGAAGGCGATCCGGCGTACCCGGGCCGGCCTGAAGGACCCGAAGCGCCCGTCCGGCTCGTTCATCTTCGCCGGCCCGTCTGGTGTGGGTAAGACCGAGCTCTCCAAGGCGCTCGCCGAGTTCCTGTTCGGCAGTGAGGACGCCCTCATCCAGCTGGACATGTCCGAGTTCCACGACCGGTACACGGTGTCCCGGCTGGTGGGTGCCCCTCCCGGCTACGTCGGCTACGACGAGGGCGGGCAGTTGACCGAGAAGGTGCGCCGTCGGCCGTTCTCGGTGGTCCTGTTCGACGAGATCGAGAAGGCCCACCCGGACGTGTTCAACACGCTCCTCCAGATCCTGGAGGACGGGCGGCTCACCGACGGCCAGGGTCGGATCGTGGACTTCAAGAACACGGTCATCATCCTGACCACCAACCTCGGTACGCGGGACGTCGCCAAGGCGGTCTCGCTGGGCTTCCAGGCCTCTGAGGACTCCGAGTCGAACTACGACCGGATGAAGCAGAAGGTCAACGACGAGCTCAAGCAGCACTTCCGGCCCGAGTTCCTGAACCGGATCGACGACACCATCGTCTTCCACCAGCTGCGGGAGAACGAGATCCTGTCGATCGTGGACATCATGATCCAGCGGATCGAGACCCAGCTGAAGAACAAGGACATGGGCCTGGAGCTGACCGACAACGCCAAGAAGTACCTGGCGAAGAAGGGCTTCGACCCGGTGCTGGGCGCGCGGCCGCTGCGCCGCACGATCCAGCGCGACATCGAGGACAACCTCTCCGAGCGGATCCTCTTCAACGAGCTGACCCCGGGTCAGATCGTGGTGGTGGACTGCGAGGGCGACCCGAGCAACATCGACAAGTCCAAGCTCGTCTTCCGGGGCGCCGACCGGCCGGTGGCCGTGCCGGACGCCGTCCCGGCGGACCTCGGTGGCGCCGCCACCGCGGGCGCGGACGAGTAAGGCACATCGGACAGGGCGACGGCCCCGGTCGGCGAAAGCCACCGGGGCCGTCGCTTTTTCGTTCCCCGCCCCGCCCCGCCCCGCCTCCCCGCCCGCCCCGCCGCCCTGCTCTGCCCCGCCCGCCCCGCCTTCCCACCCCGCCGCCCTGCTCTGCCCCGCCGCCCCGCCCGCCGGACCGCCTTGCCGGCTCGGCGCGGATCCGGCCGCGCCGCCGTCGCGCTTGATCGACTCGGCGTCGGCGATGTGGTGGTGTCCGCGGCGGCGTAATGCCGCCAGATCGGCGACCCGGCGCCCGGCGGCGGCGCAATGCCGCCATCTCGGCGATTCGGCGCCCTCGCGGCGGCGCAATGCCGCCAGATCGGCGATTCGGTGCTCTCGCGGCGGCATAGTGCCGCCAGATCGGCGACCCGGCGCCCGGCGGCGTCGTAATGCCGCCAGATCGGCGATTCGGTGCTCTCGCGGCGGCATAGTGCCGCCAGATCGGCGACCCGGCGCCCGGCGGCGTCGTAATGCCGCCAGATCGGCGATTCGGTGCTCTCGCGGCGGCGAGATACCGCCAGCTCGGCGACCGGGTGCCGCCACGGCGGCCCGGGGTGGGGATCAGGGGCGGGGGAGGGGGATCGGGGGGCCGTCGCCGAGCAGGCGGAAGGACTCCTCGCCGACGGGTTCGACCAGCCCGTCGGTGACCAGCCCGGCCAGGGCCCGGGCCCGCTGCACGTCGTCGTGCCACACCTGGTCCAGCCATTGGTGGGGCACCGGGCCGGTCGCCTCGCGGAGCACCGCGAGCAGCAGGCCGCGTACCTGGCGGTCGGTGCCGGCGTAGCGCTGGGGGCGGCGGGTCGGGCCGGCCGGGGCCTCCTGCCCGGACGACCGCCAGGCGCAGACGGACTCGACCGGGCAGATCGCGCAGCGGGGTGCGCGGGCGGTGCAGATCATGGCGCCGAGTTCCATGAAGGCCGCGCTGGTCAGGGCCGCCGCGGCGGGCTCCGCCGGCAGCAGTTCCTCGGTGGCCACCAGGTCGGCGGGGCGGGTGGCCGGTCCGGCGTCCGGCTCCCCGGCGACCGCCCGGCAGACCACCCGGCGCACGTTGGTGTCGACCACCGGGTGCCGCTGTCCGTACGCGAACGCCGCCACCGCCCGGGCCGTGTAGGTTCCGACGCCTGGCAGGGCCAGCAACTGGTCCAGCCGGTCCGGCACCGCACCGCCGTGCCGCTCCACGATCGCCACCGCGCAGTCCCGCAGCCGGACGGCCCGGCGGGGGTAGCCGAGCCGGCCCCACATCCGGATCGCCTCGGCCGGGGTGTCCTCGGCGAGCGCGGCCGGGACGGGCCAGCGGGCCAGCCACGCCTCCCAGGCGGGCAGCACCCGGACCACCGGCGTCTGCTGGAGCATGACCTCGCTGACCAGGATGGCCCAGGCGCCGACGCCCGGCTTGCGCCACGGCAGGTCGCGGGCGTTCCGCTCGTACCACCGGCTGACCAGGGTGGCGAAGGTGGGCTCAGACATCGCGCTGCCGATCATGTCACGGACGGCTTTCCCGCAGGATGGGCGGGCGGGCCGGGCCGTCGCGGCCGACCAGGGCCGACGGGGCAGAATGTCCGGATGAATGAGCTCGCGATCACCGTCATCGGCCGGGACCGGCCGGGCATCGTGGCCGACGTTGCCGAGGCACTCGCGCGGCTCGGCGCGAACCTCACCGACTCCACGATGACCCGGCTGCGGGGACACTTCGCGATGACCCTGATCTGCGTGGGCCCGGCCGCCGCCGAGGTCGAGGCCGCGCTGGCCCCGCTCGCCGCGGACGGCCAACTGCTGGCCACCGTACGCGCGGTCACCCCCGACGGGCGGACCGCGCCGGCCGGCGAGCCGTACGTGATGGCGGTGCACGGCGCGGACCGGATGGGCATTGTCGCGGCGATGACCCGGGTGCTGGCCGACGCGGGCGGCAACGTCACCGACCTGAGCACCCGGCTGACCGGGTCCCTCTACGTGGTGGTCGCCGAGGTGGAACTGCCGCCGGGCAGCTCCGACGAGGTGGCCGGCCGGCTGGCCCGCACCGCTGCCGAGCTGGGCGTGGGCGTCAGCCTCCGGCCGGCGGACCCGGACCTGCTGTGACCGCCGAGTACGTCGGCCTGGGTGGCTGGACCCCCGAGGCGCTCGGCGTGCCGGGCGAGGTGCGTCCGGTGGTCGCCGCGCCCGACCCGGTGCTCAGCCGGCCCGGGCCGGAGGTCGACCCGACCTCAACCGAGGTGATCCGCCTCGCCGCCGACCTGGTCGCCACCATGCGGGTCTCGCCGGGCTGTGTCGGCCTCGCCGCGCCGCAGGTCGGGGTGGGCGCGCAGGTGTTCGCGGTGGACGTCACCGGCCACCCGAAGGCGGTCACGGTGCACGGCACCTTCGTGCTCTGCAACGCCAAGGTGGTGGAGGCGAGCCGCTGGAAGGCCGGCCGGGAGGGCTGCATGTCGGTGCCCGACCTGACCGGCGATGTGAAGCGGGCCGGCCGGCTCGTGGTCGAGGGGGTGCTGCCGGGCAGCGGCGCGCCGGTGCGGCTGGTGACGGACGGGTTCGAGGCGAGGGCGCTCCAGCACGAGATCGACCACTGTGCCGGACTGCTCTTTCTCGACCGGGTCGCCGGGGCGCACGCCGTCTACCAGCGCAAGGTCTATCTCTGAGCCGTGTTGGTCATGGCGCTGCGCGCCTGCCCGGAGCCGCTCGGTGACGACCTGCCGTCGAGTGTGGAGGGCCAGCTCGGCCGCGTTCGTCCGTACCGGCGCGTCGTGCCCCGTGTCGTGCGGTACGCCGCTACGGTGAACGCATCATGCGTCTGACGGTCGGCCCCCTGCCACCCGCCGTGTACTGGCGGCGTCGCGCCGTCGTGCTCGGAGCGGGGCTTCTCTTCCTGATTGTCCTGCTCTATTCCTGCACCGGTACGGAGCGCAACAACACCGGCGCGACGGGTGTCGATCCCTCGGCGAAGGCGTCCGGGCCGACGCCGCAGCCGACCGGGTCGGTGCTGACGCCGACCTCCGGCAGCCCGTCCCCGACGCCCGGCGACGCCGGCGGCGACTCGGGCGGCTCGGACAGCGGGCAGAGCGGCGGCGGGTCCAACGACGTGCCGGCCGCCCCGGTGGTCGACGACGGCACCTGCGCCGACTCCGAGATCCTGGTGACCCCGGTGGCCCTGCCGGCCACCGCCCGGCAGGGCACGGTGGTCACCCTCCGGCTCAAGGTCAAGAACGTGTCGAACCGTACCTGCAGCCGGGACGTGGGCGCCGACCTCCAGGAACTGTTCGTCAAGGTCGGCGCGGAGAAGGTCTGGTCCTCGGACACCTGCGGCACCGGCGAGGGCTCGGACGTGCAGTCGTTCACGCCGAACTTCGAGCGCTCCTACCAGCTGGGCTGGAACAGCCGGTACAGCACGAAGTGCGCGAACGGTCTGGCCGACGGCCCGTACGCGCAGCCCGGCGCGTACCAGGTCTTCGCCCGGGTGGGCACCAAGCTCAGCGAGCCGGTGAAGCTGACCATCACCGGCTGACCGGACGCCGGCTGACCGGCGGCCGGGGCGGACGCGGGCTCAGACGTACCGCTCCAGGATGGACGCCTCGGCGAGCCGGGACAGACCCTCGCGCACCCCCCGGGCGCGGGCGTCGCCCACTCCCTCGACCGCCTGCAGGTCCTCCACGGTGGCGCCGAGCAGCCGTTGGAGGCTGCCGAAGTGCACCACCAGCCGGTCGACCACGGCCGTGGGGAGCCGGGGCACCTTGGCCAGCAGGCGGAAGCCGCGCGGGCTCACCGCCGCGTCGAGGGCGTCGGAGGCGGACGGGTAGCCGATGGCCTTGGCCACCGCCACCAGGTCGATCAGCTCGGTGGCGCTGAGCAGGTCCAGCTCGACCAGCGCCTCGTCGAGGGTGCGGGACTTGCGGCCGACCGGGAGGTAGTCCCGGATGACCAGGGTGCGGTCGGCGTCCACGCCGGCCATCAGCTCGTCGAGCTGGAGGGCGAGCAGCCGGCCGTCGGTGCCCAGCTCCACCACGTACCCGGCGATCTCGTCGGCGATCCGGCGGACCATCTCCAGCCGCTGCACCACGGCCACCGCGTCGCGTACGGTCACCAGATCCTCGATCTCCAGGGCGGAGAGGGTGCCGGAGACCTCGTCCAGGCGGAGCTTGTAGCGCTCCAGGGTGGCCAGGGCCTGGTTGGCGCGGGACAGGATGGCCGCCGAGTCGTCCAGCACGTGCCGCTGGCCGTTGACGTAGAGGCTGATGATCCGCATGGACTGGCTCACCGAGATGACCGGGTAGCCGGTCTGCCGGGCCACCCGCTCGGCCGTGCGGTGCCGGGTGCCGGACTCCTCGGTGGGGATGGACGGGTCGGGCATCAGGTGCACCGCGGCCCGGACGATCCGCGTGCCGTCGCTGGAGAGCACCACGGCGCCGTCCATCTTGCACAGCTCGCGGACCCGGGTGGCGGAGAACTCCACGTCCAGCGGGAAGCCGCCGGTGCAGATCTGCTCGACCACCTTGTCGTAGCCGAGCACGATGAGCGCGCCGGTGCGGCCGCGCAGGATGCGCTCGAGCCCGTCGCGCAGCGCGGTGCCCGGCGCCATCAGGGCGAGGTTGGCGCGCAGCGGATCTCCGCCGGCGCCGACGCCTCCGGTGACGGTCACGTTGATCGGACGGGCGGGGGAGCCCACCGCGCCGGTGCGGGCGTGCGGCGTCGCCGCGGCGGGCTTGGTGGCATCGCGGTCGATCGGCACGGGCACAGTCTACGGACTGCCGTGCGGTGGGTGCTCTCGTGGTTACTGTGATGTGTCACGATGTCCTACTTCGGTGATCAACAACCGGGTGCGCCCGGTGCCCGAAACCGCCCAGCCGGTCCGCCCCCGCCGTCCCACGCGTCACTCCGCGGACGCGCGGGCGGCCGCCTGAAGTGCCGCGCGGACGTCGGTGACCTCGATCACCCGCATGTTGTCCTGAGTCACCCCGCTGCTGGTCGGACCACAGCCCGGCGGCACCAGGGCCAATCGGAAACCGAGCCGGGCCGCCTCGGCCAGCCGGCGGGGGACCGCACCGACCCGGCGCACCTCGCCGGTGAGCCCGACCTCGCCGATCGCCACCAGGTGCGGGGCGATGGCCAGGTTGAGGCCGCCGGACGCGACCGCGAGCGCCACGGCCAGGTCGGCCGCCGGCTCCACCACCCGGATGCCGCCCACGGTGGCGGCGAACACCTCGCGGTCGTGCAGGGTCAGCCGTTCGGTCCGCCGCTGGAGCACCGCCAGCACCATCGCCAGCCGGGCCCCGTCCAGCCCCGAGACCGTACGCCGCGGCGAGCCGGCCACGGTGGCCCCGATCAGCGCCTGCACCTCGGTCACCAGGGCCCGCCGGCCCTCCATCGCCACCGTGACGCAGGTGCCCGGCACCGGCTCGGCGTAGCGGGTCAGGAAGAGCCCGGACGGGTCGGCCAGGCTGCTGATGCCCCCCTCGTGCATCTCGAAGCAGCCCACCTCGTCCGCCGCGCCGAACCGGTTCTTCACCCCCCGGACCATCCGCAGCGACGAGTGCTTGTCGCCCTCGAAATGCAGCACCACGTCGACCAGGTGCTCCAGCACCCGGGGGCCGGCGACCTGACCGTCCTTCGTCACGTGGCCGACCAGCACGGTGGCGATGCCCCGCTCCTTCGCGACCGCCACCAGGGCCGCGGTGACCGCCCGGACCTGGGTCACCCCGCCCGGCACGCCCTCCGTGCCGGTGGTCGAGATGGTCTGCACCGAGTCGAGCACCAGCAGCCCCGGCTTGACCGCGTCGAGGTGGCCGAGGACCGCCGACAGGTCGCTCTCGGCGGCCAGATAGAGCTGCTCGTGCAGGGTGCCCATCCGCTCGGCGCGCAGCCGCACCTGGCTGACCGACTCCTCGCCGCTGACCACCAGGGACGGGCTGCCGGCGTTGGCCGCCCACTGCTGGGCGACGTCGAGCAGCAGCGTCGACTTGCCGACCCCCGGCTCGCCGGCGAGCAGCACCACCGCACCGGGCACGAGGCCACCGCCGAGCACCCGGTCGAGCTCGCTGACCCCGGTCGGCCGGGCCCGGGCCGGCGCGGCGCTGATGGTGGCGATCGGGCGGGCCGGCTCGGCAGGCATCCGGGAGCTGACCACCCGGCCGGAGACCAGCGGCCCGGTGACCGTGCACTCGACCACCGAGCCCCACTCGCCGCACTCCGGGCAGCGCCCGACCCACTTGGGTGGCTGGTGGCCGCAGGCGTCGCACTCGTACGCCGGGCGCGGCTCGCGGGCGGCGCCCCGGCTCCGGCCGGTGGCGGCGGTGGTGCGGGGGGACGTCGATCGGGAGGTGCTCACCCCAGGACGCTAACCGGGCGGTACGACGAAAGCCCACCCGGAAACGACGACACCGCCGGCGTGGCGCTGGCCACACCGGCGGTGCCGTCGACGAACGGGTCGGTCAGCTGTGGCCGCCACCCTCCACCAGGCCACCGGGGTGGCCGGCGCCGCCCTCCTCCTCGCGGGGCTGCACGACCGGCGAGGGGCGCGCGGCCGGGGTCAGCGGGACGCCGACCGGGGCCGCGGTCTTGATGGTCTTGCCGTTGCCGAAGTCGAAGATCAGGTCGACCTGCTGGCCGGAGAGCAGTTTGTCGTTCAGGCCGACGAGCTGGAGGAACCGGCCGCTGTTGGTGTTCAGCTGGGCGTAGCCGAGCGCCGGGATCTCGATCCGGGCCGGCTGAGCCGGCGCCGACTCACTCGGCGAGGCCGACGGGCTGGCCGAGGCGCTGGCGGACTCGGCGGCGCTGGCGGAGGCCGACGGCTCGGTCGGGCTGGGCGACGCGGACGCGGGCTCGGTGGCCGACTCGCTCGGGCTCGGCTGGGCGCCGCTCGGCGTGGCACCGGCCAGCACCACGTCCCGGGCGCTGTCGGTGGTGACCGTCACGGTGACCGGGGACGCGCTGTCGTTGTAGATCACCATGTTGAGCGGGGCGTTGGCGCCCGCCTGGTAGCCCTCGACGCCGGGGAACTGCACGTACAGGCCGCGCACCGCGTAGACGTTGTCGGGGGTCTGGACGTTGACGCCCTGCACCGACGGGATCTTCTTGGCGGTCTCGGCCACCTGGCCGGCGCCACACCCGGACAGCAGCAGGCTCGTCGCCGCCGCCGTACCGGCCAGCAACAGGGCCGCCCGCCGGGAACCCCTGATCGAGCGCGTCACGTCGGTCCTCCTCGTCACGATCCCCACCCGGCCGTACGCCGGGCACGGGGTGGTCATACCCGCGCAGACCGCGCTCCAGGGTAGTTGGGGCTGATCGAGGCCCGCACGCCGACCCGGTTATGCCACCTTCCGGGGATCCGTCACACCACCCGTCCGTTCGCCACCAGCAGGACCACATCGATGAGCGCCACCAGCATCACCGCCCGGAAGGCGGCCACCGGCCGGCCACCGGCCCGGGCCGCGGTCCGTCCGGCGTACCAGCCGACGGCCGGCACCAGGACGGCGGCGGCGACCGCCGACAGGCCCGCCCACGACGGCGGCCCGGGCGGCCCGACGACCAGGATGACGGTGGCCGCGAGGAGCAGCCCGGCGGCGGCCACCCGGCTGCCCGCCGCGCCGAGCCGGTGCGGCAGCCCGCGCACCCCGGTCCGGGCGTCGTCGGCCAGGTCGGGCAGGACGTTGGCGAAGTGGGCCCCGGCGCCCAGGCAGGCGGCGGCGGCCACCAGCCAGCCCGGGGGTGCGGGCGCGCCGGGCAGGGCCAGCACCACGAACGCGGGCAGCGTGCCGAAGGAAACCGCGTACGGCAGCACGGACACCGGGGTCGACTTCAGCGGCCAGTTGTAGAGCAGCGCCGACACCAGCCCGAGCGTCACGCAGAGCGCCGCCGCGCCGCCCGTGAGCAGCGCCACCAGCGGGGTGGCGACGGCGGCCGCGACCGCAGCTCGGGCGAGGGGACGCCGTCCGATCAGGCCGCTGGCCACCGGCTTGTCGGTACGTCCCACCGCGGCGTCCCGGTCGGCGTCGATGAGGTCGTTGCTCCAGCCGACGGCGAGCTGGCTGGCCAGCACGGTGAGCACCACGACGGCGATCCCGACGGGTCGGTGCCCGACACCCCAGGCCAGCAGCCCGGCCACCACGGTGACCGCGGCGGCCGGCTCCGGATGGCTCGCCCTGACCAGCCCTAACACCGACGACGACATAAGAGAAGTCTGGTCGTTACCGGGGAGTCGTGTCACGCTCTGTCCATGCGCGACGCGGCCCCCGTGTCCACCCCGCTCCGGGTGCTGCCACCCAACGACCCCCGCCAGTACGACGACCTGGCCGGCGAGTGGTGGCGGCCCGACGGCGCGTTCGCGATGCTGCACTGGCTGGCCCGGGCCCGGGCCGACCTGGTGCCCCCGGCGTCCAGGCCGGACGCCGTCCTGGTCGACCTCGGCTGCGGCGCCGGGCTGCTCGCCCCGCACCTGGCCGGCAAGGGCTACCGGCACCTCGGGGTGGACCTCACCCGTTCCGCCCTCGTCCAGGCCGCCGCGCACGGGGTGACCGCGCTCCGCGCCGACGCCACCGCCGTCCCGCTCGCGGCCGGCTGCGCCGACGTGGTGTCGGCCGGCGAGCTGCTGGAACACGTGCCGGACTGGCGCCGCGCGGTGGCGGAGGCCTGCCGCCTGCTGCGTCCGGGCGGCCTGCTGGTGCTGGACACCCTCAACGACACCGTGCTGGCCCGGCTCATCGCGGTGGAGATCGGCGAACGGCTGCCCACCGTGCCGCGCGGCATCCACGATCCACGGTTGTTCGTGGACGCCCGCGCCCTGGTCGCCGAGTGCGCCCGGCACGGCGTCGCGCTGCGCGTGCGCGGGATCCGGCCGGAGCTGGGCGGGACGCTGGCCTGGCTGCTGCGCCGGATGCGGAGTGGCGCCGCCGACCGCCCGGTGGGGCGGACGCCACGGATCGTGCCGACCTGGTCCCGAGCCGTGCTCTACCAGGGCCACGGGGTCCGGAACGGGTAGCCGGGGCCGGGCCGGGGTAGCGGGGACGTCGAGAAGGGGGCTCTACATGACTGTGCACACGCTGGAGGCGGCCCGCCGGTTGGCACCGCGACTGGCTGCCCGCGCGGCGGGCCACGACCGGGACGGCTCCTTTCCGGTCGACGACTTCGCCGACCTGCGGGAGGCCGGGCTTTTCGGGCTGATGGTGCCCGGGGAGCTGGGCGGCGCGGGCGCCAGCTTCGCCGAGTACGCCGCCGTCGCCACCGAGCTGGCCCGGGGCAACGGCGCCACCGCGCTGGTGTTCAACATGCACGCCTCGGTCACCGGGGCGCTCGGCGCGGTCACCGAGGAACTGGCCGAGGCGCTCGGCGTACCGGACGAGGCGCTGGCCGCCCGGGACCGGCTGCTCCGCGCCGCGGCCGACGGCGCCTGGTACGCGGTGGCGATGAGCGAGCGCGGCGCCGGCGCCCGGCTGTCGCAGCTCAGCACGGTGTACGAGCCGGTCGACGGGGGCTGGCACATCAAGGGCAGCAAGACCTTCTGCTCGGGTGCCGGGCATCCGGACGGCTATCTGGTCGCCGCCCGCAGCGCCGCCGACCAGTCGGTGGTCTCCCAGTTCCTCGTGCCGGCCGGCGAGGGCATCACCGTCGAGGCCACCTGGGACTCGCTGGGCATGCGCGCCACCTCCTCGCACGACCTGCATCTGGACGTCACCGTGCCCGCCGACCGGCTGCTCGGCGGGGTGGAGGGACTGGCCCTGGTGGTCGCCCAGCTCATGCCGCACTGGTTGGTGGCCAGCTACGCCGCGGTCTACGTCGGGGTGGCCCGGGCGGCGATCGAGGCCGCGGCCGAGCACCTGAACGCCCGTAACCTCGCCGGCCTGCCCGCGGTCCGGGCCCGGCTGGGCCGGGCGGACGCGGCGGTCGCGGCGGCCGAGCTGGTGGTGGCCGAGGCGGCCCGCCGGGTCGACGAGGCGCCCGGCGACCCGGAGACCAACCGCTGGGTGTGGCGGGCGAAGCTGCTGGCCGGCACCACCGCCGCCGACGTGGCGGCGTCCATGCTGGAGGCCGCCGGCACCTCGGCCACCCGCCGGGGCCACCCGCTGGAGCGGCTCTACCGGGACGCCCGGTGCGGCTCGCTGCACCCGGCGACCTCCGACGTCTGCGCCGACTGGCTCGGCATCGCCGCGCTCGGCGGCGACCCGGACCGCGACGGCGCGTCGCCCCGCTGGTGAGCGCGGCGGGCCAGCACCGGCGACGGGAGCCGGCCGTTGGTGAGCGCGGCGGGCGAACCCCGCAGTCGCGAACGGGAGATGGTCGTTGGTGAGCGCGAGGAGTGAGCCGGGTTTGCGAACCCCGCAGTCGCGAACGGGAGATGGTCGTTGGTGAAGCGTGGGATCGGAAACGAGAGGTGGGCGACATGGCCGTGCCGGTGATCGCGGGTGTGGGTACGGCCTTGCCGCCGGCCACGACGCAGGACGAGCTCTGGGACGGCTTCTTCGCGAAGCATTTCTCCGGGACCACGCACGCCCTGGCCGAGCGCATCTTCGCCAACTCCGGGGTGTCCCGGCGACAGGCGGCGGTGAACCCGCTGCTGGAGGACGTCTCCGAGTGGCCGACCGAGCGTCGGATGCGGCGCTACCAGGTCGAGGCGTTGCCGCTCGGCAAGGAGGCGGTGGGCCGTGCGCTCACCGCCGCCGGGCTGGACGCCGGTGACGTCGGGCTGTTCGTGGTCTGTTCCTGCACCGGGTACGCCACCCCGGGGCTGGACATCCTGCTCGCCCGGGACCTGGGCATGGCCCCGGACACCCAGCGCATGTTCGTCGGCCACATGGGCTGCTACGCGGCCCTGCCCGGGCTCGGCGCGGCCAGCGACTTCGTCAGCGCCCGCGGCCGCCCGGCGCTGCTGCTCTGCGCCGAGCTGACCAGCCTGCACATCCAGCCCGCCGGCGTCCGGGTGGACACCCAGCAGATCGTCTCGCACGCGCTCTTCTCGGACGCGGCGGTCGCCGCCGTGCTCGTCCCCGGCGGCCGGGGGTACGCGCTGCGCGAGGTCACCTCGGTCACCGACACCTCGACCGCCGACCACATGACCTGGGACGTCACCGACACCGGTTTCCGGATGGGGCTGTCGCCGAAGGTCCCGCAGGTGCTCTCGCGCCACGTCCGGGGGCTGGTCGACGAGTTGCTGGCCCGGCACGGGCGGACGGTCTCCGAGGTGGACGGCTGGGCGGTGCACCCGGGCGGCCCGCGCATCCTCAACGTGGTGGACGGGGAACTGGCCCTGCCGCCGGACGCGCTCGCGGCGTCCCGGGCCACGCTGGACGAGCACGGCAACTGTTCGTCTCCGACCGTGTTGCTGATCCTGGATCGGCTGCGCCGGGCCCAGACGCCGCCGGAGCGGATCGTGATGCTCGCGTTCGGACCGGGCTTGACCCTGTACGCCGCCCTGCTCGACCGCACCGGGTGACCGGCCGGTGGCACGGGACAGTGCCGCCCGGGCCGCGCGGCTACCCTGACCGCATGGGCGCCGACGACCGGGTACGGGCTGCGCTGCTGGCCGGGCTGACGGTGGCCGGGCTTGCCGCCGGTGGCTGGTGGTGGCGACAGGCCGCACCAGTGCTCGGCCCGACGGGCGCCTCACCCAGCCCGTCGGCGGATGCCTTTCCCGAGCCCGGTGTGCGGCTGGCCGACCCGGACACCAGGCGGGTCTTCGTCGACCCGGACACCGGGCAGGTGATCCCGGTGCCGGAGGCCGACCCGGACGCGGGACTGGTCGTCCATCAGGGGCCGGACGCCCCCGGCGAGACGCTGAGTTCGCACGCCGTCTGGACGGAGCGGTCCCATCTCGACGCGGGAAACGAGCAGATGGTCCGGCAGACCAACCCCACGGCCGGCGAGCGCCACTTCCTCACCGTGTCCTGCACCGGTTCGGGGACGCTGACCGTGGCCCTCTCCGGCTCGGACGAGGACGGTCCGCCACAGACGACGACCTGCACGAGGACGCTCGCCCTCCACTTCACCGCCAGCGGCGGCCCGTTGCTGGTGCGGTTCACGGTGGCCGACGGCGAGCTCGACCTGGATGCCCGGCTTGTGACCCTGTTCTGACCATCAGCCGGCGATACGCGCCAGATCGTCGCGATACTGCTCGACCTGGCCCAGCTCGGGTACGACCCGCACCAGGGTGCCCTCCCGGTCCATCAGCAGCGCGGGGGCCGTGCCGGGGCGGGCCGCGAGGTGTGAGTAGGCGCGCACACCGCCGGCCGGGTCGGCGAGGGTGCGTACGCCGGGGGCGGTGGCGGGCTCGGCCTGGCGGCCCTCGGTGACGGTGACCACGGTGACGCCCGGGGGTGCGGCGGCCGCCGCCTGGGTGACCTGTTCGGCGCAGGCGCAGGCGTCCACCAGGATGATCATCGCCGGCAGCAGGCTGCGCAGCGGCACCGGAGAATCGTCGGCGCCGACCAGGTCCAGCGCGGGGAGCGGCCCGACCGCCACCCAGTTGCTCGGGTAGGGGACGACCGTGGGACTGCCGCCGGAGCGCGAGGAGCGGGGCCAGGTGACCGCGGCCAGCCCGGTGAGGGTGATCAACATGGACACCAGCAGGACCAGCAGCGGCAGCCCCAGCGGCGGGCGGCCGCCCGGTCGGGCGGTGCGGCCGGTCCGGCGGTGCAGTCGGCGCAGCTCGCGACGGACCTGCCGGGCCTCCTCGGCGAGGGCCGAGGCGTCGTCGGGGACGACCACCCGACCCCACTCCGGGGGCAGGTCGGGCAGCCCGTCCGGCGGCCCGTGGCCTTCAGCGTCAGGCATGCCCATCGGACCCCCAGGAACCGTCTCGGTGAGCGGACGTCGCGTCCACCTCCCAGGGTCCCGCACCGGTCGGCGTACCGCCACACCTGGGCGCACTCGGGATTCCGGGGCTACCATGGGAGGAGCGCATCGCCCTAGACATCCACGCTCCGTCACCCGCATCGGGTTGTCATCCGTTGGTCACGGAGCGTGTGGAAACCGTCGGTTTGACCGCCTGTCAAGCTGAAGAAATACCTCTCACAGGGCCCCTGAGCTGCGCCAACGGTCAGGACAGCGGTGAGACATCGGTGCCTGAGCGTGTTACCCTAGACACAGCGAAAGGGGTTTCGAACCTATGGTTTTCAGTGTCGGCGAGACCGTTGTTTACCCCCACCACGGGGCCGCACTCATCGAGGCAATCGAGACTCGGGTCATCAAGGGCGAGCCCAAGCAGTACCTCGTCCTGAGGGTCGCGCAGGGTGACCTGACGGTCCGGGTGCCCGCTGAGAACGCCGAGATCGTGGGTGTGCGTGAGGTGGTCGGCGAAGAGGGCCTCGGCAAGGTCTTCGACGTGCTCCGCGCACCGCACACCGAGGAGCCGACCAACTGGTCGCGGCGTTACAAGGCGAATCTGGAGAAGCTGGCCTCCGGCAACCCGCTGAAGGTCGCCGAGGTCGTCCGCGACCTGTGGCGCCGGGAGCGGGAGCGGGGTCTGTCCGCGGGTGAGAAGCGCATGCTCGCGAAGGCCCGCGACATTCTCGTCGGCGAGGTCGCGCTGGCCGAGAAGAGCACCAAGGACGAGGCGGAGACGCTGCTCGACAAGGTGCTGACCGAGGCCTGAGTTCCACAGCATCGTCGTACCCACCCCGTAGCAAAGAAATCCGAGGACCGCGACGTGACCGCGCAGCTCAATCCGCGCGGTGACGTCGCGGTCCTTGTTCCTGCGGCCGGTGCCGGCGTACGCCTCGGCCCCGGCGCCCCCAAGGCGCTCCGGCCGCTCGCCGGTGAGCCGCTGCTGGTGCACGCGGTACGCCGGATCGCGGCGGCGCCCTCCGTGCACACCGTCGTGGTGGCCGCCCCGGCCGCCGACGTCGATTCGGTCCAGGCGATGCTCGCGCCGGTCGCCCCGGTGATCGTGGTGCCCGGCGGCGCGGAGCGCCAGGCGTCGGTGGCCGCCGCACTGGCCGCCGTCCCCGCCGGTCCGGAGATCGTCCTGGTGCACGACGCGGCCCGCGCGCTGACCCCGCCGGAGCTGATCGAGTCGGTGGCCGCGGCCGTTCGCTCCGGGCACGATGCGGTGATCCCGGTGCTCCCCGTCGTCGACACGATCAAAGAGGTCGGCACGGGCGAGCTGGTCCTCGGCACGGTGGACCGGTCCGCCCTGCGGGCCGTGCAGACCCCGCAGGGCTTCCGCCGGGCGGTGCTGACCGCCGCCCACGCGACGGCCGGCGACCCGCTGACCGACGACGCCGGCCTGGTGGAGAAGCAGGGCGTGCCGGTGGTCTGCGTCCCCGGCTCGGAGTACGCCCTCAAGGTCACCCGGCCGTTCGACCTGGCCCTCGCCGAGCACCTGCTCTCAGCCGGCCAGGCGGGTTAGCGCCAGCTTCGCGATGTCCACGGCGAGACCCTTCAGGTCACCGCCGCGTAGTTTGACGCTGGACGCCCCGAGCATCACCTCCAGCGCGTTCGTACTGCTGCCAGAAGGACCCGCGCTCGTTCGACGGGTCGGTGGTGCCGTGGATGGAGGACCTGCTGCACGCCGCCCGGGAGCGGTTACTGGTCATGTCGTTGCTGATCGAGACCGAGGTGCTGGAATCCCCGGCGGCGTCGGGGACGCTGAGCCGGTTCGCCGCGGCCGGGATCGAGGTACGCGTCCGTGGCCGGCTGCCCAGCGGCTACTACGTGATGGGCGAGCACGCCGCTCTGCCGCTGAAGTGGGGCGACGACCTGGCCGGCTCGGCGTACCAGTTCCACCTGGTCCGCTCGGCGGTGCTGGTGGCGGCGCTGGCCAGCCTTTTCGAGGAGCTGTGGCGGACCGCGGTGCCGCTGGGCGTGCGTACCCGGTTCCAGGCCGGTGTCGTGGCGGCCCGGTCCGGCTGGCTGGACTGATCCGGGCGTACCCTCGGATCATGATCGTTCCTCGGGTGGCCATCGGCACCGACGTGCACGCCTTCGCACCCGGGCGGCCGTGCTGGGTGGCTGGCCTGCACTGGCCGGACCAGGACGGCCTGGCCGGTCACTCGGACGCCGACGTGGCGGCGCACGCCGCCTGCAACGCGCTGCTCTCCGCCGCCGGCCTCGGCGACCTGGGCGCGAACTTCGGCGTCGACCAGCCGGAGTGGGCGGGTGCCTCCGGGGTGGCCCTGCTCACCGAGAGCGCCCGGCGGGTCCGGGCAGCCGGGTTCCGAATCGGCAACGTGTCGGTCCAGGTGATCGGTAACCGGCCGAAGATCGGGCCGCGCCGGGAGGAGGCGCAGCGGGTGCTCTCCGCGGCGGTGGGCGCTCCGGTCACCGTCTCCGCCGCCACCACCGACGGCCTCGGCTTCACCGGCCGTGGCGAAGGGCTGACCGGCATCGCGGTCGCCCTGGTGTACGAGGCCCCGACGGAGTAGGTCGGCAGGGCAGGGGCGCGGGCGGCTACGCTCGCCGGGATGCCGAGTGACGCCGCCCCCGACCAGTCCGCCGCCGACGGCTACCTCCAGCGCGCGCAGCTCCTCGCCGAGCTGGGCCGGTACGACGAGGCTGCCGGGGAGCTCAGCTCGGCGCTCGCGACCGACCCCGGCAACGCCGAGGCGTTGACCATGCTGGCCCAGGTGCACCTCGCCGCCGGTCGGGCGGCCGAGGCGCTGGACGCCGCCGAGGCGGCCGTGGCCGCGGCACCGGGGGCCGTACCGCCGCTGGTGGCGCGCGGGATGGCCCTGGTCGACCTGGCACGGTGGAAGGCCGCCGCGAGCACCGCGGACGAGATCCTGGCGCTCGGCCCGACCGACCCGTACGCCCAGCGCAGCGCCGCCGCCATCCTGGCCGGCTCGCGGAACGGGCAGCAGGCGCTCGACGCCGCCTGGCGGGGGGTGGAGCTGGCGCCCGAGGCACCACAGGCGCACCTGGTGCTCGGCCTGGTCTCGGCCCGGCTGGAGCTGTACGACCTGGCCGAGCGGGCCTACCGGGAGGCGCTGCGGCTCGACCCGCAGCTCGCCGAGGCGCGGCACGACATGGGCGTGATCCGGCTGGAGCAGCGCCGCTACGCGGAGGCGCTGGAGCACCTGACGCAGGCGGCGGCGATGGACCCGGCGCGACTCGACGCCGGCCGGACGATCTCCGCGGGCCTGCGCCGGCTGGTGCTCTACGGCGCCGGCTGGTCGCTGGTCGCCACCGTGGTGGTGGCCTTCCTGGCCCCGGGCGCACCGGGTCTCTCCCGGGTCCTCGCCGTGCTGGCCGCGCTCGGCGGGGCGCTGGTGGTGTGGCGGTACGCGGCCCGGGTGCCGGCCCTGCTGAACACGATCCTGCCCGGGCTGCTGCGCGCCGATCGCAGCCTCGCCCTGGCGGTCTACGCGGTCGCCGCCGCGCCCCTGCTGCTGGTCCTCTACGCGCTGGTCGGCGGCCCCTGGCCCCTGGCGGCCACCATCACGGTGACCTTGATCGCCGAATTCGCCGTCCTCACCCGCCCGGTCAGCTGACCCGCCGCGCCCAGGTCCAGGCATACCCGTCGTCCTCGCAGGCCGACGCGGCGTCGCAGAGGTCCAGCGGGCGGAAGGTGTCCACCATGACCGCCAGCTCGTCGAAGAAGTCCACCCCGATGGAGCGCTCGGCCGCGCCCGGCTGCGGGCCGTGGGTGAAGCCGGACGGGTGCAGCGAGATCGAGCCCTGCTCGATGCCGGAGCCGCGCCGGGCCTCGTAGTTGCCGCCGGTGTAGAAGAGCATCTCGTCGGAGTCGACGTTGTGGTGGTTGTACGGCACCGGGATGGCGTCCGGGTGGTAGTCCACCTTGCGCGGCACGAACGAGCAGATCACGAAGTTCGGGCCCTGGAAGGTCTGGTGCACGGGCGGCGGCTGGTGCACCCGGCCGGTGATCGGCTCGAAGTCGTGGATGGAGAACGCCCACGGGTAGAGGTGCCCGTCCCAGCCGACCACGTCGAACGGGTGGTGGGCGTAGCCGTACTTCGTCCAACCCCGACGGTGCCGGACCAGCACCTCGACGTCCTCGTCGTCCACCAGCAGCGGCGCGTCCGGCCCCCGGACGTCCCGCTCGCAGTAGGGCGAGTGCTCCAGGAACTGCCCGCGTACGGAGAGGTAGCGCTTGGGCGGGCCGATGTGCCCGGCCGCCTCGATGGCGAGCAGCCGGGCCGGTTCGTCGCCGGTGGGCACGAGCCGGTGGATGGTCGAGGTGGGGATGATGACGTAGTCGCCGGCCACCGCGTCCAGCACGCCGAACGGCGACTCCACCCGCAGCGAGCCCGCTTCCAGATAGAGGCAGTGGTCACCGGTGGCGTCCCGGAACAGCGGGGACGGCCGGTCGGCCAGCACGTACGCGATCCGCACGTCGTCGTTGGCGAGCAGGTACTGCCGGCCGAGCACCGGGTCGGCACCGGCCCCGTCGAGCTTGTGGGTACGCAGGTGGCGCGGCTTGAGCGGGAGGTTCGGCACCCGGGTGACGGCGGGCGGGGTGAACTCCTCGGCGGCGACGATCGCGGTCGGCGCGTGCCGGTGGTAGAGCAGGGACGAGTCGGAGGAGAAGCCCTCCTGGCCGACCAGTTCCTCGGCGTAGAGGGTGCCGTCGGGCTGGCGGAACTGGGTGTGGCGCTTGCGGGGCACCTCGCCGACGCTGCGGTAGTACGGCATGTCGCCTCCCGATATGTCCCGTTCTCCGGCCAGAAGCGTCCGATAATCGGACGCGGTTGTCCGTTCCTCGTAGCGTCCCGTACATTCTTGTCTCGTGTCAACGCAGGTGCCCCGACTCTTCGCCGGCCTGGTAGACGACGCCGCGGTCTTCCCGCCCGGCAGCGCCGCGCTGCCGGAGGCGGTGGTCGCCCACCGAAGGCATCGCACCGCCTGGTACGCCGACCTCGTCGGTCCGCTCCTGCTGCCCGCCTCCGCCGCCGCCGGTGAACTCAGCGGGCTGGTCGATCCGGCGGAGGGTTTCGTCACCGGCCTGATCGGCGACACCGGCGTCGCGGGCGTGCCCTTCGCGCTGTCGTTCCTCGCGCCGGACGGGGTCACGGCCCGGCAGATCGAGGTGCCGGTCGCCAAGCGCGGTGAGGACCCGCAGCCCGGCCTGGCCGAGCTGCTGAAACTCACCGAGCGGCTCGACGGCACCCGGGTCTACGCGGAGATCCCGCTGACCTTCGGCCTGCTGGGTGCCCTGGACACGCTCGCCGAGGCGCGGGCCGGCGGGCTGCCGATCGCGGCCAAGTTCCGCACCGGCGGGCTGGCCGCCGAGCTCTTCCCCACCCCGGTCGAGCTGGCCGCGGTGATCTGCGCCTGCCGGGACCGGCAGCTGCCGTTCAAGCTGACCGCCGGGCTGCACCACGCGATCCGCCACCGGGACCCGGAGACCGGCTTCACCCACCACGGCTTCGTCAACGTGCTCGCCGCGGCCCTCGCCGCCACCGCCGGCGGTGAGGTGGACGCGATCGCCGAGCTGCTCGCCGCCACCGACCCGGTACGCGTGGTAGAGCTGGTCCGGGCGCACCGGGACACCGAGCGCCCGCTCTGGGTCGGGTACGGCTCGTGCAGCATCGAGGAACCACTGACCGATCTGATCCGGCTGGGGCTGGTGAACGGGGGCTTCGAGGAATGACCTGGGTGAGCGGTGCCGAGGGTTCCCCGTACGGGGTGACAAATCTGCCGTACGGGGTGTTCCGGCACGGCGACCGCGAGCCGCGGATCGGCGTACGCATCGGCGACTTCGTGCTGGACCTGGCCGGCGCGGAGGCCGCCGGCCTGGTGCTGGCGGCCGGGGCGCTGGGCCGGCCCACGCTGAACGAGTTCATGGCGCTCGGCCGTCCGCAGTGGACCGCCGTCCGGCAGCGGGTCACCGAGCTGCTCGCCGACGCCGCGCACCGCCCGGCGGTGGAGCCGCTGCTCGTGCCACTGCGCGAGGTGGAGCTGCTGCTTCCGTTCGAGGTGGCCGACTACGTCGACTTCTACTCGTCCGAGCACCACGCGGCCAACGTCGGGCAGATCTTCCGGCCGGGCCAGCCTCCGCTGCTGCCGAACTGGAAGCACGTGCCGATCGGCTACCACGGCCGGGCCGGCACGGTGGTGGTCTCCGGCACCCCGGTGGTCCGGCCCACCGGGCAGCGGGCCACCCCGCAGGGCCCGACCACCGGCGCCTCCGTACGCCTGGACATCGAGGCCGAGGTCGGCTTCGTGGTCGGCCTGCCGAGCCGGCTCGGCGACCGGGTGTCCGTCGCGGACTTCGCCGACCACGTCTTCGGCGTGGTGCTGGTCAACGACTGGTCCGCCCGCGACATCCAGGCCTGGGAGTACCAGCCGCTCGGCCCGTTCCTGGGCAAGTCCTTCGCCACCTCGGTCTCGGCGTGGGTGACACCGCTGGACGCGCTGGCCGACGCCTTCGTACCCGCCCCCGACCAGGACCCGCCGGTGCAGGGCTATCTGCAGGACATCCCGCACCTCGGGCTGGACCTGGCCCTGTCGGTGGAGTGGAACGGCGAGCGGGTCAGCGAGCCACCCTTCGCCACCATGTACTGGACGCCGGCCCAGCAGCTCGCCCACCTCACGGTCAACGGGGCGTCGCTGCGTACCGGGGATCTCTACGCCTCCGGCACGGTGTCCGGCCCGGAGCGCGGCCAGGTCGGTTCGTTCCTGGAGCTGACCTGGGGCGGGACCGAGCCGGTCAAGTTCGCCGACGGCACCACCCGCACCTTCCTGGAGGACGGCGACACCGTCACCGTCACCGCCTCCGCCCCCGGCCCGGACGGCACCACCATCGCCCTCGGCGAGGTCACCGGCACCATCCTTCCGCCCCGCTGAGCAGCGTCTTCACCCTCCGGCCCCGGTCGCACCGGCTGTGCGACCGGGGCCGTTGCGTCCCGCGTTGATCGTCCGGGATCCGGTACGCCCGGCGGTGCGGGCCGGGGCGCACCCGAGCGGAACAGGAGGGAACGAGGATGACCGAGCTGACCGGCGCCGTCTGGCGCACCAGCAGCCGCTCCAACGACCAGGGTCTCTGTGTCGAGGTGGCGACCAACGTGGTCGCCGCGTACGGCGTGGTGGGGGTGCGCGACTCGAAGGATCGGAGCGGGCCGACGCTGGCGGTCCGCCCGCCGGGCTGGACGGCGTTCGTCACCGCGATCCGGGCCGACGCGTTCCGTCGCTGACCCCCGGCCGCCGCACGCCCGGTGTCCCGCCCCGGGGGCACCGGTGGTGGAAATGTCACCCCAGGCTCCCCGTTTCCCGTTCACGCGCCGTACCGTGGACGACACGGGAGGTGCCATGTCGACGGTCACGGTTTCCGCATTCATCGAAGCGCAGGATGTCGAGGTCTGGCGGCTCCTCACCGATCTGCCCGCGCGCGCCCGGTGGCTCTCCGCCGTCGGCGCGGTCGACGTCCTCACCCCCGGCGACTTCCGGCCCGACACCGCCTGGCGGGAGACCCGGGTCCGGCCGGACGGCGCCGAGGCGCCGGAGGAGTTCGTGGTGGTCGAGGCGGTCGCCCCGGGACGGCTGGTGCTCAGCTCGCGGGGTGCCGGCGCGGACTACCGGATCACCTGGACGCTGCGGAGGGTCGAGCGCCGGCGGCGCGGCTGCACCGAGGTCACCGTCGAGCAGGAGGCCGTGCCGACCGCCCGATACGGCCGGATGCTGGCCCTGATCCTCGGCGGCCTGGCCGCCCGCGCCGTGGAGGGGGCGCTCCGGCGGGACCTCGCCGACCTGGCGCAGGCCGTCGGGCCCACCCGCTCGGCAGAGGCCGCCTGACCCGCCCCACCTCGCTGGGACCTGGCGCCGCCGGTGGGTAGGGTGCCGGGCGGAGGTGCGGCATGAGGTGGCCCGAGGGGCGGCGGTGGATCACGGTGGCGCTCGCGGCGGTGCTGGCCGTCGGCGCGGCGGCCGCCGTGGCCTACCGGGTGCTCGCACCCGCCGAGGTCGACACGGTCGCCCGGGGCGCGTACCCGCCGGCGCCGAGCCCGCAGACCGGGGTGATCGGCCGCCTGCCGGTGGCGCCGCTGGTCGTGGACGGCCGGCTCCGCGTCTACGCCGGCAACCGCCAGGTGTACGCCGACCAGCCGGTCGACGGGCAGCACCGGGTGACCCCCTTCTGGTCGTACCGCCGCTGGCCGGCGCAGCTCGTCGGGGTGCTCGCCGACGACACCACCGTGGTCAGCCGCTGGTCGGACGGACTCCTCGTGGCGCTCGACGCGCGTACCGGACGGGTTGCCTGGCGGGCCGACGGGCCGGTGCCGGGACCGGTGCCGAAGCCCCGCCGGACCTACGCCTCGACCGTCTGGGACCCGGCCGGCCTGTACGCCACCCGTACCGCCGACGGCCGGCGGGTGCTGGTCGCGGCCGGCCCGGGCCGGGTCGGCGGGTACGACCTGGCCGACGGCCGGCGGCTCTGGCGGGCCGACGTCGGCGGCGACTGCCGTACCGAGGTGGGGACCACGGTGGCCGGCGAGCTGCTCGCGGTGGACGCCTGCGACGGCCTGGCGCGGGTCGAGTTCCGGGACGCCGCCACCGGCGCGGTACGTACCCGCTGGCAGCCGCCCGGCGGCCCGGAGGACCTGATGGTGATCCCCGTGGGCTGCCGGGACGGGCACTCGAACTGCCGGGGGCTGCGGGTCTCCGGCCCCGGCGACGACACCGGCCGGGGCTGGCTGGTCGGCCCGGGCGACCCGGTCGCCGCGCCCGCCCTCGACGGCACGGACACCGAACTCGACGGCGAGTGGGCTGTCGACACGTCGGCGGGGCTGATCACGGGCCGCTCCGCGCGCACCGGCAAGGAGCTGTGGCGGCGGGCGGAGCTGGGGCCGGTACGGATCATCGCGGTCGAGTCGGGCCGGGTGCACCTGCTGACCGAGCGGAACGAGCTGGTCACCCTCGATCCGGCGACCGGTGCGGAACGGTCCCGCTTCGTCCTGGACCTCGGCCACGACGGGGTCGGCTGGATGCCCGGCCGGGCGTACGCGGCGGACGGCTACGTCGCCGTGGAGCGGGTCCGGCAGCGGGCGACCCCGGACGACGACGACCAGGCGTACTACCTGATGCCGGAGGCGGTGCTGCTGGCGGCGACGGGAACGTCCGCCTGACCGCCGGCTCCGCCGACCGCAGCGGGGCGGCCGAGCCGGCGGTGTGGTCGGCGGGGGCCCCGCAACGCCGGAGGCCCTCCTTCCGTCAGGCCAGCGCCGCCTCGGCGGCGGCCAGGAAGGCGTCGTTCTCGGCCGGGGTGCCGATGGTGACCCGGACCCCGTCGCCCGGGAACGGCCGGACGATCACGCCCCGCGCCTCGCACGCCCGGCCGAACTCGACGGCCCGCTCGCCGAGCGGCAGCCAGACGAAGTTGGCCTGGCTGGTCGGCACGTCCGGGACGAGCTTGCGCACCGCCTCGGTGACCCGGTCCCGCTCCGCGACGACCAGCGCGCAGCGGCGCTCGACCTCGTCGGCCTGGGCCAGCGCGGCGAGCGCGCCGGCCTGGGCGGCCAGGCTGGTGGAGAACGGCGTGACGACCTTGCGGACGGCGGCGGCCACGCTCGGCTCGGCGACCAGCCAGCCGATCCGCAAGCCGGCCAGCCCCCACGCCTTGGAGAGGGTGCGCAGCACGGCCACGTTCGGGCGGTCCAGGTAGCTCAGGCCGTCCGGCACCTCCGGGTCCGTCACGAACTCCCGGTACGCCTCGTCGATCACCACGAGCACGTCGTCCGGCACCGTGTCGAGGAACCGGTCCAGCTCCGCCTTGCGGACCGCCGTGCCGGTCGGATTGTTCGGGTTGCAGACCAGGATCATCCGGGTCCGGTCGGTCACCGCCGCCGCCATCGAGGCCAGGTCGTGGCCGTGGCCGGCGTCGTTCGGCACCCGCACGCTGGTCGCGCCGCTGGTCGCCGCGATGATCGGGTACGCCTCGAACGACCGCCACGAGTAGAGCAGCTCGTCACCGGGGAGGCAGGTGGCCCGGACCAGGTGCTCGGCCAGCGCCACCGAGCCGCAGCCGGTGGCGATCCGGTCGGGGTCCACGCCGTACCGCTCGGCGAGAGCCTGACGCAGCGCCACCACGCCCATGTCCGGGTAGCGGTGCGAGCCGGCCATCGCCTCGGCGACCGCCTCCACCACGCCCGGCAGCGGGCCGTAGGGAACCTCGTTGCTGGCCAGCTTGATCGCCTCGGGCAGGCCCAGCTCGCGGGCCAGGTCGGCCGGGCTGCGGCCGGGCACGTAGCTGGGCAGCGCGTCCAGGTCGGCGCGGGTCAGCCGCAGCGGAGGCTGGTGACGTCCGGTGTCGGTCATGGGGTGTCTCCCGGGGGATTGGCGCTGTCGCGCGAGGTGGTACGGGTTTCGGGCCTGATGCGGGGGAGTTGGACCACCACGGTCTGCGCCCGCTTGTCGTGCAGTGCCTGGCGCAGCGGCTGGTCGAAGAGCGGGGAGACCGCGTCGACGAACTGCAGCAGCAGGCCGAAGCCGCAGCAGTACCAGAGCAGCGTCGGTAGGCCGAGGGTGCTCCACCGCCGGGTGGCCCGGCCGAAGCCGAGCGGCTGGTCGGCCTCGATCGGCAGCGCCCGGATGCCCATCACCCGCTTGCCGAAGGTCTGTCCCCGGGCGGCCATCGAGGGCACCTCGTACGCGTACCAGAGCGCGGTGGCGATCAGCAGGATGACGATCTGCAGCGCGGCGGCCTGTTCGCCCGGCTGGGGCAGCCCGTCGGTGGAGGTCTCCCCGGCCAGCGACCGACGCACCGACTCGCGCAAATACGGCGAGATCTCCTCGAAGTAGCGCCAGACGAACCAGCCGTTCACCACGACGTTGAGCAGGAACACCACGCCGAGGTCGATCAGCCGGGCGACCAGCCGCGCGCCGTACGACGCGAGCGGCAGCCCGTGCGGCTGCGGCGCGGGCGGGCGTACCGGCCAGGTCGGGTACGGCCAGCCCGGTGGCGGTCCCGCCGGCTGGCCCGGTCCGGTCGGCTGCCCCGGCCACTGGGCCGGCCCGCCGGCCGGCTGCCCGGGGTACGGCCCGGCGGCCGGCTGCGCGGGGTACGGCCCGGCGGCCGGCTGCCCGGGGTACGGCCCGCTGACCGGCTGCCCTGGATGCGGCGCGGCCGGGGGCTGGCCCGGGTACGGGGCAGCCGGGGCGGCGGGAGCCGGCGCGGCGGCGGGGGACGGTTCGGGCGGCGGCGGGCCCTCGGGCGGGGTGGCGTCGACGGGGATCGGCGCGCCGATCCAGCCCTCGCCGTCCCAGTACCGTCGGGTCTCGGGGTCGGCGGGGTCTACGTGCCAGCCGGGTTCCACGCTCACGGTCGTGCCTCGTTGCGCTCGCTCACGGTGCCATCTCAGTTCGCGACTGCGGGGCTCGCAAACCCGGCTCACTCCTCACGCTCACGGTGCAACCTTAACGACGACGGTTCCGGCGAACTTGTCGTGCAGGCACTGCTGCCAGGGCTTGTCCCAGAGCTGCCAGAAACCGTCGAGGTAGCTGGCGAAGGGCACCAGCGAGCCGGCGACGAACTCCACCAGATACCGCTTGCCCAGCGCGCCCCGGGTGAGGGTGGCGCCCGGCTCGACCGGGACGATGCGGATCTTCACCACCTTCTTGCCGAGCGTCTGGCCGGTCCGGTGGGCGTACTCCACGTGGTAGAGCCAGTAGAAGACGAGCAGGAGCGCGAAGATCCCCAGCTCGGCGAGGAGCACCGGCAGGAAGACGTCGGTGATGAGCACCGACGGGTCGGGCTCGGCCACCGTCCCGTCCGGGCCGGGCGGCGGCATCTGGTCCACCATCCGGACCACCAACCAGACGAAGACCGGCAGGAAGAGCACCATGGCGAGGGCGCTCGCCACCGCGGTGTCGATCAGCCAGGCGAGCAGCCGGTCGGTGAAGCTGGCGAGCGGTTGACCGTTCGGCGCCAGCGCCGGCGGCACGAATCCCGGGTAGGGCGGATGCGCCGGCGGGGGGTAGCCCGGCAGCCCGGCGTACGTCGGCGGGGCGTACTGCGTGGGGGGCGCATACGGCGGTCCGGAAGGGGGCGCGAAGCCGCCGCCCGCGGGCGGGGGCCCGGCGGGCGGCGGAGACGCGTTCGAGGGAGGCTGGGTCACGCGGACAGTGTTACAGGTTGCCGCGCTTCTCCTGCTCCCGCTCGATGGCCTCGAACAGGGCCTTGAAGTTGCCCTTGCCGAAGCCGAGCGAGCCGTGCCGCTCGATCAGCTCGAAGAAGACGGTCGGACGGTCCTGCACCGGCTTGGTGAAGATCTGGAGCAGGTAGCCGTCCTCGTCCCGGTCGACCAGGATCTTGCGGGACTGCAGCTCCTCGATCGGCACCCGCACCTGGCCGATCCGGGCGCGCAGCTCCGGGTCCTCGTAGTAGGAGTCCGGGGTGTCGAGGAACTCGACGCCGGCGGCCCGCATGGCGTCGACGCTGGCCAGGATGTCGTTGGTGGCCACGGCGATGTGCTGGGCGCCCGGCCCCTGGTAGAACTCCAGGTATTCGTCGATCTGCGACTTCTTGCGGGCGACGGCCGGCTCGTTGAGCGGGAACTTCACCTTGCGGGTGCCGCTCGCGACCACCTTGCTCATCAGCGCCGAGTAGTCGGTGGCGATGTCGTCGCCGATGAACTCGGCCATGTTGCTGAAGCCCATGACGCGCTTGTAGAACTCGACCCACTCGTCCATCCGGCCCAGCTCCACGTTGCCGACCACGTGGTCGACGGCCTGGAAGAAGCGCTTCGGCTGGATGCCCGCGTCAATCATCGGCTGCCGGTCCACGATCGGGCCGCGGGCCACGAAGCCGGGCAGGAACGGGCCGGTGTAGCGGGACCGGTCGACCAGGGTGTGCCGGGTGTCGCCGTACGCGGCGATGGCCGCCAGCCGGACGGTGCCGTGCTCGTCGCTGAGGTCGTGCGGCTCGACCAGCCCGGTCGCGCCCTGCGCGGTGGCGTGGGCGTACGCGGCGTCCACGTCCGGCACCTCCAGCGCGATGTCGGAGACGCCGTCGCTGTGCTTCGCCACGTGCTCGGCGCCCTCGGCGTCCGGGCGGACCGCGCCGGTCAGCACGAACCGGGCCGAGCCGCTGGTCAGCACGTACTGGGCGTGGTCCCGGTAGCCCTGCTCCGGGCCCCGGTACGCCACACAGGTCATGCCGAACGCGGTGGAGTAGTAGTGGGCGGCCTGCTTGGCGTTGCCCACCAGGAAGTGCACGTGGTCGAGACCCTTGACCGGGAACGGGTCCCGGCTGATGTCGTGGTCGACGGCGCCGACGAGGGCGTCGACGTCGACCTCCTCGGTCGACTGGGGTCGGTCGATCGCCTGGGTCATGTTGGCCTCCCTTGCGTACCGGCCGGCTTCGTGGGCCGCCGTTGACTGCTGTTGTGGCGAGGATTGCTTTCCCGCCGCCGGTTGGGCAACAGTTGCCAGAATTGCTGATCAGCTTGTGCATTCCGTAAAGTGAAACCCTATGAACGCTGGTCAGGATGTACAGCTCGACGAACTGGATGCGCGGTTGATCGAACTGCTCGCCGAGGAGCCGCGGATCGGGGTGCTGGAGTGCTCCCGGCGACTCGGCGTGGCCCGGGGCACCGTCCAGGCCCGGCTCGACAAGCTGGTCGACCGGGGGGTGATCGCCGGCTTCGGCCCGGACATCGCCCCGGCCGCGATCGGCTTCGGGGTGACCAGCTTCGTGACCCTGGAGATCAGCCAGCGGCACGGCCACGATCCGGTCACCGCGCACCTGGCCGCCATCCCCGAGGTGCTGGAGGCGCACACCATCACCGGCTCCAGCGACCTGCTCTGCCGGATCGTGGCCCGGTCGAACACCGACCTGCAGCGGGTGATCGACCAGATCGTCTCGTCGGAGGGGATCCGGCGCGCCTCCACGATCATCGCGCTCGCCGAGCAGATCCCCTACCGCACGCTTCCCCTGGTCCGCTCCGCCGGCCGCCGGGCCCCGGCCTGACGCCTCACGCGGCCCGGCGCCCCTCTTAACACGCTGGCCGGCGCAGAAACCGGCGCGACACGCAGCCGCGCGGGCTCGGCCGCGCGGTGATCGTCGCTACCGTGTGCGGTGTGAAGGGCCTTGGCGTACGCGGCTGGTTGCTGCTGGGGCTCATCACCGTGATCGTGCTCGCGGCCACCGGCGTGTGGAACCCGTTCCCGACCATGTGGGACTGGGTCGACCGGAGCGAGCCGATCGCCGAGCCGGACGTGGTCTGGCAGCAGCGGGTCGGCGGCACCCCGAAGAGCGTCACCATCGCCGGCGACACGGTCGTCGTCGAGCAACGCACCCGGGTCGAGGCGCGCAGCCTGGCCACCGGCACCCAGCTCTGGGAGCGCAAGGCGGACTGGGCGGCGGTCGCCGGCGGCGACCGGGACCCGGTCGTCGCCGTGGGCAAGCTCCTCGTGAAGGGGTACGAGCTGCTCGACCCGACCAGCGGTGCGGTGCGCCGGAGCGACGACCGGGCGGTGGCGGTCTGGACCTACCGGAACCTGTTGCTCGACGCGCGCTGCGCGGACGCCACCGACTGCACGCTGAGCGCCTGGGAACCGCGCGGCACCAAGCCGCTGTGGACGGCGTTCCTGCCCGGCGTGCACAGCGGGCTGCTCGCCGACAACCCGGACCTGCTCGGCACCCGGCGGCTGAGCGCCCCCCGGATCGACGGCGGCGTGGCCGGGCCGGAGGACGTCCCGCCGTTGCTCGGCCTCCCCGTCGACGGGCGGGTGCACGTGGTGGACACGGCCACCGGCCGGGTGCTGCAGAACGTCCAGCCCGGCCGGGAGGAGCGGCTGGCCGTGATCGGCGGCCGGCTGCTCCGGATCAACGCCACCTCCCGGGACGGCAGCTGCTACTTCGCCCTCTCCGCCGTCGACCCGGCGACCGGCCGGCAGGTGTGGCAGCGGAGCGGGGTGAACCTGCGGACCGCGGACTACGCCGGCTGCGTGCAGCGGGAGGACCCGCAGGGCGCCCGGAACGTGCTGATCGGGGTCGCCCCGGACGGCCGCGAGGCGGTGCTCGACGGATACGACGGCCGGCTGCTCCACGTCGGCGCGGACGGTGAGAAGCTGCTCGCCGTCGACGACCGGTACGCGCTGGTGCGCAGCGCGGACAAGCGCTCGATCCTCGGCCGGGAGCTGTCGGTCGACCGGAACCGGTGGACCCGGGCCGCCGGATCGAAGAGCGGGGCGGCCCTCACTCCGTATGCGGCGGTGATCGCCGAGGAGAAGCCGTCCCGGCTGATCGCGGTCGACCCGCGTACCGGACGGGAGCTCGCGGTGCTGCGTACCTCGGCGAACGCCCTGGCGGTCGGCCCGAACGGCATGATCATCGGGGAGGGTCGGGAGATCGGGTACGTCCGCTGGGGCGCCGGGACGTCGGCGGGGCCCCCGCCCGTCGACGGGGGCAGCGCCCCCGGCCCGAACCCGGGCGGCAGCACCTCCGTCCCCCCGTCGGATCAGGGGAACTGCGGACCGAAGCGGGAGCTGTGCGACTCGCCGGGCAACGGCGGGTGAGAGCTGCATCCCAGGACGCCCCCCGGCGGGTGCCACCGATCGACGCCGCTGCCCTAGGCTTTTCCGTCATGAGCAGTGCCGCCGCGTTCTCGTACGCCCCCTTGCTGCCGACCGGTCCCGACCACACCGAATACCGCCTGGTCACCGACGAGGGCGTCGACGTCGTCAACGGTCCGGGTGGCCGTCGCTTCCTCACCGTGGAGCCCTCCGCGCTGACCGCGCTGACCGCCGAGGCGATGCACGACATCGCCCACTTCCTGCGCCCGGCGCACCTGGCCCAGCTCCGGTCGATCATCGACGACCCGATGGCCTCGCCGAACGACCGGTTCGTCGCGCTGGACCTGCTGCGCAACGCCAACATCGCCGCCGGCGGCGTGCTGCCGATGTGCCAGGACACCGGCACCGCGATCGTGATGGGCAAGCGCGGCCGGCACGTGCTCACCGACGGCACCGACGCCGAGGCCATCTCGCGCGGCGTCTACCAGGCGTACACCCGGCTGAACCTGCGCTACTCGCAGCTCGCCCCGCTGACCATGTGGGAGGAGCGGAACACCGGCAGCAACCTGCCCGCCCAGGTGGAGCTCTACGCCGAGGACCCGGACGGGCACCCGGACGCGTACAAGTTCCTGTTCATGGCCAAGGGCGGCGGGTCGGCCAACAAGTCGTACCTCTACCAGGAGACCAAGGCGCTGTTGAACCCGACGCGGATGATGCAGTTCCTGGAGGAGAAGCTGCGGCTGATCGGCACCGCGGCCTGCCCGCCCTACCACCTGGCCATCGTCATCGGCGGCACCTCCGCCGAGTACGCGCTGAAGACCGCCAAGTACGCCTCCGCCAAGTACCTGGACACCCTGCCCACCTCCGGCTCGATGAGCGCGCACGGCTTCCGTGATCTGGAGTTGGAGGCCGAGGTGCTGGAGCTGACCCGCAACTTCGGCATCGGCGCGCAGTTCGGCGGCCGCTACTTCTGCCACGACGTGCGGGTGGTCCGGCTGCCCCGGCACGGGGCCTCCTGCCCGGTGGCGATCGCTGTCTCCTGCTCCGCCGACCGGCAGGCCGTCGCCAAGATCACTCCGTCCGGGGTATGGCTGGAGCGGCTGGAAACCGACCCGGCGCGCTACCTGCCCGACGTGACCGATGCGCACCTCGACGCGTCCGAGGTGGTCCGGGTCGACCTCAACCGGCCGATGGACGAGATCCGCGCCGAGCTGTCGAAGTACCCGGTGAAGACCCGGCTGTCGCTGACCGGCCCGCTGGTGGTGGCCCGGGACATCGCGCACGCCAAGATCGCCGAGCGGCTGGACGCCGGTGAGCCGATGCCGCAGTACCTCCGCGACCACGCCGTCTACTACGCCGGTCCGGCCAAGACCCCCGAGGGCTACGCCTCCGGCTCGTTCGGCCCGACCACCGCCGGCCGGATGGACGCGTACGTGGAGAAGTTCCAGGCGGCCGGCGGGTCGATGGTGATGCTGGCCAAGGGGAACCGCTCGGCCCAGGTCACCCGCTCCTGCCAGCAGCACGGCGGCTTCTACCTCGGCTCGATCGGCGGCCCGGCCGCCCGGCTCGCCCAGGACTGCATCAAGCACGTCGAGGTGCTCGAATACCCCGAGCTCGGCATGGAGGCGGTCTGGAAGATCGAGGTGGAGGACTTCCCGGCCTTCGTCGTCGTCGACGACAAGGGCAACGACTTCTTCGCCGAGGTCACCAAGCCGGTGCTCACCGTCGGCCGGCGCTGACGCGGAGCCGAAAGGGGCGCCGGGTGGCATCCACCCGGCGCCCCTTCGGTTGTCCGTGATCAGCCCTGGTCGATCCAGATCTGATAGTACGCCGGTCCGGACGTCACCCCGGCCGCGGTGCGGCTGCGCACGACCAGCTCGTGGTTGTACGGCGACCCAGCGGTCCAGCCCACCCGGGCCCTGCCGGCCACATCGGCAGCCACGATCTGCTCCGGGCCCCCGTCGAACGAGTAGACGAACTCGGTGGTGCCGGGCAGCTGGGCGGTGAAGGTGAAATCACCGGTTGTGCCGACCGTCGCGGTGCCGCCCCAGATGAAGACATCGGAGGAGACCATCGGGCTCAGCGGGTCCACGCGGAACGAGTAGAAGTCCGGATCAGTGGTCACCCCGTCGGCCGTCCGGGCCCGCACCTGCAGCTCGGTCCAGCCGCCCCACATCTCGTCGTAGGTACCGCTCGGCGTCCACTCGATGGTGGCCGTGCCGTCCGATCCCGCTGCGACGGTCCGCTCCGGCTCGTACTGGACGTGTGTGACGTCCTGTTTCCGCCTGCCGCACATCGACGTCGGTGCGCCCGCCGGGAGGGGGGATTCCCAGCGGGCGCACCGCCCCCGTCGGATGTCGTCACCGACAACCCGGGACGAGTCTCGGCGCTGGCGCTGTCGATCCGCTATCAGATCGCTATCGTCCCCGGCGCGGCGATCCGTGACGGTCGGGCTACTCTGCTGGAATTGCACAGGAAGGCGTACGGGAAGCAGATGCGGTTCGGGATCCTGGGACCCCTGCGGGTGGGCGATGGCGAGGCCACCGTCACCGCGGGCCGGGACCGGACCGTGCTCGCCATGCTGCTGCTGCGTAACGGCCGGGTGGTGCCCATCGAGGAACTGGTCGACGCGGTCTGGGAGGAGCGACCGCCGGCCACCGCCCGCGCCCAGCTCCAGATCTGCGTGTCGCGGCTGCGGCAGCGGCTCGCCCTGCTCGGGCTGCCGCCCGAGACCATCGTCACCGACCCGGTCGGCTACGGCATCCGGGTCGACCCGGCCGACCTGGACGCGGCGGTCTTCGCCCGCACGGTCGAGGCCGGCCGGGCCGCCGGCCAGCCCACCGAGGCGCGCCAGCACTACCGGGCCGCGCTGGCACTCTGGCGCGGCCCGGCGCTGAGCGGGATCGCCAGCCGGCGCGTACGGCGCCGGGCGCAGGCCCTCGACGAGCAGCGCATCGCCACGCTGGAGGACTGCGTCGACGTCGAACTGCGGCTGCACCAGGCAGCTGACCTGATCGACGAACTGGCCGAGAGCGTGGACCGGCATCCGCTGCGGGAGCGGCTGCGCGGCCAGCTCATGCTCGCGCTGTCCGCGGTCGGCCGGCAGGCGGACGCGCTCGCCGTCTATCGCGAGGGCCGCCGCATCTACGCCGAGGAGCTGGGCATCGAGCCCGGTGCCGCGCTGCAGGAGCTGCACCAGCGGGTGCTCGCCGGGGAAACGGCGTTCGGCGCTCCGGCGAGCCCAGCCGCGATGCCCGTCCGCTCGCTGCCCCGGGCGATCAGCGACTTCACCGGGCGGCAGCAGACCGTCGCCCGGCTGGTGAAGGAGATCGAGGAGGACGGGGCCCGGGTCCAGCTCATCGACGGGATGGCCGGCAGCGGCAAGACCACTCTGGCCGTACACGTGGCGACCGCCCTGGGTGACCGCTACCCCGACGCGCACGTCTTCATCGACCTGCACGGGCACAGCGAGCGCAACCCACTGGCCCCGGCCGCGGCGGTGGCGGTGCTGCTCCGCCAGCTCGGTGTGCCGCCCGAGCGGGTACCGCTCGACCTCGACGACCGGCTGGCGATGTGGCGCAGCGAGCTGGCCGACCGGCGGGCCCTGGTGGTGCTCGACAACGCGGCCGACAGCGCGCAGGTGGCGCCGCTGCTGCCCAACGGGCCGGACAATCTCGTCCTGATCACCAGCCGACGTCGGCTGATCGGGCTCGACGACGGGCGGCCGTCGTCCCTCCCGGTGCTGAAGCCCGACGAGGCGGTCGAGTTGCTCGCCCGGATCGCCGGCCCGGACCGGGTGGCCGCCGAGCCGGAGGCCGCCGCCGAGGTGGTCCGCCGTTGTGGTCACCTGCCACTGGCGATCCGGTTGGCCGGCGCCCGCCTGGCGCACCGTCCGACGTGGCGGATCGCGGACCTGGCCGAGCGCCTGACGGCCGGACGGGACCCCCTGGCCGAGCTCGCGGCGGGCGAGCGCTCCGTCGGGCAGGCCTTCGCCCTCTCGTACGCCCAGGTGTCGCCTCCGGCGCAGCGGCTCTTCCGGCTGCTCGGGCTGCATCCCGGCGTCCGGTTCGACAACCGGGTGGCGCGGCGCTCGCCGAGTTGCCCCTTTCCGATGTGCCGGATCTGCTCGACGAACTGGTCGACGCCCATCTGGCGGAGGAGGTGGAGCCGGGCCGGTACCGGCTGCACGATCTGCTGCGGGAGTATGCCCGAGGGCTGCTGACGGATCCGGATCTAGCCGACGAGTGCCGAGCCGGGATGGAACGGCTGCTCGATCACCACCTGCACGTGGCGGCTGCGATCGCCCGGACGATGGAACTGGTCGTCACCGACGCCCTGGACCGCCTGCCTCCGCCGCCGCGCCCTGACCTGGTCGCGGCCACTCTGGACCAGGGCCGAAGCTGGTTCGACGAGAACCGGGCGGCGTTGACCGCCCTGGTCCGGCTCGCCGAGAGCGAGGGCTTCCTCCGGCACTGTTGGCAGCTGGCCCGAGTGTGCTGGCGGTCGTACTTCGACGGGGGGCATCTCGACGAGTTGGTCGAGACGCACACCATCGCCCTGCGTGCCGCGGAGGCGCTGCGCGACGACGGGGCGGCGGCGATGACCATGAATTACCTCGCGTCGGCCCACTACCGGCTGGCCCGGTTCGCCGAGGCGATCCGGCTGATGGAGGCCGTCCTCGACCGGTACCGCCGGGCCGGCCTGCACCGGGACCTGCGGATCATGCTGGGCAACCTGGGCGGTGCATACCTCAGCGGCGACGAGTATCGCCGCGCCGAGGAGTGCATCCGGGCCGCGGTACGACTGGCCCGCTACCCGGACGAGACCGGAGTGCTGGGGAGCCTGCTCAACAACCTGTCGATGGCACTGCTGCACCTCGGCCGGTACGAGGAGGCGCTACGGACCGCCAGGCACCAGCTCCTGCTCCCCCGGCACGGCCCTGACCTGCGCATGTCGGCCAATGCCCTCGGGCACCTCGGGATGATCCGGCACCGGATGGGGGACCTGGTGCCCGCCCGGCGGCTGCTGGAGCTGGCGTTGCTGCTCAAGCGCAGGGAGCACAACCGCTTCGGCGAGGGCGAGGTGCTCAACGAGATCGGGGTGATGGAACGCCGCGCGGGGCGCCCCGGGCAGGCGGCGCTCCGGCACCGCGAGGCGTTGCTGGCGATGACCGGGGCCGGTGACCGGAGCGGCCAGTGCGCGTCCCGCAACCTGCTGGCCCGCGCGCTGTTCGACCAGGGGGCCGGGCCCGGGGCGCTCGACCTGCATCGCCGGGTCCTCCAGGACGCCACCAAGCTCGGGCTCCGCTACGAGCAGGCCCGGGCACTGGACGGGATGGCCCGCTGCCTGCGCGCCACCGATCCGCAGGCCGCCCGGATGTACGCGAGCCGGGCGCTGGCCCTGTTCCGGCAGGTCGAGTCCCCAGACCAGAAGAGCACGGCAAGACTGCTCGCGGAGTTGAGCTGACGAGCGCAGCCCCGACCAGCTTTCCCTGCGGTCCGGCGATCAGCGCGGCAGGATGGTACGCGTGACGACTCCAGAGGCGACCGGCTACCGGATCGAACGCGACTCGATGGGCGAGGTGGAGGTCCCAGCCGAGGCGTTGTGGCGGGCGCAGACCCAGCGTGCGGTGCAGAACTTTCCGATCTCGGGGCGGGGCCTGGAACCGGCCCAGATCAAGGCGTTGGCGCAGATCAAGGGGGCCGCCGCCCAGGTCAACGGCGAGCTGGGGGTGATCAGGGCCGACGTGGCGGAGGCGATCACCACCGCCGCCGCGCACGTGGCCGACGGCGGCTACGACGACCAGTTCCCGGTCGACGTCTTCCAGACCGGCTCCGGCACGTCGTCCAACATGAACGCCAACGAGGTGATCGCCACGCTGGCCAGCCGGGAGCTGGGCCGGAACGTGCACCCGAACGACGACGTCAACGCCTCGCAGTCCAGCAATGACGTGTTCCCGACGTCGATCCACCTGGCCGCCACCCAGTTCGTGGTGGAGGATCTGATCCCTTCGTTGAAGCACCTGGCCGGGGCGCTGGAGGAGAAGGCGGCCGAGTTCGAGACCGTGGTCAAGGCCGGGCGTACCCATCTGATGGACGCCACCCCGGTCACCCTCGGCCAGGAGTTCGGCGGGTACGCCGCCCAGGTCCGCTACGGCATCGAGCGGCTGGAGTCCGCGCTGCCGCGGCTGGCCGAACTGCCGCTCGGCGGCACCGCCGTCGGCACCGGCATCAACACCCCGCTCGGCTTCGCGGGCCGGGTGATCGAGAAGCTGCGCGAGTCGACCGGGCTGCCGCTGACCGAGGCGCGCAACCACTTCGAGGCGCAGGGTGCCCGGGACGCGCTGGTGGAGACCTCCGGCCAACTCCGCACCATCGCGGTCGGCCTGTACAAGATCGCCAACGACATCCGCTGGATGGGCTCCGGCCCGCGGGCCGGCCTGCGGGAGCTGCGCATCCCCGATCTCCAGCCCGGCTCGTCGATCATGCCGGGCAAGGTGAACCCGGTGGTCGCCGAGGCGATGCGGCAGGTCTGTGCGCAGGTCATCGGCAACGACGCCACGGTCGCGTTCGCCGGCTCGCAGGGCGACTTCGAGCTGAACGTGATGCTTCCGGTGATGGGCCGCAACCTGCTGGAGTCGATCAAGCTGCTGGCCGCGTCGAGCCGCCTCTTCGCCGACCGCCTGGTGGTCGGCCTGGTCGCGGACGCCGAGGTCAGTCTGGCGTACGCCGAGGGCTCGCCGTCGATCGTCACCCCGCTCAACCGCCACCTCGGGTACGACGAGGCCGCCTCGATCGCCAAGGAGGCGCTGGCCAGGCAGGTCTCGATCCGGGAGGTGGTGCTCTCCCGGGGACACGTCGCCTCGGGCAAGCTCAGCGAGGCCCAGCTCGACGAGGCCCTGGACCTGCTCCGGATGACCCACCCCTGACCGGGGCTCCGGATCGTGCCGGCACACGTCAGGAGTGGGCCGCCGCCTTGCGGGCTCGGTAGGCGCTCACGGCGGCACGGTTGCCGCAGCCGGTGTCGCAGAACCGGCGGGACCGGTTCTTCGAGAGGTCGACCAGTACCTTGTCGCAGTCCGGGTGGTCGCACAGGCGTAGCCGGCTGAGCTCACCCGTGCGGACCAGGTCGGCCATCGCCATGGCGGCCTCGACGGCCATCCGGGTCGCCAGCGGCGCGTCGCGCGGCACGGCGTGCAGGTGGTACGGCTCGCCGTCGTGCCGGATGAGCTGGGGCAGCGCGTGCGACTCGCGGAGCAGCCCGTTGACGATGCCCACCACCTCGTCGGTGCCGGCGTACCAGATCCGGCGGAGCCGGGGCCGCAGCGCGCGGACCTCGCGCAGCTCCGCGTCGGTGTGCTCGTGGCGGCCGGTCCAGCCGTGCGCGGCGATGAACTCGTCGAGGGCGGGCACGTCGGGCAGGCCCTCCCGGTCCGGCCCGGCGGTGTTCACCAGTCCCGCGGCGGCGACCAGGCCACACTCGGTGTCATGGGCGAATAGCAACTTGACTCCTGTCAGGATGCCGGCCTAGCGTCATCAGCATAACCATGTTTCACCAATGACCGGTCGTTCGATCAAGGAGCTGTCGATGCGTGAACGGTCCGGCGTCGGCCTCGGCCTGGCCCTGCTCTCCGCGCTCACGTTCGCCACATCGGGCACCTTCGCCCGTTCGCTGATCGCCGGCGACTGGTCCGCCGAGGCGGTGGTGCTGGCCCGGGTCGGCATCGCGGCGCTGGTGCTTGCCGTGCCGGCGCTGCTGGCGCTGCGCGGGCGGTGGCCGGTGCTGCGGCGCAACGCCGGCACGATCGTCGTGTTCGGACTGCTCGGGGTGGCGGTGGCACAGGCGTGCTTCTTCAACGCGGTCCGCTACCTGCCGGTCGGTGTCGCGCTCCTGCTGGAGTATCTGGGCATCGTGCTGGTGGTCGGCTGGATGTGGCTGGTCCACGGCCAGCGACCCCGACTGCTCACCGTGATCGGGTCGCTGACCGCGCTCGGCGGGCTGGTGTTCGTGCTGGACCTGACCGGCGCCGGACGGCTCGACCCGATCGGGGTGCTCTGGGGGCTCGGCGCCGGCGTCGGGCTGGCCGGCTACTACGTCATCGCCGGTCGGGTCGACGCCGCGCTGCCGTCCGTGGTGATGGCGAGCGGCGGGATGGCCATCGGCGCGCTGGCACTCGCCCTGCTCGGCATGGCCCGGCTGCTGCCGCTGCGGGCCGACACCGCCGACGTCACCTTCGCCGGGCAGCAGGTGAGCTGGCTGGTGCCGATCGCCGGGCTGTCGTTGATCGCCGCGGTGGTCGCGTACCTGGCCGGGGTCGCGGGAGCCCGGCTGCTCGGCGCGCGCCTGTCCTCCTTCGTCGGGCTGACCGAGGTGATGTTCGCGGTGCTGATCGCCTGGCTGGTGCTGGCCGAACTGCCGACGGCTGTCCAGCTGCTCGGCGGGGCCTTGATCGTGGTCGGGGTCGCCCTGGTCCGGCTGGACGAGCTGCGCACGCCGGAGACGGTCCCGCCGGCCCCGGCCGAGCCGGCGCTGGCCGGCGAGCGGTGAACGAACCCCGTACCGCGGTCGTCTTCGACGCCGACGAGACCCTGATCGACCTGCGCCCGGCGGTCACCGGCGCGCTGGTGGCCGTACTCGAGGAGATGCGGCGGTGGACCCCGGCGGCCGCGGGGGTCTCCCTGGCGGATCTGGAGTCGGACTGGGGTGCGGTGTTCGGCGCGCTGAGCGCCGCGCCGGTGCAGGAGATTCGGCGGGCGGCGCTGGCCCGGTCGCTGGCCCGGGCCGGCCTCGACGAGCACCGGGACGAGTTCGCCGCGCTCTTCTTCGCCCGCCGCTTCGCGCTGAGCCGGCCGTTCCCGGACGCGGTGCCCGCGCTGGCCGCGCTGCGCCCGCGGCACCTGCTGGGCCTGGCCACCAACGGCAACAGCCGCGCCGAGCGCTGCGGGCTCGCCGGCCAGTTCACCTTCGAGCTGTACGCGCACGAGAACGGCCTGCCGAAGAAGCCCGCCCCGGAGTTCTACGCCGCCGTGGTGACGGCGGCCGGACTGCCGCCCGAGCGGATCGTGTACGTGGGGGACTCGCCCGAGCACGACGTGGTGGCGGCACAGCGGGCCGGGCTGCGCGCCGTCTGGCTGAACCGGGCCGGGCTGCCCCGCCCCTCCGGGGTGACCCCGGACGCCGAGGTGGCCACGCTCGCCGACCTCCCCGACCTCCTCCTCGATCTCCTCGCCCGCCACTGACTCGTCCCCCGGCCCTCAGCCGGACCCTCCCGCCGCGGGCCCGCGCCGGGTGCACGACCGAGGACCGTGTCGGTGATGTGGCGGTATCCAGGTGCCCGGGATACCGCCACATCGACGTTTTCGGCGCATCTCACGCTCGCCATCCCCGGGCGACGAGCGCGGCTCGGACCTCGCGGACCACGGCGGTGAAATCCCGGTGCAGGCGGCGGCTGGTCACGTGCAGCACCAGCCAGCCGCCACCGACGAACTGGTTGAGCCGTTGCCGGTCGCGGTGCAGCTGGTCGGCGTCGGCGTGCCACGTGCCGTCGTATTCGACGGCGACCCGGAACTGCGGCCAGGCCAGATCAGGACGCAGGACCAGCCCGGAGTCGAACCGGACCGGGTGCTGCGCGACCGGTCGCGGCAACCCGGCCAGCACCAGGCGGACCCGTAGGTGCGACTCCGGCGGTGACTGCGCCGCCGGGTCCGCCAACCCGAACACCCAACTCGCGCGTCGGCCACCGGGTCGTCCAGCGTTGCGGTCCGCTATGTCGGCGAGTGTGCTCCGGCTGACCATACCTTGAGCCAGCAGCGCGTCGAGGATGCCGACCGCCCGCACCGGGTCGGCCCACACCGCCGTCTCCCAGGCGCACGCCGCCGGGTCGCTGCGCGGCACCCAGGACGAACGGCCAGGGCGGATCGGGTCTGCTCCGCCCTGGCCGGCCCGACGGGCGACGGGCGGGGCAGCCCGCCTGACCGGTCGAACGGAGGTGGCGAGCGCCGACGCCGGAATGGACCGGCTGGCGTTGTCGATCCGACCGGCGGCGATGCTCGCGGTGCTCGTCTGGTGGGCGGTGCGGCTAGCGGTGCTCCTGTGGTCCGCGGTGCGGCTTGAGGTGCTCGTCTGGTCAGTGGTCGTAGCGGCGATGTGTGTCCGGTCGGCGCTGCTGCTGGCGGTGCCGGGCACCCCGGCGGTGGCGCTGCCGGCGATGACCAGGCCTGCGCAGGTGGGGGACACGTCCGGACGGATGCGGTGGACCCGGATGCCAGGCTGGGAGTCGGCACGGGCCATCGGCGGCAGCAGAACGTGCACGTCGTCCGCGAAACCAGCGGCGTGCGCCACGCCGTGCAGGTACGCGGCCGAGGGCCCGGCGATCAGCGCGCCCGGCGGCAGCCGGAGCAGGAGCAGGGCGGCCCGGCAGGCCAGCGCGTGGTCACGGTCGAGCCGGGCGTCGGCGTAGACATCATGCCGGATGCGGAGCCAGGATGCGCCCCGGAGCTGATGCCGGGTCAGCAGCCCACGCTGGACCACGTCCGAGCCACGGAAGACCTGCCAGGCCAACTCGGCCGGCCGGTGCGGATGAGGAGGCATGGGAACAAGCCTGGCGGCGCATCGCGGGCGAGGGACATCCCTGTGGACAACCGTGGCCGGTCTCGCTGCCCCGCCCTGTGGACAACCGCCACACCGCCCGCACTTTGTGCTAGGGGCCCCTGCATGGCCACCGCCTTCATTCCGGGGGCTCCCCGCTCTGTCGCCGTCGGCGGTGTCCGGAGTCGGCGGATACCGCCAGTGCGCCGACCTTGGCGGAAGGCGAGCGCTGTCCGGAAGCCGGCTGCCTGCCGGCCTCGGGACGGCCGACCCGGACATCCGGCCTGGGGACGGGCCCGCCCGCGCCGACCGACAAGCGCGGCCGGACTGGGAGCGCCTGCCACGTCGCGGACCCGGCGGTATCCCGCATGTTCGGCTACCGCCGGGTCGCTGACCTTGCGGTATCCGGCCCGGGAGATACCGCCGCTTCGCCGATCGGGGCCGGTGCGTCAGGCGAGGGCGGTGGCGATCGCCTGGGCGGCGACGGTGACCTGGTCGCCGACCACCGCCACGTCGAGCGGCGCCAGCGACACCACGCCGACGCTCGCCTCCAGCCCGGGCACGCCGAGCACCGGCGCGGCTACTCCGTACGCCCCGGACTGCAGTTCGCCGCTGGTGCTCACCGGGCCGGCGGCGCCCGACCGGCCGGCGAGGATGGCCCGCCCCGCGGCGCCCCGCTCCAGCGGATGCCGGGACCCGGTCCGGTACGCCACGTGGAACGACGTCCAGCTCGGCTCCACCACGGCGAGGGCGACCCCCTCACCCCCCTCGACCACGGTCAGGTGGGCCGTCGCCCCGGTCTGCTCGGCCAGCCGCCGCAGCGCCGGCAGGGCTCCCTCGGCGAGCAGTGGTTGGGCGCGGCGGGCCAGGTGCAGCACGCCCGCACCGAGCCGGAGCTTGCCCGCACCGTCGCGCCGCAGCATGCCGTGCCCGGTCAGCGCGCCGACCAGCCGGTAGACCGCCGCCCGGCCGATGCCCAGCCGGTTCGCCGCCTCGGTGACCGTCAGCCCGCCGGGTGCATCCGCGACCAGGTGCAGCAGGCGCAGCCCCCGGTCCAGGGTCTGGGCCGTCTCTCCCGCCCGTGCCGCCGTGTCCACAGCACGCAGCGTACGACCGGCTCCGCACAACCTCGAAATACCACGGACGGCTACCCTTGTACGGTGACGCTACGCCTGTATGACACCGCCGCCCGATCGGTGCGGGACTTCGTCCCGCGGGAAACCGGCAAGGTGGGGGTCTACCTGTGTGGTCTCACCCTCCAGGCCCCGCCGCACATCGGCCACCTTCGCTCCGGCGTCAACTACGACGTGCTGCGGCGGTGGCTGCTCGTCTCCGGCTTCGAGGTGACCTTCATCCGCAATCTGACCGACATCGACGACAAGATTCTGGTCAAGGCGATGGAGCAGGAGCGGCCGTTCTGGTCGATCGCGTACGCCAACGAGCAGATCCTGGGCGAGTCCTACCGGGCGCTGAACGTGCTGCCGCCGACTTACGAGCCGCGGGCCACCGGGCACATCCCGGAGATGCACGAGCTGATCGCCCGGCTGATCGAGACCGGGCACGCCTACCCGGCCGCCGACGGCTCCGGCGACGTCTACTTCGACGTGGCCTCCTGGCCGGCGTACGGGTCGCTGTCCGGGCAGTCGCCGGAAGACATGCAGCCCGCCGGGGACACACCCGAGCGGGGCAAGCGCGACCCGCGCGACTTCGCCCTGTGGAAGGGCGTCAAGCCGGACGAGCCGGCGGACGCATACTGGCCGTCGCCCTGGGGCCGGGGCCGGCCCGGCTGGCACATCGAGTGCTCGGCGATGTGCTGGCGCTACCTGGGCGCGGAGTTCGACATCCACGGCGGCGGGCTCGACCTGACCTTCCCGCACCACGAGAACGAGATCGCCCAGTCGCAGGCGGCCGACCTGGGGTTCGCCCGCTACTGGGTGCACCACGGCCTGCTCAGCATCGGCGGCGCCAAGATGGGCAAGTCGCTGGGCAACACCCTCGACCTGGACTACGTGGCGTCCCTCGGGGTGCGCCCGGTGGAGCTGCGCTACTACTACGCGGCCGCGCACTACCGGTCCCGCATCGACTACTCGGAGGACTCGCTGCGCGACGCCGCCGTCGCCTACCGCCGGATCGAGGGTTTCGTGCAGAGGGCCGTCGAGCGGGTCGGCGGCGGGCAGCGCGGCGACATGCCGGCCGGCTTCGCCGCCGCGATGGACGACGATCTCAACACCTCGGCCGCCCTGGCCGTGCTGCACGAGGTGGTCAAGGACGGCAACAGCGCGCTGGCCGCCGGCGACGATGTGACCGTCCGCACGACCCTGGCCGCCGCCCGGGCGATGCTGGATATCCTCGGCGTCGACCCCCTGGACCCGGTCTGGACGGGCGGTGGCCGCGCGAGCGACCTGCGCGGCGTGGTGGACTCCCTGATCGCGCTGGCCCTGGAGCAGCGCGCCCAGGCCCGCAGCCGCAAGGACTGGGCCGCCGCCGACGCCGTACGCGACCAGCTCAAGCAGGCCGGCGTGGTGGTCGAGGACACCCCCCAGGGCCCCCGTTGGACTATTGGAGAGCAGGACTGATGGCCGGCAACTCGCAGCGCCGTGGCCGACGGCTGACGCCGAAGGCTGGTGCGCCGAAGGGCACCGGCGGCAAGGGGCGGGACGCCCTCGCGGGCCGTGGCCGCACCCTGCCCGCCGACGAGCGACCCTGGCACAAGGCATACTCGGGCACCGAGCAGCTGCCCCAGCGCACCGCCTGGAAGCAGGAGAAGGAGCGCCGCTCGGCGGCCGAGGAGGGGCGCGCCCCCAAGATCGGCCAGCCGGGCAGCAAGGACACCACCTGGGGCAAGGGCAGCCGCGCCGGCGTCCCGGTGAAGGGTGGCAAGGGCAAGCCGGCCACCCGGGGCGGTCCCCGGGTCGCCCCGGGCCGCCGGTCGAACCCTCCGAAGGACAGCCCGGAGCTGCTGGTCGGACGGAACCCGGTGCTGGAGGCGCTGCGCGCCCAGGTGCCGGCCACCGCCCTCTACCTGGCGCAGGGCATCGACGTCGACGACCGGGTCAACGAGATCGTCCGGACAGCTGCCGACCGGGGCATCGCGCTCCTGGAGGTCAGCCGGGCCGAGCTGGACCGGATGACCGGCGGGGTGCTGCACCAGGGCGTCGGCCTCCAGGTCCCGCCGTTCGCGTACGAGCCGTTCGAGGACCTGATGGCGGCGGCGCTGGAGCAGGCGTGCCCGCTGCTGGTCGCGCTGGACGGGGTCACCGACCCGCGCAACCTCGGCGCGGTGATCCGGTCCGCCGCCGCCTTCGGCGCGCAGGGCGTCTTCGTACCCGAGCGGCGGGCGGCCGGGATCACCGCGACCGCCTGGCGGACCAGCGCCGGCGCGGCCGCGCGGGTGCCGGTCGCCCAGGTCACCAACCTGACCCGGTCGCTGAAGGCGTGCAAGGACGCCGGCTTCGTGGTGGTCGGCCTGGACGCCGACGGCGAGACCGACCTGTACGACCTGGAGGCCGCGGTCGGCCCGCTGGTCGTGGTGGTCGGCTCGGAGGGACGCGGGCTGTCCCGGCTGGTCGGCGAGACCTGCGACCTGACCGTGCGCATCCCGATGGTCTCCGACGTCGAGTCGCTCAACGCCAGCGTCGCCGCCGCGGTCACCCTCGCCGAGGTCGCCCGGCGCCGCGCCGTCGAGATCTGACGCCCTTCTCGGAAGACACGAAAGGGGCGGTCCGCCGTGGCGGACCGCCCCTTTTACGTACGTCAGATCCGGTTGCCGGTGGTGGCGTGGAAGACGTGGCTGCGGCCCTGGCGCGGCTTGACGAACACGGTGTCACCCATGTTCGGCATCGTGCGGCGGTCGGTCCGCACGACGAACCGCTCGGAGCTGCCGCCGAGCGCGGCGTGGCCGTAGACGTTGGCGTCGGAGCCCAGGTCCTCGACCAGCTCGACCACGACCGGCATGCCGCCCTCGGTCGGGCTGACCAGGTCGCAGTCCTCCGGCCGGAAACCGACGGTGACCTTGCCGTCGCCGCCCTCGGCCTTGGCCGCCTCGACCTGCTCGCGGGTCAGCGGCACGTGCATCTCGGCGAACTCGGCACCCTGCTCGGTCAGCGGCACCGTTTTGATGTTCATGGCGGGAGAGCCCATGAAGCCGGCGACGAAGACGTTGGCCGGGGTGTCGTAGAGCGCCCGCGGGGTGTCCACCTGCTGGAGGACGCCGTCGAGCATGACCGCGACCCGGTGACCCATGGTCATGGCCTCGACCTGGTCGTGGGTCACGTACACGGTGGTGACGCCCAGCTTGGCCTGGAGCGACGCGATCTGCGTACGGGTCTGCACCCGGAGCTTGGCGTCGAGGTTCGACAGCGGCTCGTCCATGAGGAAGACCTGCGGCTCCCGGACGATCGCGCGGCCCATGGCGACCCGCTGGCGCTGACCGCCGGAGAGCGCCTTCGGCTTGCGGCTGAGGAAGTCCTCGAGCTGGAGCAGCGCCGCCGCCTCCTTGACCCGCCGGTCGATCTCCGACTTCGAGGTCTTGCGCAGCTTGAGCGCGAACGCCATGTTCTCGTACACCGTCATGTGCGGGTAGAGCGCGTAGTTCTGGAAGACCATCGCGATGTCGCGGGCCTTCGGCGGCAGGTGGGTGACGTCCCGGTCGTCGATGTAGATGGCGCCGTCGTCGACGTCTTCGAGGCCGGCGAGCATCCGCAGGCTGGTGGACTTGCCGCAACCCGACGGGCCGACCAGGACGAGGAACTCCCCGTCGCCGATCTCCAGGTCGAGCTTGTTGACGGCGGGGCGCTCGGTGCCCGGGTAGATCCGGGACGCCTTCGCGTAGGTGACCGTAGCCATGGTGGAGCGCTTCCTTTCACCGGCAGGAACGTGCCGGACGATCCGAGTGGAAGGAGCGACCGGCACCCACGGTGCCGGCCAACGGGCGGTCACCCCAGGCAGCCGAGGCGGACCGGAGGTGTCGTCCGTGTCACTGCACGGTAAACGGGTTTTCCGATCGTGCCAAGACGGGGTGCGTGGGATGGGACGGACCGCATACGCATTCCGGTCAGTCAGGCACTCCGAGGCATCAATCCCCACCACCGTGCGGCGACCGGGTGTCGATACGTCGGCGTCGAGGTCACGAAATTGACGTTTTCCGTGCTGGGGAGCCCTGCGGAACGGGATTTCCGGGCCTCAGTCGCTATGCTGACCACGGCACCACGCGCCCCTGTAGCTCAGCTGGCCAGAGCACTCGCCTTGTAAGCGAGATGTCGCCGGTTCGATCCCGGCCGGGGGCTCCACGCCTTCACCGGTCAAGACCCGTCCGGCGAGCCCATCAAGGGTCGGCCGAGCGGGCGTCTGACATCGACGCCGCGCTGACCCCCTGTCGCCTCGACGGGGTGCCCGATGGCAGCGGGCCCGCCCACCGCGACGGTGGACGGGCCGGGGGTCGCCGGCGTTACGCGGCCGGCACGGTGATCGCGACGCCGCTGACGGCGCCGCCCGCCGTGATGTGGATCAGGTCGGGGTACGCCACCCGGCCGTCGCCCACGCTGTAGAGGAGTCGCACGTCCTGCGTGTTGAAACCCTTCATCGTGAAGGTGCCGTCGGCGCGGGGGGACGTCTCCACGCCCGCCCAGTCACCGGTGGTCGGGTCGACCGCGGTGATGGACACGCACCGCAGGCAGGTGCCTTCGGGCACGGTGACCGTGCCGCTGACCGTGCCCGTGGCCGGCAGCGCCACGTCCAGCGTGGTGGTCTCGCCGGCCGTCACCTGCACCGGCGTCGCGGACGACCGGGTCGCCGCGTTGCCGGACCACGCCCACGCATGCCTCCCGTCGAACGCCGGGAAGGCCAGCTTCCACTGGTACGGGCCGAGGTTGCGGATCTGGTACTGACCGCCGTCGTACGTGCAGGAGGAGTTCGGCCCGGCGTTGGCGTCGAAGGCCGGCCCGGTCGGGCTGGGGCAGACATCGGCCACGCCGGCTCCGGTCGCGGCGTCCCGGACGACCCCGGTCACGGTGCCGGCGCCGTCCAGCTTGACGGTCACCCGGATGCGCTCGCCCGGCGTCGGCGCGAAGATCCTGGCCAGGGCCGGGTCGCCGGTTCCGCCACCGGTCGTCGAGACCCACTGCGCGCCGTGCTCCCCGTCGTACGGCGCGACGAAGAGCCGGAAGTGCTCGGCGGCGAAGAGATTCTTGTAGTCCACCTCGGAACCGCACTGGCCGTACTGCGAGACATCGGTGTGCACCGGGTCGGCCAGGGTGACACACGCCCCGCTGACCGGTTCGCCGGTAGCCGCGTCGACGAAGTCGACGTGCAGGCTGACCGACTTCTCCAGCTTGACGGTGGTCTTGGTGGTCTCCCCTTCGGTCACGGTCACCGGGCCGAAGAGGCCGTTGACGTAGATCTCGTCGGGGTCGTAGCCGCCGCCCTTGTAGGTGCCGACCGGGATGTCCTGGAACCGGGCCCGGCCCTGGCTGTCGGTGCAGGTCGTCTGGAAGGAGAATCCGCCGGGGCCGTCCTGCGGGTACCAGCAGTAGCCGGCGATGGCGGCGCCGGTCTTCTGGTCGACCGCATTGACGACGAGATTTCCGACCGGGGGCCGGGTGAGGTTGACCGTCGTCGTCACGTCCGCCTTCACGGCGAAGTAGGGCGCCTCGTACTCGGAGCTGGCTCCGCCGTTGAAGAGCACCTGGCCGCTCGGGAAGGTGAACTGCGCTTGATAGTTGGTGTCGGTCTCGACCCGGCTGAACCGGTAGCGCCCGGCGTCGTCGGTCGCCACGTTGCCGACCCAATTGCCGCCGCGCCGCAGCTCGACGTTGACGTGCGGGATGCCGCCACCCTTCCGGTCCACGACACGGCCGGCGACGTCGCCGTACTGGATGGGCATCAGCGGGATCTGGAAGGTGGCCGGGGCCGTGATCAGGTCCGCCTCCCAGCTGTTCCGGTGGCCCCAGAGCCATTCCTCGACGTAACCGCCCGCGTTCACCTGGACGGTGTACTGGCCGGCCGGGACGTCCGGGAACGCGAAGTGGCCGGCGGTGTCGCTGTTGGTGAAGTTCCAGTGGGAACCGTCCTGCTGCTGGATGACGATTCCCGCCCCGGCGACGGGCGCGCCGGTCAGCTTGTTGGTGATCGTGCCGTCCAGGCCGGCGGTTTCCGTCGCCTGGGCCGGGCCGGTGAGGCCGATGACGGCCAGCAGGCCGGCCGTCGCCGCCGCGCCCAGCGCGCGCAGCACCCTACCCTTCATTGTTTCCCCGTCTCTGAGTACACAGAGGTCATCCGGCCGTCAGCCGGAGACATCACCCTCCATGGATGTTGTCCAGGAAGGTACCAGTCGTTGGCCACGCCGCCTGTCCCTTCGGACGGCAGGGGACCGGCTGGACCCTGCGCGGCGCTGGCCCGGACGCCGCTTCGAGCCGGCGACCGTTTCAGACGCCGACGGACTCCTCGCACAGAGCTCGTAAGCGAGTTGTCGGGCTTGCGAGCGAGCTGACGCGACGGGTGACCGAATGCGGCAAACGCCGGCCCACCATGTCCAGTGGGCCGGCGTTGAAGCCTGCGGCGGAGGTGCCGTCAGCAGTAGGTGTAGCTGCCGCGGCTGCCCCAGGAGCAGCTGTCGATCGCCGTGCCGGCGGAGTTGCGCAGGTAGGCGGCGTCGCCGGTGTTGTTCCACACGTACCCGGACAAGCCCCAGTAGCGGTTGCTGCTGGTGTTGGTGCCCTTGCCGGTGTGGATCACCACGCTGTAGCCGGCCTTGAGGTAGAAGTCGCTGCTGAACTTGTAGACGTGGTTGGACTTGTCGCGCAGGGTCCAGTTCTTGAGGTTGATGGTGGAGCTGCGCTTGTTGGTCAGCCGCACGTACTCCGCGTTCAGGCTGGTGTTCGACCCGTTGTCGCTGCCCGGCGAGTTGTAGTAGACCTTCGTGATCATCACGGCCGGGGTGGCAGCCTGCGCCGGGGCGGCGACGGCCAGCGACCCGCCGACGGCGATGGCGAGCGCCGAGACGACCCCAATCAGCCTCTTCTTCAAGTGGTCCCCCTTTGTTGGGCATGGACGCCGGCGTGAACCCGTCGCCGGCCAGATGCCTCGACGGCATCACATGCGCGCAGAGCGTAACGGCGGCGAACGGTAGTTTCCCTCCGGAAAGTAGCTGCCAGGGAAACGATGTCTACTTAGGCGTCTGGGAAAAGCCATCTGGCTCGATCTGCGACAAGTTGTCGGAGCCACCGGTGTACAAAGAGGCTGGACCAGTTCATCCACGTGCCAGCTTGTGCGCGAGATGTCGCCGGTTCGATCCCCGGCCGGGGGCTCCAACGGCCCCGCCGGTTTCGCACCTGGCTGCCCGTCGTCCTCAGTTGGACCGGCGGGCCTCGCGTTCGGCGCGCTTGCGCTCGCGCTCTTCCCGGCTCCACTGCTTACGCCGCTCGAGGTCCTGCTTCCACAGGTCGCGGGCCTGCTGGGAGCCGCCCTGGATGGCGTTCTCCACGGTCGGCGGGCCGGCCAGGTTCTTGAACACCCAGGACAGGATGCGCCCGCCCTCGCCGGGTGCCTTCTTCTCCTCGGCAGCCATCGTCCACGCTCCGTCCGCGTCCGCTCGTTGGTAGGCAAATGGTTGGTGCACAAACTATTGGTACGGTAACAGGGTGGCGAGAAGCGGTGCAGGATCGGGTGACCTGAGCGGGATCGACGACCCGCTGGCTCTGGAGCAGCAGGTCTGCTTCGCCCTGTCCGTCGCGGCCCGCGGGGTGGTGGCGGTGTACCGCCCACTGCTCGAGCCGATCGGCCTGACCCACCCGCAGTACCTGGTGATGCTCGCGCTGTGGCAGCACGGGCCACTCTCCGTACGCGAACTGAGCCGGCTGCTGCAGCTCGACCCGGGCACCCTGTCGCCGTTGCTCAAACGCCTCGAGGCGAGCGGCTACCTCCAGCGGGAGCGGAACCCGGCCGACGAGCGCAGCCTCGCCGTGACGCTCACCGCCAAGGGCCGGGCCCTGCGCAGCCAGGCCGAGCAGATCCCGCCGGCCATCGTCGAGCGGCTCGGCATGCCGCTCGACGACCTCCGGAAGCTGCACGCCGCCCTCACCGAGGTGATCGAGGCCGCCCAGCAGGCCCCGAAGGCGGCCCCGCCGCCGGACGACCGCGGGTCGTGACCCGGCCCCGCGGTGCGGTCGCCGTCGAACCACGACCGCCCGCGGGGTGTACGCCGGCGGTCAGCCCCAGTTCTGCGGGGCGGGCTGGCGGGTCGTCGCGTTGATCCGGTTGAAGAAGTTGGTGGTGGCGATCCAGAGCACCAGCGCCGCCAGCTCCTTCTCCCCGAAGTGGCGGGCCGCCTCGTCCCAGATGTCGTCCGGCACCGGGTCGCTCCGGTCGGCGAGCCGGGTCGCCGCCTCGGCCAGGGCGAGCGCCGACCGCTCCGCGTCGGTGAAGTACGGCGTCTCGCGCCAGGCGGCCAGCGCGAACAGCCGCTCCTCGGTCTCGCCGTTCTTGCGGGCGTTGCGCGCCCCGGAGTCGACGCAGGCGCTGCATCCGTTGATCTGGCTGGCCCGCAGGTGGACCAGCTCCAGGGTGCTGGCCGGTACGCCCGCCGAGTGCGCGGCCTTGTAGAGCAGGTTGACCCCCTTCACCGCGTCCGGGAGCAGCGCCGCGGGGTTCTGGATACGTGCTTCGAGAGCCATGTCCGTTGGTCCTGTCTTGTTAGGCTGGCCGGCGTTCACCGCCGGCGCGTTGTCGTCCGTCGCCTGGATGTCGAGCGTGGGGCGGATGGCGTGACAGATGTGACAGCGGTCACCCGAGGGCCGCGTCCGGTCGGGATGGCGAGGCGTGAGCGACACCGATCTGCTGGCCCAGCGTTTCGAGGAGCAGCGTCCGCGGCTGCGCGCCGTGGCCCACCGGATGCTCGGCTCGCCGGCCGAGGCGGACGACGCCGTGCAGGACACCTGGCTGCGGCTCAGCCGCGCCGACGTGGACACCATCGACAACCTGCCGGGCTGGCTGACCACCACGGTCGGGCGGGTCTGCCTGGACCGGCTGCGGTCCGGCAGCGTCCGGCACGAACAGGCGGCGGACGTGGCGGGGGACGAGCCGGCCACCGAGGCGCCCGGGGGGCGGGACCCGGAGCAGGAGGCGCTGCTCTCCGAGTCGGTCGGTCAGGCGCTCGAGGTGGTGCTGACCACCCTCGGCCCGACCGAGCGGTTGGTGTTCGTGCTGCACGACATGTTCGCCGTCTCCTTCGAGGAGATCGCGCCGGTGGTCGACCGCAGCTCCATCGCCGTACGGCAGATCGCCAGCCGCGCCCGGCGCCGGGTGCAGACCCGCTCGGCCGACCCGCAGACCGATCCGGTCCGGAAGCGCCGGGTCGTCGAGGCCTTCCTCGCCGCATCGCGGGAGGGCCGCTTCGACGACCTGGTGAGCCTCCTCGACCCGTACGTGGTGCTGCGCGGCGACGCCGCCGCCGTGCGGATGGGCGGCACCGGCGAGCTCCGCGGCTCGTCCCCGGTGGCCGACTTCTTCAACGGCCGCGCCCAGGGCGCGGTGCCCGCGTTCGTCGACGGGATGCCGGGGGCCGTGGTGGTCGTGGACGGCCGGATCCGGCTGGCGCTCAGCTTCACCGTCACCGACCGGATCATCGGGATCGAGGTGGTGGCCGAACCCGACCAGCTCGGGCCCTCGACCTGGTGGTCGACGACGGGGTGGCGGGAGCGGGCCGGTGAGTCGGGCGACCGAGGAGTCCAACCGCGCGATGCTGCGTGCCCGGGACGCCATGGACCGGGCGTACGCCGAGCCGCTGGACATTCCCGCGCTGGCCCGGATCGCGCACGTCTCCGAGGCGCACTTCATCCGCACCTTCCGCGCCACCTTCGGCGAGACCCCGCACCGCTACCTGCAACGCCGGCGCGTCGAGCGGGCCATGTACCTGCTGGTGCGGACCGACCAGCCGGTCACCGAGATCTGCCACGCGGTCGGCTTCGGCAGCCTGGGCACCTTCAGCCGTACCTTCCGGGACATCGTCGGCGAGCCGCCCTCGGCGTACCGGACGCGGAGGACGGTGCCCGCGGCGGTGCCGAACTGCTTCATCAAGGCGTGGATGCGCCCGAGCATCCCCACCTGACCAGCCAATCCATCAGTTTTGGATAAGCAGGGGACCGGCGGTCTGGCCTAGCGTGTTCGGCATGACGATGAACTCGATTTCCCGCTCCCAGATCTACGTTCTCGACCAGGACGAGGCCCTCGACTTCTATGTCGGCAAGCTCGGCATGGAGGTCAACACCGACGCGGACCTCGGCTTCATGCGCTGGCTCACGGTCAACCTGCCGGGCGAGCCGGACCGCGAGATCCTGCTGGAGAAGCCCGGGCCGCCGGCCCTCGACCCGGCCACCGCCGAGCAGGTCCGCGAGCTGCTCACCAAGGGAGCGCTCGGCGGTCACCTCTTCATGACCACGGACGACGCCCACAAGACGTACGAGGACCTGGTGGCGAAGGGCGTGGACGTCTACGACGAGCCGACCGAGCAGCCGTACGGCATCGACTTCGGCATCCGGGACCCGTTCGGCAACAAGATCCGCATCGGCCAGATGTTCCCGCGGGCCTGAGGGGAGCGGGCCGGTGACCGAGGCGATCGAACGGTCCGTGGACCGGGTGACCGGGGAGCGGGCCCTGCTTGCGGGCGGCGTCCTGGCCGGTCCGCTCTGGGTGGCGGTCGCGCTGGTCCAGGCGCTGACCCGGGAGGGCTTCGACCCACGCCGACACCCGGTGAGCGTGCTCAGCACCGGCGACCTGGGCTGGGTGCAGATCAGCAACTTCGTGGTGGCCGGCCTGCTCTGCGTCGGGGCGGCCCTGGCCCTGCGGCGGATCCCGCACCCCGGCCTCGGTCCGGTCACCGGACCCTGGTTGATCGGCCAGTACGGCGTCGGGCTGGTGCTGGCCGGGGTCTTCGTGGCTGATCCGCTGGACGGCTTCCCGGCCGGTACGCCGCGCGGTCCGGGCGAGGTGAGCTGGCACGGTGCGGCCCACTTCGGCGCCGGGGCGGTCGCCTTCACGGCGCTCATCGCGGCCTGCCTGGTCGCCGCGCGCCGTTTCGCCCGGCGCGGTGAGCGCGGCTGGGCGGTGTACAGCGGCGTGACCGGAGGCTTCTTCACGGCGGCCTGGCTGGCGCTGATGGCCGGCGGGCACCCGGTGGCGATGGTGGTCTTCGCGGTGGCGGTGGTGGCCGGCTGGGGCTGGGTGTCGGCCACGCTGCGGCGGGCGCTGCGGGAGGCGGCCGGCTGAGCTAGGACGCCCCGCCTGATTCACGGAAAGAGTGGTCATCCGAGCCGGGATGACCACTCTTTCGTGCGTGTGGGCGATCCTGGCAGGCCGCGGGGCCGTGGCGTCAGTCGAGGAGGCCGGTGAGCAGCTCGACCACGGCGGCGGTGGCGGCGGGCGGGGTGACCTCCGGCGGGCAGTCCACGTAGCCGGTGGTCACCGGGCCCACGGTGAGCCGGTAGGTGAAGGCGTCCGCGCACATGGTCGTCCTGGTGGCGGTGGCCTCGGCGACCAGGCGCGGGTCGGCGGTGAGCTGCCGCAGCCGGTCGAGTTCCGCGGGGCTGAGCTGGCCGGTGCGGGCGGCCCCGGCCCGGTTGACCCTGGTCCAGTGGCCGTCGGGCGTCACGGTCAGCGTGTCCTCCAGCCCGACGATCCCGCCGGTCCTGGTCAGCACCACGTCGACGCCCGGGCGGCCCGGCGAGCCGGCGTCGGTGGCCGTCGCGGACGGGGTGGCCGGAGTGGCGCCGGCCTGCGGGGCGGTCGGCCCGCCGGTCCGGGTGGCGGTGGTCCCGCCGGTCTCCGTGGCGGTGGTCCCACCGGTCTGCGCGCAGCCGGTGAGCGGGGCGAGAAGCACGGCGAGGATGACCGCCGCGACGGGGGCTGTTCTCATGCCGCTCGGACGCACGGCGGGGCCCTCCGGTTCCGCCAACCTGGGCCACCTCATCCGAACGGCCAATGTTGCCGGCAGGAAAGCGCTCGCCCTCTTCCATCTTCTTCGATGTATCACTATATCTACATCAGTGACTACCCCCGTCACAACTTTCTCCTGTCAGGAGGGCCCGTGAAAAGACCCCTTGCCGCCGTCAGTGCCGCGCTGCTTGCCAGTGGCGTGCTGACCTGCGTCACCACCTCGGCGTATGCGGCAACTCCAAGTGCCACCGCCTCCGAGTCCTCTGCCGCAGCTCGTGCCGAGAGCCTGCTCCGCGCCAACCCCGGTGCCGTCCAGGGTGCCAGCGGGGAGGCCTACCAGGCCGTCCGGACGAAGACGGACGCGAACGGTGCATCGCACACCAAGTACACCCGGACCTACCACGGCCTGCGCGTCTACGGCGGTGACTTCGTCATCCACACCGCCCCGAACGGCACCATGACCGGCGCCTCGGTCGGCCTGGACGCGCCGCTCACCCTGAGCACCACGGCCAAGGTCGGTTCGGCCGCGGCCGCGGCGAGCGCGCGCAAGACCTTCTCCGGCACGCTCACCTCGGTGGGCGCCCCGGAACTCTTCGTCGACGCCAGCTCCGGCAAGGGCCGCCTGGCCTGGGAGACCGTCGCCGCCGGCTGGAAGGCGGACAAGCAGACGCCGTCCAAGCTGCACGTCATCACCGACGCCACGACGGGCAAGGTGATCGGCTCGTACGACGAGATCGAGACGGTCAACGGCACCGGCAACAGCATCTACTCCGGCACGGTCACCATCGACACGACGCTCTCCGGCAGCACCTACCAGATGGTCGACCCGTCGCACGGCAACGGCCGCACCTGCGACATGAACAACGGCACGTCGACCTGCACGACATTCACCAACTCGACCAACACCTGGGGCAACGGCGCCAACTCCAACCGGCAGTCGGCGGCCGTCGACGCCCACTTCGGCGCGGCGAAGACGTTCGACTACTTCAAGAACCTGCACGGCCGCAACGGCATCTTCGGCAACGGCGCCGGCGTGCCGAGCCGGGTGCACTACGGCAGCAACTACGTCAACGCCTTCTGGGACGGCTCCCAAATGACCTACGGCGACGGGTCGAGCAACGCCCGTCCGCTGGTCTCGCTCGACGTGGCCGGGCACGAGATGAGCCACGGCGTCACCGAGGCGGTCGCGGGTCTGGTCTACTCCGGTGAGTCCGGCGGTCTCAACGAGGCCACCAGCGACATCTTCGGCACGATGGTCGAGTTCTACGCCAACGCGCCGAGCGACCCGGGCGACTACGACATCGGCGAGAAGATCAACATCAACGGCAACGGCACGCCGCTGCGCTACATGTACAACCCCGGCCTCGACGGCGGCTCGCACACCTGCTGGTCGACCAGCACCAAGAACGTCGACGTGCACTACTCGTCCGGCCCCGGCAACCACTTCTACTTCAACCTGGCCGAAGGCACCGGCTCCACCGCGTACGGCACCTCGCCGCTCTGCGGCTCCGCCCCGGCGATGACCGGCATCGGCCGGGCCAAGGCGGAGAAGATCTGGTACCGCGCGCTCGACGTGTACTTCACCTCCAACACGACGTACGTCAACACCAGCAACCCGGCGAACACCGCCCGGGCGTACACGCTGCGGGCGGCGACCGACCTGTACGGCAACTGCTCCACGGAGTACAAGGCCGTCCAGGCGGCGTGGACCGCGGTGAACGTGGCCGGCAACGACGCCCCCTGCTCCTCGGGTAACGACTTCTCGGTGACGCTCTCGCCGACCGCCGGCTCGGTCAACCCGGGCAGCGCCGCGTCCACCACGGTGTCCACCGCGACCACCAGCGGCACCGCGCAGACCGTGACGTTCTCCGCGTCCGGCCTGCCGACCGGCGCCAGCGCGTCGTTCAACCCGTCCTCGGTGACCTCGGGCGGCTCGTCCACCCTCACCATCAGCACCTCGGCGAGCACCCCGCCCGGCACCTACTCGGTCACCGTCACCGGCGCCGGCACCTCGGTGAACCACTCGGCGACCTACATGCTGACCGTGAACGGCACCGGTGGCTGCACGGGTGCCGGGCAGAAGCTGGGTAACCCGGGCTTCGAGACCGGGACCAGCCCGTGGACAGGCAACACCACCGCGATCGGTTCGTTCGCCGGCCAGACCGCGCACGGTGGCACCCGGTTCGCCTGGCTGAACGGTTACGGCTACAGCAGCAGTGAGAACGTCGCGCAGGCGGTCGCCCTGCCGACCGGCTGCACGTCGTACAACTTCAGCTTCTGGCTGCACATCGACTCGGCCGAGACGACCACCAGCATCGCATACGACACGCTCAAGGTGCAGGTGCTCAACTCGTCGGGGACGGTGCTGGCGACCCTGGCCACCTACTCGAACCTGAACAAGGCCACCGGGTACAGCCAGAAGTCGTTCTCCCTGGCCGCGTACGCCGGCCAGACCGTCACGCTGAAGTTCCTCGGCACCGAGGACGTCTCGCTGCAGACGTCCTTCGTGATCGACGACACCGCGGTCAACGTCTCCTGACCTGACCGAACCGTCGGCGGGCCCGGCGGCCACCCCAGGCGGGTGGTCGCCGGGCCCGCGCCGTTATGGTCAGCCGAATCGGCGGCGGAGGGGGAGACATGTCGGACGCGGAGCTGACCGTCACGGTGACCGGGCCGGTGGCAACCGTGGTGATCCGGAACCCGACCCGCCGCAACGCGATGACCCCCGGGATGTGGCGGCAGCTCCCCGTGCTGCTCGACGGCCTCGAGGCGGATCCGGCATTGCGCGCGCTGGTGCTGACCGGCGCCGACGGCACCTTCTGCGCCGGTGCGGACCTCGGCGACCTGGACGAACTGCTGGAGGCCGGGGACGGCAGCATCGCGGTGGCCGCCGAGGAGCGGCTGGCCGCCTTCGGCAAGCCGACCGTGGCCGCCGTCGAAGGGGCCTGCGTCGGTGGCGGCTGCCAACTGGCCGTCGCCTGCGACCTGCGGCTCGCCGCGGCGGACGCCCGGTTCGGCGTACCCCCGGCGCGGCTGGGGCTGGTCTATCCCGCGCCGACCACCCGGCGGCTGGCCCGGCTGGTCGGCCCGTCCGCCGCCAAGCACCTGCTCTTCACCAGCGAGCTGGTCGACGCCGAGCGGGCGCTGCGCATCGGCCTGGTCGACGAGGTGCTGCCGGCCGGCGCGCTGGCCGCCCGAGTGGCGGCGGTCACCGGGGCCATCGCCGAGCGTTCCCAGCTCACCGTCGCGGCGGCCAAGGAGATCATCGACGGGCGCGCCGACGACGCCCGGATCACCTGGTGGCACGGCCAGGTCCGGGCCAGCGGCGAGGCTCGCGAGGGGGTGGCGGCGGTCAACGAACGCCGACCGCCGCGCTTCGGCTGGGCGCCACCCGGCCGTCCCTGACGGTCGTGTGACGGCCCAGGGCCGCACCGCCCGCGCTGGCGGCCACGGCGGTCGGCAGCTCGGCGACGACGATGCCGGACGCCCGGCTCACGCCGCCACCTCGCTCATGCCGGGGAATCGGCGCGTCGTCGACCCTGACGAGGAGTACGGCGGTGCCCCCCGACATCGTGCTCCACCGGCTGGCCCGACAACTCGACTGAGAACGGATGCAACCTTCCCGCCGCGTCGCTGGTCCGTTGGGAGAACCCGTCGGAAGGGGAGCGGATGGACGGCGTGACGGCGGTGCACGAGGCGTACCAGGCGCACTATCGCCGGTTGGTGGGGCAGCTGTGCGCGCTGACCGGCAGCCTGCCCGAGGCCCAGGACGTGGTGCACGAGGCCTATGCCCGGGCGCTGGCCCGACCGGCCCGTTTCCTCGCCGTGGACGATCCGGAGACCTGGTTGCGCACCGTGGCGATGAACCTGGCCCGGACTCGGTACCGGCGGCGTTGGCTGTTCGACCGGCTGCTGCGCAGCGGGCGGATCGACCCGGCCCCGCAGGTGCCCGGCCTCTCCCCCGACCGGGTGGCCCTGGTCGCGGCGCTGCGGCGGCTGGCCCGACCGACCCGCGAGGCAATGGTCCTGCACTACCTGGCCGACCTGCCGGTGGTGGAGGTCGCCGAGGCGCTCGGCGTGCCGGTGGGCACCGTCAAGGCCCGGCTCTCCCGCGGGCGGGCCGCGCTCGTCCGCCATTTGACCGAGGATCCCGTCGCTGAGAGGAAGGTGCGCCATGCCTGAGCCGGATTTCCACGGACTGCGCGACGAACTGGACTGGATTGCGCGGCAAGCTGACTTCAGCACCGTCACCCGGCGTGCCGGGCGGCTGCGTACCCGCGCCCGGGCGATGGCGGCCAGCACAATGCTGGTGGCAGTCGTCGCGCTCGCGTTCGCCGCGGTCACCGTACTGCCGTCACTGGCATCCCTGCGGCCCCCGGCCGGCCTCGGGGCCGGCGGGCGGATCGAGGTGGTCTGGGCCGGTGCCGGCGACCGGGACCACCTGTACGCCGTGCTGGCCGACTGCGCGGACTGTGAACAACGCCTGGTCGGCTCGGACGACGGCGGGCGAACCTGGCAGAAGCGCTCGGAGTTTCCGCTGCACGCAAGCGCCCAGCCGGTGACGCCCACCGTGCTCGGCCCGGCCTTCCTGGTGCTGGACCTGCCGTTGACCGAGCCGGGCAAGGGAAGCGGACCGACCATCCGTCGAATCAGCGTGGACGGCGGTGCGACCTGGCGGGATGCCGGCGGATCGGGGCCTGCGCGCGAGGCGGCCGTGCCGGGCACCCGGGTCTGGGGTTGCCTGGTGTACGTCCCGCAGGGCTGCGAGATCGTGGTGCCCGATCCGGCGGCCGGGTCGCTGGCGCCGCTGATGTCGCAGCCGCCGCTGGCGGGCGCCATTCCGGTGGTCGCGCCGCCGTCCGCCGGTTACTGGATGCGCGGCTGCGATCCCGCGACCCGGCGACCCGCCGTGGCGGTGAGCCGCACCGGCGGGCGGAGCTGGGAGACTCACGTCTTCAACCGGGAGCCGGTGGCCGACCAGTGTGTCTTCGATGTCGCCACCACGGATGGTCGTACCGTCTTTGTGACCTTTCTTGACCGCGAGTCGGGCAGCCCTCGGGTCTACCGGAGCAGCAGCGGCATAACGGGTTGGCGGGCCGAGGACAGGCCCCGGCTGCCGGACGGCTGGACGTTGCAGGGAGCCTCGCTGGTCGCCCTGGACGGCTCGCACGTCCTCTTCGCCGGGCGCGAGACCGACTTCGGGCTGTTGGTCAGCCCCGACGGCCGGATGTACACGCCGCTGGATGGGCCGGTGTCAGAGCCGCTGGCACCGCCGAGGGTCGTGGACGGGGGGCGCTACCTCTGGTACGACGCGAAGGGCGTGTACGTCTCCGACGACGGCCTCCGGTGGAGGACGGTGACACCGGACTGAGCCAGGGACGCCCGGTGGGACCGGCGGGCGCCGCGCCGGAGGCGTACCCCCGACGCGACCCCCTGTGCCCGCCGGCCGGTCGTCACCGCCCCGCGAGCGCCGCCCAGGTCGGCGTCACCGGCTCGCGCCGCAGTGGCATGCCCGCCTCGGCCGGCGTCCGGTCGCCCTTGCGCTGGTTGCACTCGTAGCAGGCGGCGGTGGTGTTCTTCCAGGTGTTCCGGCCACCGCGCGAACGGGGCAGGATGTGGTCGATCGTGCTGGCCGGGGCGTCGCAGTACGCGCAGCGCCGGCCGTCGCGGCGCAGCACCCCGCCCCGCGACCAGGCCGGCCCGGCGCTGAATCGCCAGCGGGTGACCACGTACCGGACCAGGCGGACCACCCGGGGGACCGGGAAGATCCCGATCACCTGGTCCGGCTCGGCCTCGTGGATCTCGGCGACCCGACGGCAGAGCATCCGGATCGCGTGCTGGACGGTGACCCGGTGCAGCGGGCCGAGGTCGGCGTTGACAACGAGGACGGCGTCCACCGGGCTCTCCCTTCACGATCGGTGGCGGGCAGCAAAAAGCCGCCCGGTCCTGGCGACGGGGCGGCTGTGGCGCGTACGGGCGCACGCGTCAGTCGGGCCACCCCGGGCGGGGACCTTCGGCTCGGCAACCGACGTTGAGCAGCCACGACGGCACGGTGGTGCGGTGTGGCAGCGACATCGACGGCTCCCGGAGCGGTGGTTGACCTTGCGCGTTCACGGTAGATCGGGGCCGGAAAGGCGGGCAACGCATTTCGATCCCTGGCGGGCCAGCGGCCCGGCCCTCCCTCAGATCAGACAGCGGCGCTCACGATCCGACGGGGGCCAGACGTACTCCAGGTCGGGCGGGACGTCGGCGAACTGGGGGCCGTAGTGCCGGGTCCTTGCGCAGGACGCCATGCGTTCACGATCATGGGGCTGCGCGCACCGCGATCGGGTGACTACGATCCGGGCATGGCCGACCCCCTGCGCGACCGCGCACGCCGCGCCGGCAGGCGGCTCCGGATGAACGGCGAGGTCCGTCCGCACTATGTGGTCTGCGGTTCCGACCCGCTGGCGTACTGGGTGGTCCGGTCGTTGCTCGCCACCGACTCGCCCACCGGGCAGATCCGGGTCACGCTGATCGTGCCCGAGCGCCGCCGCTCCGAGGGGCCCGACGGCCGGGACATCGAGGGCGTCCAGGTGGTCCTGGCCGACCGGCTCGACGAGGCCGCCTTCCGCCGGGCCGGGCTGGCCGGCGCGGACGGGCTGGCCCTGCTGCATCAGGACGACGTGGGCAACATGCACGCCGCGCTCTGCGCCCGGGAGGTCGAGCCCCGGCTCCGCCTGGTGGTACGCATGTTCAACACCAGCCTCGCCAACGGCCTGCGGCAGCTCTTCCCCGACTCGGCGCTGCTCTCCGACGCCTCGATGGCCGCCCCGGCGTTCGTCGCGGCCGCGCTCGGCGAGCTGGCCCCCACCCATTTCCGGCACGCCGGACGCACCCTCTACGTGGCCCGCCGCGCCGACGTACGCCCGCAGGACGTGCTCACCGGGCTGGCCGTCACCACCGACCCCGAGCTGATCCGGGTGCTGCCCGCCGACGAGGCGGCGGCCGACGTGGTGCTGGCCGAGGCGACCGGGCAGCCGGCCGGTGCCGAGCTGGCCGCCCGCCGGCTGGTCCGGGCCCGGCGGCGCCGGCAACCCGCCGTGGTGCTGCTCCGCGCGGTCCGCAGCTTCGCCACCCGCAAGATCGGCGTGGCGGTGCTGGTGCTGCTCGCGATGATCGCCGTCCTCGGCTGGCTGAACTCCGGCGCCGCGCACGTGAACTGGTCCGACGCCCTCTACCTCACCCTGGTCACCTCGTTGAGCGGGCAGGACCCGGACCTCGACAAGAGCGTCGCCGCCCAGATCATGCAGGTGGTGCTCACCCTGGCCGGGCTGGCGCTGATCCCGCTCATCACGGCCGCCGTGGTCGACGGCATCGTCAACGCCCGGCTCGCCCTGCACAACGGCCGGATCCAACCCGACCGTACGGGCCATGTGGTGGTGGTCGGGCTGGGCAACATCGGCACCCGGGTGATGGCCCAACTGCACGACTTCGGGGTCGAGGTGGTCGCCATCGACCGCAACCCGGACGCCCGGGGCGCGGCGCTCGCGCACCGGCTCGGGGTGCCGCTGATCGTCGGGGACGCCGGCGAGGAGGAGACGCTGCGGGCCGCCTCGGTGGCGACCTGCCAGGCGCTGGTGGTGGTCTCCACCGACGACGGCGCCAACCTGCGCGCCGCGCTGAATGCCCGCAGCCTCGACCCCGATCTGCGGGTGGTGCTGCGCCTCTTCGACGGCGACTTCGCCGAGCGGATCCAGCAGGCGTTCGGCATCGGCATCTCCCGCAGCGTGTCGTACCTGGCCGCGCCCGCGTTCGCGGCGGCGCTGCTGGACCGCGCGGTGATCGCCACCATCCCGGTCGACCGGCACGCGCTGCTGGTCACCGACGTGCCGGTCATGGCGGGTTCGTCGCTGGACGGCCGCCCCCTCGCCGCGGTGGCCCGCCCCGGCGAGGTGCGGCTGCTCGCGTACACCCGCGCCGGGCAGCGCACCGAGTGGTCCGCCGACCCGCGGATGGTGATCAACGCGGGGGACCGGTTGACCGTGGTGGCCCGGCGCGCCGGGCTGAGCGCCCTGCTCCGGGAGACCACTCCGCTCCCGCCCGAGCCGCCGGGCACCCCCGTGCCGCGCCAGCCGGACGAGTGACCGGCTACGAGGCCGAGATGAACGGGCGGTCCCACCGCCGCAGCGCCCCGGGTAACGGCAGGCCGTCCCAGGGCACCCGGTGCAGCAGCCGGTCCAGCAGCAGGCCGAGCAGCAGCCCGGCGACCGAGTCGGTCAGCCAGTGCCAGCCGAGGTACGTGGTCGTGCAGAGCACGATGAGCGGCGGCAGCAGCCGGACCACGGTGACCAGCCGGGGCGGGACGGTTCGGCCGAAGGTGCGCAGCAGCGGCGCCAGGAGCAGGGCGAGCACGCCGTACCAGACGATCGCGTTGGCCACGTGCCCCGACGGGTACGACTGGGCGAAGCGCACCGGCAGGTCGTGCTGGAACAGCGGCAACGTCTGGTCCGGCGGCAGGAACGGCTCCTTGACGCTGGCGCTGGGCGCCGGCCGCGCGGTCCACACCTTCAACGGCCCGATGGTCAGGTAGGTCAGCACGAACCCGGCGACCGGTGGCAGCACCGGGCGGACCGAGCGGAGCCGGATCGCCACCAGCACCCCCAGCCCGGCCGCGAGCAGCGTCAGCGGAGTGCCCTGACCCAGCAGGTTGAGGAGCATGGCGGTCCATCGGGCGGCGGTGGGGCGGTGGTCCGCGGCCCAGTCGGCGACCGCCCGGTCCACCCCGAGGAGGTGGCCGGTGGCGAGTGTCACGGTCAGCGCCACCAGGGCGGCGAGCAGCAGTCCGTCCCACCACCAGCCAACCGGCCGGACGGGCCGGAGCCGCAGCTTCTCGCGTACTCCCGTGGTCTCCCGCACGCGACCACGCTACCGGCCGCTGCCCACGCCGCCCCGGCACGGGCGGGCGGCGCGGCTGTGGGCCGGCCCACGATGGGAAGCGCCGCACCGGGGGAAGCGTCACACTTGTCGCCGTGCGGATCACCTCGGCCCTCGTCGACCCGGCGCTGCTCGACCTCCCCTGGTCGACCCCGCTGGAGGAGTGGCCTGCCCAGCACCTGGTCGCGCTGCCGCAGGGCATCTCGCGGCACATCGTCCGCTTCGTCCGGCTCGGCGACTACGTCTACGCGGTGAAGGAGACCGGCGAGCGGGTCGCCGAGCGGGAGTACGACCTGCTCCGGGCCCTGGAGCGGATCGACTTCCCGTCGGTCGAGGCGGTCGCGATCGTGGCGGACCGGCAGGGCGACGACGGCCAGCCGCTGGACCCGGTGCTGATCACCCGGCACCTCCAGTTCTCCCTGCCGTACCGGGCGCTCTTCTCCCGGACGCTGCGGCCGGAGACCATGAACCGGCTGCTCGACGCGCTGGCGGTGCTGCTGGTCCGGATGCACCTGACCGGCTTCTTCTGGGGCGACTGCTCGCTGTCCAACACCCTGTTCCGCCGGGACGCCGGGGCGTTCGCCGCCTACATGGTGGACGCCGAGACCGGGGCGTTGCACCGCTCGCTCTCCAACGGGCAGCGCGGCGAGGACCTGGAGATCGCCCGGGTCAACATCTTCGGCGAGGCGCTGGACCTGCAGGCCGCCGGGCTGCTGCACGAGTCGATCGACCCGGAGGTGGTCTGCGAGGAGGTCGTGCAGCGGTACGAGCGGCTGTGGCACGAGATCACCTACGAGCAGCAGATCGAGCGGGACGCCCGGCACGACATCGAGGGGCGGATCCGCCGCCTCAACGAGCTGGGCTTCGACGTCGCCGAGGTGACCATGTCCACCGCCGACGACGGGCGGTACCTGGTCCGGCCGAAGGTGGTCGACGTCGGCTACCACACCCGGCGGCTGCTCCGCCTCACCGGCCTGGACGCCGAGGAGAACCAGGCCCGCAAGCTCCTCAACGATCTGGACGCCTACCGGGTGGAGAGTGACCTGACCGACGAGCAGCAGGCGGCCCACCGCTGGCTGACCGAGGTGTTCGAGCCGGTGGTTCGGGCGGTGCCGGCGCACCTGCGCAGCAAGCTGGAGCCGCAGGAGCTGTTCACCCAGATCATCGAGCACAAGTGGCTGCTGTCCGAGCGGGCCGGCCGGGACGTCGGCATGCGCCACGCGGTGCAGTCGTACCTGTCGGACGTGCTGGTGCACCGCCCGGACGAGCAGGCCGTGCTCGGCGTCGAGGTCCCCACCGCCGGCTGACGCCGCTTCGCCCCGCGCCGCGGCCCGCAGCGTCACTCCACCCAGGCGCCGCCGCGCATCACCCGGACCACGTTGAAGTCGTCGTCCAGCAGGACGAGGTCGGCCCGCAGCCCGGGCAGGAGCGCACCGATCTGGTCACCCAGGCCGATCGCCCGGGCCGGGGTGGTGGCGACCATCCGGCAGGCGTCCGGCACGGCGATGCCCGCCGCGACGGCGTGCCGCAGGGCGGCGTCCATGGTCAGGGTGCTGCCGGCGATCGCGCCGTCCCGGCTCAGCCGGGCCACCCCGCCGGACACGGTGACCGCCTGCCCGCCCAGCTCGTACTCGCCGTCGGGCATGCCGGCGGCGGCCATCGCGTCGGTGATCAGGGCAGCCCGCTCCGCGCCGGCCACCGAGGTGGCGAAGGCGAGCATGCCATCGTGCAGGTGCACCCCGTCGGCGACCAGCTCGCAGACCACGTTCGGCGCCTCGAGCAGGGCGATCACCGGTCCGGGTTCCCGGTGGTGCACCGGGCGCATCCCGTTGAACAGGTGGGTCCCGACGCTCGCGCCGGCTGCCACGGCGGCCCGGGTCTGCTCCCAGGTGGCGTCCGTGTGCCCGATCGCGGCCACCACGCCGCGTGAGGCGAGCAGCTTGATCGCCTCCAGCGCACCGTCCCGCTCCGGGGCCAGGGTGACCATCCGGACCGCGCCGCCGCCCAGCCCGATCAGCTCCGCCAGCTCGGCGGTGGACGGGTCGCGGAGGAACTCCGGGTTCTGCGCGCCGCAGCGGTCCGCCGACAGGTACGGCCCCTCGAAGTGGACGCCGGCCAGCACGCCGGACTCGACCAGCGGCCGGTACGCGGTGGTCGCCTCCCGCATCAACGAGAACGGGGAGCTGACCAGGCTGGCCAGCAGGGTGGTGGTGCCGTGCCGCAGGTGGAACGCGGCCGCCTCGCGGGCCGACTCGACGTCGCCGGTGGTGAAGGTGTGCCCGCCCCCGCCGTGGGTGTGCATGTCCACGAAGCCCGGCACGATCCAGTGCCCGTCGCGCACCGACGGGTACTCGGCGACGGCCCGGATCCGGTCACCCACGATCTCGACGCAGCCCTGCCGGGTCACGCCGGTCGGGGTCACCACCTTGCCGGTCAGGCGCAGGGTCATCGGCTCTCCTTCTCCACAGTCAGGGTCGGGCGTCCAGGGCGAGCAGGGCGGCGCCGAGGCAGCCGGCCTCGTCGCCGAGGGCGGCCGCGACCAGACGCGGCTCCCGGTGGAAGGTCAGCCGTTCGCGTAGCGCCCCGCGCAGCGGGTCGAGCAGTCGGGGCCCTGCCTGGGCCAACCCGCCGCCGATCACGACCGTCTCGACGTCGAAGAGCGCCTGGGCGGTGGCGAGCCCGTCGGCGAGTGCCTCGACCGCCTCCCGCCAGACCCGGCCGGCCAGCGGTTCACCGGCCGCCGCCCGGTCCGCCACCTCGGCCGCCGTGGTCGGGGCACCGGACAGCTCGGTGTACCGGCGGCCGATGGCCGAGGCCGATGCCACCGCCTCCAGGCAGCCCGGGCGGCCGCAGCCGCAGCGCGCGCCGTCGGGGCGTACCAGGATGTGGCCGATCTCCCCGGCGGCGCCGTGCGCGCCGACGGCGGCCGACCCGTCGACCACGTGGGCGGCGGCGATGCCGGTGCCGATCGCGACGAAGAGCACGTGGCCGCCGTCGCGGCCGGCGCCGAGGCGGGCCTCCGCCAGGCCGCCCGCCCGCACGTCGTGGCCGAGCGCCGTCGGCAGGTCGAGCCGGGCCTGCGCCAGCTCCCGCAGCGGTACGTCCCGGAAGCCCACGTTCGCCGACCAGACCGCGACCCCGCGGGCCTCCTCGACCACCCCCGGTACGGCGATTCCGCAGGCCACCGGGGTCAGTCCCGCGGCGCGGGCCTTGCCGGCCAGCCCCTCGGCGACGTCGAGGATCGTCCCGATCACCGCCTCGGGGCCGCGCGCCGCCTCGGTGGCGTGCCGTTCGGCGTGCACGGTCTGGCCGTCGGGGCGGACCAGGGCGCACTTCATCCCGGTGCCGCCCACGTCCAGCGCGACGACGACCTCGTCGCCTGACGTCACGCGAGCACCACGGAGCGGGTCAGGTGCCGGGGGGCGTCCGGGTCGAGGCCGCGGCTGGTGGCCAGCGCGACGGCGAAGCGCTGGGCGAGGATCAGGTCGGCCATCGGGTCGACCGGGGTACGCCCGGCCGCCCAGCTGGTCAGCACCGTGTGGCAGCCGTGGGTGCGGCTGTGCACGAAGGTGGCGCCGGTGGCCGCGACGTCTTCGGGCAGCCCGTCGGGGATCCCGCCGAACGCCCAGACCAGCCGGCCCGGGGCGGCGATGGAGATGGGGCCGTGCCGGTAGTCCATCGCCGGGTACGCCTCGGCCCAGAAGGTGGCCGCCTCGCGGCACTTCAGCGCGGCCTCCTGGGCCAGCCCGACCGTCCAGCCGCGCCCGAGGAAGGTGACCTGCTCGACCCGGGCCGGGTCGAGCGGCAGCGGGGCCCGGACGGCCACCTCGGCGTCGGCGGCCAGTCGGCCCAGGTCCTCGCCGAGGTGGGCGCGGAGCAGCGCGAGCGCGGTGGTGGCGAACCGGGTCTGCACGACCGAGCGCTCGTCGGCGAAGGGCATGGTCACCGCGGCGTCGGCCAACTCGACCGCCGGGGAGGCCGGGTCGCCGACCAGGACCGTGGTGGGAAGCTGGCCGCGCAGCGCGGCGAGCAGGTCCAGCACCTCGGTCGTGGTGCCGGAGCGGGTGATGGCGATGAGCCGGTCGTAGCGGCGGCCGGCGGGGAACTCGCTGGCCTGGAAGGCGTCCGTCTCGCCCTGGCCGGCGCGCTCGCGCAGCCCGGCGTACGCCGTCCCCATGAACCACGACGTGCCGCAACCGACGACGGCGACCCGCTCGCCGGGGCGCGGCAGGCGGTCGGCGACCGCCGGGACGAGCCGCGCCGCCTCCCGCCAGCAGTCGGGCTGGCTCGCGATCTCCGCGTGCACGTACGCCATGACAACTCCTCGCCAAGGGAGACCTTGCGCAATACGGCGCGTTATGGCCGCCTTTCGCGCGTCATTCTGCGCGAACCGGGGTGGCTGTGGCAACCGCCTCCCAGATTGCGCAGGTCAGGGTTTTGCGCCTTGGTAGTTTTGCGCACTACTGTGCACGCAATCAATCACCGTTCGTGCAGAGTCAGGGGAGGCCCCCGAGGTGGACCGCTACGCCCGATGGAACGCCCTGCTCGAGATGCTGACCGACAGCGGCCGGGTCAGCGTCGAGGAGGCGGCCGAGCGCCTGGACGTCTCCCAGGCCACCATCCGGCGTGACTTCGACCAGCTCGCCCAGCAGCAGATGATCACGCGTACCCGGGGCGGGGCGGTCGCCAACGGGGTGTCGTACGACCTGCCGCTGCGCTACAAGACCGCCAAGCACTCGGCCGAGAAGCAGCGGATCGGGGCGGCCGCCGCCGCGCTGGTGTCCCCGGGCACCGTGGTCGGCCTGAACGGCGGCACCACCAGCACCGAGGTGGCCCGGGCCCTTGCCGTCCGGCCGGATCTCAACACCAGCGCCGAGGGTGCCCAGCTCACCGTGGTCACCAACGCCCTGAACATCGCCAACGAGCTGCTGGTCCGCTCCCGGATGAAGGTGGTGGTGGCGGGCGGCGTGGTCCGGCCGAAGTCGTTCGAGCTGGTCGGCCCGCTGGGCGGGGCGCTGCTGCGCGAGGTGACCCTGGACGTCGCGCTGCTAGGCGTGGACGCGATCGACCCGCAGCTCGGCGCCGCCGCCCATCACGAGGGTGAGGCGGCGATGAACAGCCTGATGGTGGCCCGGGCCAAGCGGGTGGTGGTGATCGCCGACTCGTCCAAGCTGGGCGGTCACGCCTTCGCCCGGATCTGCCCGGTGGACCGGGTGGAGACGCTGGTCACCGACTCCGGCGCGGCTCCCGCCGTGGTGCAGGCGTTCCGGGACGCCGGGGTGCAGGTCATCTGCGCCTGACCGGCCGGGAAAGCCCCTCTCGACAACTCGGTTGAGCGAGTCGCTGCATACCCGGTATTGCAGCCGGCTGCATACCAAGTATGGTGTGCGCTGTCACCTATACATCGGGGGAGGTCAGCTTGTCGGCTGTCCTGGAGATCGAGGGTCTCCGCAAGACGTACCGGAGCCGCAAACGCGGGGTGCGACACGCGCTCGACGGCTTCGACATGAGGGTCGAGGCCGGGCAGGTGCACGGCTTCCTGGGCCCGAACGGTTCGGGCAAGACCACCACCCTGCGTACGCTGCTCGGCCTCATCCGGCCCAACGACGGCCGGATGGCCATCCTCGGCCACGAGCTGCCGCGGGCGCTGCCAGCCGTGGCCGGTCAGGTCGGGGCCATCGTGGAGAGTCCGCAGTTCTTCCCGCACTTCTCGGCCCGGGACACCCTCGGCCTGCTCGCCCAGGCGGGCGAGCTGCCGCGGCAACGGGTCGACGAGGTTCTGGAGCTCGTCGGGCTGCGGGACCGGGCCGGCGAGCGGGTCAAGACCTACTCACTGGGCATGAAGCAGCGGCTGGCGGTCGCCTCGGCGCTGCTCAAGAACCCGAAGCTGCTGATCCTGGACGAGCCCGCCAACGGCCTCGACCCGGGCGGCATCCGGGAGATGCGCAGCCTGATGCGGGACCTGGCCGCCGCGGGGATGACCGTGGTGCTCTCCAGCCACATCCTCGGCGAGATCCAGCTCATCTGCGACTCGGTCACCATCATCTCGCTGGGTCGGCGGGTCGCGTTCGGGCCGGTCGAGCAGGTGCTCGCCGCCCACTCGCAGGGCACCGTACGGGTCCGGCTGGAGGCGGTCACCGACCTGCCGCAGGCCGCCGACACGCTCACCCGGGCCGGCATCCGGGTGGGCGCCACGGAACCGGACCACCTGCTGCTCACCGGCGTCGACAAGCCGGCCACGGTCAGCCGCCTCCTCGCCGAGCAGGGCCTGTACGTCAGCGAGCTGACGCCGGTCGCGGTCGACCTGGAGAGCGTCTTCCTCGAACTGACCGCCACCGCGCCGGTTCCCGGCCAGCACCGGCAGGTCGACCAGTCCACGAAGGTCGGTGAGCCGGGCTCAGCCGGCGCCGGAGGAGGTTGGGGCGCATGAGCCTCTATTTCACGGAACTGCGCCGGCTTTCCAAGCGCCGGCTCACCCGGCTGCTGCTGGTCCTGCTGCTGCTCGGGCTGGCCGGGGTGGCCACCGCCTTCAGCTTCTCCAGCCACCAGCTTTCCCCGGCCGTCGTTGCCGAAGCGCAGGCCAAGGCGGACGCCGACTACCGGCAGGCGGTCAAGGACTGGGAGCGGTCCGTCACCGAGTGCGACGCCGCTGCCGCACGTGGCGAGCAGACCGAGGATCGCTACGGCCCGGACTGCGGCCGTCAGTGGCAGCCGCAGCCGGAGATGTTCGACCCGAAGTGGAACCTGCCCTACCAGTTCGACTTCCGGGCCGAGTTCCCCATGTTCATCGCCGTGTTCGCCGGCGCGGTGGCGCTCTTCGCGTTCATTGTCGGCGCCTCCTTCGTCGGGGCCGAGTGGAGCACCGGCGGGATGATGAACCTGCTGCTCTGGCGGCCGAAACGGCTCGCCGTGCTGGGCACCAAGCTGGCCGCGCTGCTCACCACGGTGCTCGGGGTGAGCGTCGTGCTCGGCGCGTTCTGGACGCTGGCCTTCTGGCTGATCGGCACCTACAAGGGGACCACCGCCAAGGTGACCGCCGGGGTCTGGCGCTCGATCGGGCTCGACGGTCTGCGGGCGGTCGGGCTCGTCCTGGCGGTCGGCGCGGTCGCCTTCGCGCTGGCCTCGCTCGGCCGGCACACCGCGATGGCGCTCGGCGCCGCCGTGGCGGTCTTCGCGATCAGCGAGGTCGCCATCCGCATCGCGGTCGGCGTCCTCGGGGTTGCGTTCGGCGACCGGTTCGTCCTCTCCACGTACGCGCAGGCGTGGTTCATGAAACAGGTGCAGCTGCTCGACTACGACGCGTGCGAGTTCACCAAGGGTGAGTGCAAACCCGCTGAACTGCTGATCACCTGGCAGGACTCGGCCCTGGTGTTCGGCCTGGGCTTCGCGGTGCTGCTGGTCGGCGCGTTCTGGATGATGCGCCGGCGGGACATCTCCTGACCGCCGGCCGGTGTCCGCGGCGCCGGCCGGCGCGGACCCCGCGTCCGATGCGGCCGGGGCGGGCCCTGGTTACGCTGGGGTCCCCCCGGCCGGCGGTCGCCGTGCCGGCCGCCCGCCTCCCGAGGAGCGCCATGCCCGCCGACGCCTCCGCGGCCGCCACCGACCGGCCCGAGCCGTCCGGGCCCGCCGACGTCGCCCGCCGGGAGGCCGGCGTCACCGTCCCCCCGCCCCGCTCCGCCCCGGCCGTCGAGGCCGATCCGGCCCCGCCCGCCGTCCCGCCGTCGGCCGCCGCCGCCCCGCCCGCCGAGGCCGCCGACAACCAGCCGGCCGACGTCGCGGCCGGCCTGACCGAGCGGGAGCGGCGGATCCTCACCTTCGAGCAGCAGTGGTGGAAGCATGCCGGTGCCAAGGAGCAGGCCATCCGGGACACCTTCGGGCTCTCCGCCACCCGGTACTACCAGTTGCTCAACGCGCTGCTCGACCACCCGGCCGCGCTGGCCGCCGAGCCGGTGCTGATCGGCCGGCTGCGCCGGTTGCGCTCTTCCCGGACCCGCAACCGGCGGCGTTGACCGGCCCACTTCTCCTTGCGGGCCGCCGCTTGCCGGCTGGCAGCGGCCCGTGGTGGGGTGCCTGGGGCATATCGGATGCGTTGCGGGATGCCGTCCCGGTCAGCGCCCGCATGGCATCCGCCGCTCCGGGTAGGCCGGGGAGGCGACGGGACGCCAGCGGCGCGGAGCTGGGGCGTACGGAGGGAGCTGACGGATGGGGGCACCAGATCACCGGTACCTGACGGGGAGCCGGCCGGCGCGGCCGGTCGGGACGGCGCCGATGATGCGGGTCCGGTCCGCCTCCGATCCGGCCCCGGGCCGGACGGAGAACGAGGACGTCGTCTTCCAGCTCGGGCCGCTGGTCGGGGTCCTCGACGGGGCCACCGTGCCGGAGGGCTTCGACACCGGCTGCGTGCACGGTCCCGCCTGGTACGTCCGCCACCTGGCCGCCCGGATCGGCCTGGCCATCGCGGCCCGGCCGGCGGCCACGCTGATGAGCAGCCTCGCGGCGGCGATCCTGGCGGTCCGGGCGGACCACGGCGGGGAGTGCGACCTCGACCACCCGGGCACCCCGTCGTCCACGGTCTGTCTGCTCCGGGAGGGCGGCGACGAGGTGGACTACCTGGTGCTCTGCGACAGCCCGCTGGTGCTGGACGCCGGCGGCGAGGTCAGCGTGGTCTCCGACGAGCGGCTGGACGCGGCGCTGGCGGATCTGCGCGGCACCGCCGCCGCGCTGCCCGACGGGGAGGCCGACCCGGTGACCCGGTTCCGCCGGTCGGTGACCGTGCAGCGGGCTCGGATGAATCGGACCCACGGCTACTGGGCCGCGGCCGCCAATCCGGACGCGGCGTACCACGCGGTGACCGGGACGCTGCCGCTGCGCGGGCCGGGGGCGGTGCGGCGCGCGGCCCTGCTCAGCGACGGCGCATCCTGCGCGGTCGAGCAGTTCGGCCTCTTCGACTGGGCCGGCCTGCTCGACGTGACCGCCGCGGAGGGGCCGGCGGGGTTGATCGGCCGGGTACGGGCGGCCGAGCGGGACCATCCGGACCGGCTGCGCCGGCACAAGCGGACCGATGACGCCTCGGTGGTGTTCTGCGAGTTCGGCGCGGCGGACTGAAGCCGGCGGACTGAAGAAGGTCCGGTCGGCCGACAACGGAGCGTGATGCGGAACACCGAGGGGGTACGACCGGCCGGTACCCTCCGCCGGACCGCCAGTCCGGGGTCAAAGGGGTGGACTTGGGCCGGTACGACCGGCAGACTGCGGCTCGTGACGCGTGCCGTACGACTGGAGCCGGTGAACGAGGGAAACCTGGAGCCGTTGCTCTCCGTAGCAGCCGCCGAGGCGGAACCGGAGGACGTCATGCCCCCGGTGGAGGCCCCGGCCGGCTGGTCGCTGGCCCGTCGGGAGGCGTTCCGGGAGTTCCACCGGGCCAGCTTCGGCGGCCTGGACGGCCCCACCCGCACCCTGATGTTCGCGATCGTGGCCGGCGGCGAGGTGGTCGGCATGGTGCGGATGACCCGCCGTGACGACCCCGGCACGGTGGAGACCGGGATGTGGCTGGGGCGCTCGGCCCGGGGCCAGGGCCTCGGCGCGGCAGCCCTGCGGGAATTGCTGAACGCCGCCGCGGCGGCCGGCATGCGTACCGTGGTCGCGGAGACGACCCCGGACAATCACGGCGCCGTATCCGTGCTGAAGAAATGTGGCGCGGAATTGCGCGAGAAGGACGGTAAGTTGTACGCGGAAATGTGCCTCGATTCCGCACTTCCCGCCAGCTGAGCCTTTTCCTCTCCGTTCTGCGCGATATTACCTTCTCCCTGTTCACAGCGGTCCGTATGTCCGGTTTGCCCGACCAGCGCCCGGCTCTGCCCAGCTGTCCGGTTAACCGGTGACGCACGTTTCGGGAATTGCGTGGAGACGTTTTGCGGATGGGGGTCCCGGGTACTGCCCGCCGGGTCCGCTGATACGGGACACCCGGTCGCAGGCCCAATTCCGCTGGTCCCCGGTAGCTGTTTTCCGGCCTGCTCCATACAAACGGTGTCCGCGTCCGCCGGGGAGCGAAGGAGAACGTATGAAGAGCGGAGCACGGGTAGCGCTGGCGGTGGGTTTCGGCTACCTCCTCGGCCGCCGCCGGAAGCTGCGTACCGCCCTCGCCCTGGCCGCCGCGGTGGCCGTCGGGCGGGCCAGCAAGGACCCCGGTGGCCTGCTGAGGTACGGCAGCGACCTGGTGAACTCCTCGCCCCAGTTGAGCAACCTCAGCAAGCTGGGCGGCCCGCTCGCCACGGCCGGCCGGGCCGCGGCGACCGCCGCCGCCGGCAGCGGCATCGACGCGCTGAGCGGCAAGCTGCGCGGCAGCGCCGACGCGTTGCGCCGCCGGTCCGGCGGCGACCGGCAGGACGAGGAGGCGACCGGCGAGCGCTCGGCCCCGGACGAGGAGCAGGAACTCGACGAGCAGCCCGAGACGTGGGACGACGAGGACCGCGCCGAGACCGGCGCCCGGCGGCGGAGGCGGTGAGCATGGCGACCAGCAACGTTGCCGACAAGGCACGTGACCAGCTCGGTGAAGACCTGCGCGACCTCGCCGCGGCGATCGGCGAGCGGGCCGTGCAGGTGGTCACCGAGCGGATCACCGCCGCCACCGGCCGACTCAGCGACTACGCCCGGCAGGGCGGCGGCCCCGGCCTGATCGCCGCCGCCACCGGGGTGCAGAAGCTCGCCGAGGGCCACTCGCCGATGAAGGCCATGTTCCACGCCGGCCTGGCCGGCGGTAAGGAGAAGTTGATGTCGGCGGTCGGCGGTGGCGGCGGCAAGGGCGGCAAAAAGGTCAAGGTCACCAACATCGTGGAGACGATCGAGGTCGGCGTGCCGGTCCGGGTGGCGTACAACCAGTGGACGACCTTCGGCGACTTCCCGAGCTTCATGAAGAAGGTGGCGCGGGCCGACTGCGAGTCGGACGAGAAGATGACCTGGAAGGCGCAGGTCTTCTGGTCGCACCGGACCTGGGAGTCGACCATCCTCCGGCAGATCCCCGACCGGCTCATCCACTGGCGGTCCAAGGGCGAGAAGGGCTACGTCGACGGGACGGTCAGCTTCCACGAGGTCGGCCCCGAACTCACCCGGATCCTGGTCGTTCTGGAGTACCACCCGCAGGGCCTCTTCGAGCGCACCGGCAACCTCTGGCGCGCTCAGGGCCGTCGGGTGCGGCTGGAGCTGAAGCACTTCGTCCGGCACGTGATGACCCGGACCGTGCTCGACCCCGACGCGGTCGAGGGCTGGCGCGGTGAGATCGAGGACTCCCGGGTCGTCAAGGACCACGAGACCGCCCTCCGCGAGGAGCAGCAGGCCCAGGTGGGCCGCGAGGAGGAACGCGCGGAACAGCGGCCCGCCGAGCGCGGTCGCGGTCGTACCCCGCAGCGTCGGGTTCCCCCCGAGCAGGAGGAGTACGACGCCTACGACGAGGGCGACGACTACGACGAGGACGAGTACGCCGAGGAGCCGGCGGAGCAGTCGCGGCGCCGGCAGCCCGAGCGGGCCCGCCGCCCGCAGCCCCGCGGGGAGCGGGAGCCGCGCCCCGAGCCGCAGCGGTCCCGACCGGCCCGGCGTACCCCCGAATCCCCCCGACGGCCGGTGGTACGCCGCCGGCGAGAGGAGCGTGAGGAATGACGGTGGCGACGGCAACCGGAAGTCAGCCAGGTAGCGCCCTGGAGCGCAGCAGCGGTGCCGGTGGAGGCACCCTCGCCGACGTCGTGGAGACGGTGCTGGACAAGGGTGTGGTGATCGACGCCCAGGTGTCGGTCGCCATCGTCGGCATCCAGCTGGTGGAGATCAACGCCCGGATCGTGATCGCCAGCGTGGAGACGTACCTGCGCTTCGCCGAGGCGGTGGACCGGCTGAGCATCACCCCCAAGGGCGCGAAGGGCCTGCCCGACATGGTGGGGGACGCGGCCGGGGCGGCGACCAAGGGCAAGGCGGTGTCCGGCCTGAGCAAGGCGGCAAAGGAGATCAGCGGCGCGGTGGTTGATTCGCTGGGTGACGGCGACTCCGACCGCGAGCGACCGCGCCGGCGCCGGGACGAGGAGCGTTGACATGACCGACGAGCGGAAGACCGGCGGGACCGGACTGTTCCTCTACGGCATCGTGCCGTCCGACGTGGAGCCGACCCCTGATGCGGAGGGGGTCGGTTCCCCACCGGCCGAGGTGACCGCGATTCGGCAGGGTGACCTCGCCCTGCTGGTCAGCGAGGTCGGGCTGGAGGAGCCGATCGGCCGGCCGGCCGACCTGACCGCGTACCAGCGGCTGCTGGACTCGACCGCGGCGATCGCACCGGTGCTGCCGGTCCGGTTCGGCACGGTGGTCACCGGCGAGGACGCGGTCGACGACCTGCTGGACGCGCACCACGACCGGTTCGCCGGCGCGCTGGCGGAGCTGGCGGACCACGTCCAGTACACCGTGCAGGGGCGCTTCGACGAGGAGGAGTTCCTCAGCGGACTGCTGGCGCAGAACCCGCCCGCCGCCGCGCTCGCCGACCAGGTGCGCGGCCGGCCCGAGGTGGAGTGCCGGGAGGAGCGGATCCGGCTCGGCGAGATGATCGCCCAGGCCGTCGAGCTGCGGCGGGAGGCGGAGAACCGCGACCTGATCGACGCGGTGGATCGGTACGCGACGGCGAACGCCGCCCGCCCGCCCAGCCACGAGCTGGACGCGGTGAACGTCGCCTTCCTGGTCGCGGCGGACGACGAGGACGCGTTCATCGGGGCGGTGGAGGGCTTCGCCGACCGGCGGCGGGAGCTGATCCGGATGCGGCTGCTCGGCCCCCTCGCGCCGTACGACTTCGTCAGCGCGCACCAGTTGGTGGAGTGAGCCGTGGACATCCTCTGGGGGCTGCTCACCCTGCCGTACGCCCCGGTGCGCGGGGTCACTGCGGTGGTCAAGGTGATCGCCCGGGAGGCGGAGTCGCAGCAGTACAACCCGGTCAACGTCCGGCGGGAGCTGGAGGAGCTGGACCGGGCGGCGGCGGCCGGCGAGATCACCCCGCAGGCGCGGGACCTGGCCCAGCAGCGGGTGCTGGAGCGGCTGACCACGCCAACCGGCGACCCGGGTCGTACCCCGCCCCGGAGGGCCGCCACCGCCGGCCGACGCCGGTCGCCCGTCCGGCGGCGGACCGGCGGCCGGCGGGGCGAGCACGGCGGGCGAGGGAGCTGACATGGCAGCAGGACGGATCCGCGGCGACGGCGACCGCGAACGCCGGCGCGAACCGGACGACCGCGACGCCGGCCGGTACGCGGACGAGGAGGAGTACGAGGAGATCTCGGCCGCCGAGGCGGCCCGGGAAGGGCTGCGCCAGATCGTCGGACTGACCGGCCGGGACCCGCTCGGGGTCACCTCGATCGAGCCCACCGACGACGGCTGGCTGATCGGGGTGGAGGTGGTCGAGGACCACCGCATCCCGGCCTCGGCCGACCTGCTCGGCCTCTATCAGGTCGAGCTGGACCTGGCCGGCAGCCTGCTCGCCTACCGGCGGACGCGCCGCTACCAGCGGGGCAAGGGGGACTGAGATGACGGTTGGGCGGACTCCCGCGGTGGTGCAGAACTCCGGTCAGGTGCTGCCGGCCGGGCACGAACCGGCGAACCTCGGGGACATCCTTGAACGGGTCCTCGACCGGGGCATCGTCATCGCCGGTGACATCCGGGTCAGCCTGCTCGACATCGAGCTGCTGACGCTCAAGCTGCGGCTGGTCATCGCCTCCGTGGACACGGCCCGGCAGATCGGCATCGACTGGTGGGAGCACGACCCGTGGCTCAGCTCCCGGGCCCGCCCGCCGGTCGAGCCGGGCCCGCGGGAGCCGGAGGAGGTCGAGGCGGCCCGGCGGCCGCGGGTCGCCGGCCGGTCCGAGCGGGCCGCGAGGGAGGAGTGGGATGAGTACGACGGCTGACCCGGCTGCCGCCGCGCGGCACACCGGAGTCTGGCTGCACGGCGTGGTGGCCGAGGCCGACCCGGCCACGCTGGCGGGGATCACCGGGATCGCCGGCACGCCGGTGCGGACCGTGGCCGCGGCCGGTCTGGTCGCCGTGGTGAGCGACGCCCCGCTGGCCGAATACGGCGAGGAGGCGCTGCGCCGCAACCTGGAGGACCTGGCCTGGCTGGAACGGGCCGCCCGGAGCCATCACGCCGTGGTCGACGCGCTGTCCCGGGCCGGTGCCGTGGTGCCGGCCCGGCTGGCCACCGTTTACCACGACGACCAGCGGGCGGCCCGGGCGCTGGTCGAGCGGCGCGACGAGCTGACCAGCACGCTGGCCCGGCTCACCGGCCGCGAGGAGTGGGGCGTCAAGGGGTACGTAATGCCCGGGGCGACGCCGCGCGCCGAGGAACCGCCCGGCGGGGGCGGCGCCGGGGCGGCGTACCTGCGGCGGCGCAAGGCCCAGCTCAGCGCCCGCGAGGAGGGGCAGCGGGTGGCCGCCGAGGCGGCAGCCACCGTGCACAGCGCACTCGCCGGGTACGCGGTGGCCGCCCGCCGGCACGCCCCGCAGGACCGGCGGCTCTCCGGCGCGGCCACGGCCATGGTGCTCAACGGCGCGTACCTGATCGACCGGGCCGGGCTGGCCGCCTTCTCCGCGCTGATCGGCGCACTGGCGGACCGGCACCCGGAGATCCGGCTGGAGCTGACCGGCCCCTGGCCGCCGTACTCCTTCGTGGCGGAACCCGGGACGGAGCCGCAACCGGTCGGGGAGGCGGCGCGGGGGGCGGCATGGGCGTGACCTCACTCGTTCCGAGCAGCGCCGACGACCCGCTGACCTACCGGCCGGTGGCCCTGGTCGACCTGCTCGACCGGGTGCTCGCCACCGGCGTGGTGATCACCGGGGACATCACGCTCGCCATCGCCGACGTCGACCTGGTCCGGATCTCGCTGCGCGCGCTGATCGCCTCGGTCGGCGCGCTCGCCCCGCCCGAGCTCGGGGACACGCTCGCCCCGCCCGAGCGAGGGGACGCGCTCGCTCCGTCCGAGCGAGGGGACGCGCTCGCTCCGTCCGAGCTCGGGGAGGTCGAGCGGTGACCGGCCGGGACGACGCGGCCGACGGCGGTGCGGCGGTGACCGGCCGGGACGAGGCGGCCGAGCTGGCGGCGGCGCTGGGGGAGCCGCAGTGGCAGGCGCCCCGGGTCCGGCCGCTGGACCGCCGGCTCGCCGTCGACCAGGACTCCGTCGAGCGCGGGCTGGCCAGCCTGGTGCTCACCATCATCGAGCTGCTGCGGCAGCTCATGGAACGCCAGGCGCTGCGCCGGGTCGACCTGGGCGACCTCACCGAGGAGCAGGTCGAACGCATCGGCACCACGCTGATGGCCCTGGAGGAGCAGATGACCCACCTCCGCGAGCACTTCGGCCTCTCCCCCGAAGACCTCAACCTCGACCTCGGCCCCCTCGGCCCCCTCCTCCCCACCGACTGACCCCACCGCATCCACCCCGTTGATCATGAGGTTGGCGGCGGTGTGGATCTCCGTGGCTGCCGCCAACCTCATGATCGACGCATCACCGGTGGGTGGCGGCGTAGGCGGCCAGGGCGGCTAGTTGGGTGGGGTCGAGGGAGGGGCGGATGCGAGTGCGGGCCGTCGCGACGTGGGGGGCCGTGACCGTGGCGGCGGACAGGGACTCGCGCATCGCGGCGAGCGCCGCCTCGCGGACCAGCGCCGCACAGTCGGCCGCCGAGAAGCCGTCCAGCTCGGCGCCGAGCGCGGCCAGGTCCACGTCCGGGGCGAGCGGCACGTTCCGAGACGCCGCGCGGAGGATCTCCGCCCGGGCCGGACCGTCCGGCGGCGGCACGTACACCAGGCGTTCCAGCCGGCCGGGGCGCAGCAGCGCCGGGTCGACCCGGTCCGGCCGGTTGGTCGCGCCGACCACCACCACGTTGCGCAGCGCCTCCACCCCGTCCAGTTCGGTGAGCAGGGCGGCCACCACCCGGTCGGTGGTGCCGCCGTCGGTGGCCTGGCCCCGGATCGGGGCGAGCGCGTCCACCTCGTCCAGGAAGACCAGCGTGGGGGCGGCCTCGCGGGCCCGGCGGAACAGCTCCCGGACCGCGCGCTCGCTCTCGCCCACCCACTTGGAGAGCAGCTCCGCGCCCTTCACCGACAGCACGTTGGCCCGCCCCGAGCCGGCCAGCGCGGTGACCAGGTAGGTCTTGCCGCAGCCGGGCGGCCCGTAGAGCAGGACCCCGCGTGGCGGCGTCACGCCCAGCCGGGCGAAGGTGTCCGGGTAGGTCAGCGGCCAGAGCACCGACTCGGTCAGCGTCTCCTTGACCTCGTGCAGGCCCCCGATGTCGTCCAGGGTCACCGAGGCCAGTTCCAGGGTGGACGCGGCCATCGTGGTGGGGCGGACCACCTCCAGCGCGGCGGCGAAGTCGGCCATCGCCACGGTCGGCGTCTCGGCCGCCTTCTGCCGCAGGGCGGCCCGTACGCCGGCCTCGCGGACCAGTGCGGCCAGGTCGGCGGCGACGAACCCGGGCGTACGGGCGGCCACCTCGTCCAGCCGGACGTCCTCGGCGAGCGGCACCTGCCGGGTGAGCACGGTCAACTGTTCCCGGCGCAGCGGCTGGTCCGGCAGGGGCACGGTGATCCGCAACGAGAGCAGATCCGGGGTGCGCAGGGCGGGGTCCAGCGTCTCGGGCCGGCTCGTGGTGCAGACCACCGCCGCCCCGGACCCGACCGCCTCGGCGACGACCTGGCGGAACACCGTGGCCACCGGGCCGGGCTCGTCCGCCGGGGCGATCGCCTCCACGTCGGTGACCAGCAGCACAGCCGCTTTGTCGGCGCGTACCGCCGCGGCGGCCTCGCGCAGCCGGCGGGCGGCCGCGTCGTTGCTCAGCGCGGCCAGCTCCGGCGCCCAGAGCGGGCAGACCCGGGCGCGTACCCGGGCGGCGACCGCGCGGACCAGCGCCGACTTGCCCGAGCCGGCCGGCCCGCTGACCAGCACGCCCAGCGAGACGGTGGTGCCCAGCCGCCGCAGCACCTCCCGGTGGTGGAAGCCCAGGTCGAGCAGCTCGGTCAGCTCCTCGGCCTGGGCCCGCAGCCCCGGCAGCTCGTCGACATCCGGCGCCTCGGCCGGCTCAGCGAGCTCGGGCTCGGGGGCCGGTGCGGCCCATTCGCTCCCGGCGCCGGCTGGCCGGTTGACGGGGGGCCGGCCGCCGGCCGGCCGGCCGTTCGGATACGGGCCGGCCGCGCCGGGGCCGTGGGTGGCCGCGCCGTGCTCCCAGCCGACCACCGTGTCCATGGTGACCAGTGCGCCGGCCTCCGGTTCCGCCGTGACCACGGTGAGCAGGGTGCTGGTCCAGGCGTACCCGACGGTGTTGGCGAGGCTGCGCCGGGCGGCCTCGACCAGGCCGCGGACCGGGGCGTCGGGCAGCACGTCCTGGGGCAGCAGCGAGACGTCGTCCCCGGCGGTGACGACCTTGCCGAGCAGGGCGAGGCGGAGCATCTCCGGGGAGACCGCGGCCACGACCGCGACCGGCCCGGACAGGGTCACCCGGCGGGCGGGGATCACCGGCAGCGGGCCCACCGTCACCTGCCCGCCGTCCCGCAGGCCGAGGTTGCCCAGCAGCAGGTCGTCGGCGTAGAGCAGGGCGGTGCACGCGGTCGGTTCGGCCGCGGCCACGATGCCGGCGGTCGCCCGCCGACCGGTCAGGCGTACCGGGTCGCCGGGGCGTAGCGCCAGCGCGGCCAGCACCTCGGGGTGCAGGCGGACGACGCCGCGCCGGGCGTCCAGCGCCGCCGGGCGCAGGCTCGCGGTCAGGGTCAGCTCGGGTTCCGCCACCCGCCCGACAGTAGCCGCCGGCACCACCTGGTGCCCGCAGCGTGTCCCACCCGGTCAGCGCTGGCCCGGATCCTCCAGCAGCGAGGGATCGCGCCGGACCATCTCGGCCAGCCGGGCCGCCGGGTCCGGACCCTCCCGGTCCTGGCCGGGGGCCGGCACGGGGGTCGGCGGCATCGGCCAGGCCGGCGGGGGCGGGGGCGGCGCGGGCACGGGGCCGACCGTCACCTCCCGGCCCGTCCAGGCGATCCGCAGCGGGTACGCCCGCCCGCCGTGCTCCACCCGCAGGGTGACCGCCAGCCCGGGGTGCTCCGCCACCACCTGGCGCACCGCCTCGGCCACCTCCTCGACCGGGTCCACCTGTTCGGGCCGGGTCCCGCCGCGCAGCCGGTACGCGCCGTGCCCGTCCCGCCGCGCCACCGCCGGCGACACCTCGTCCCGGTCGGCCTCGTCGCCGGTTCCCCGGCGGCGCAACGCCTCCTCACGGCGCGCCAGCCGGGCCAGTGTCTCGTCCAGATCACCCCTCATCGAGTCCACCCCTTTCGTCGAGAACGGTCGGGCAGGCAGCCGCGGATCCGGGTAGCCAGTTCCGCGCCGGCCACCTCCAGCATCACTGTTCTACGGAGTTCTTCAACTCGGCGATCAATCGCGGGCTGAGCGTCCCGCCGGCGCGGTCGGCGAAGAGTCGAGTTCCGCGATCCGAATTCGTCCCGCTCAGCCGGCCTGGCCGGACCACGGTCGACGGATCTCGCGCACCGAACGGCGCAGCCGGACGAACGTACGGCGGATCTCAGGGAACGCTCAGCGTCCGGGCCGTACCGTGTGCCGCATGAGATCACCGCTCACCGCCGCGCGGATCCGGCGTGCCCTGGCCACCCGCCGTCGCCGGGTCGTCGCCGCGGTGGTGGTGGTCGGCCTGGTCGCCGTCGCGGTGACCTGGGCGGCCCGGCCGCAGCGGCCCGGCTTCCGGACCGAGTCGGCGCTGGTGACCGTCCGCTCCGGCCCGGCCGGCGACCAGCCGGTCGACCTGGACACCACGCTCTACCTGCCCGGGGACGCGTCGGCCGGGCACCGGGTGCCGGCCGTGCTGCTGGCGCACGGCTTCGGCGGCACCAAGGAGTCGGTCCGCTCCGACGCGGAGGACCTGGCCGACCGGGGGTACGCGGTGCTCACCTGGACCGCCCGGGGCTTCGGCCGCAGCGGCGGCGAGATCCACCTGGACAGCCCGGACTACGAGGTGCGGGACGCCCAGCGGTTGCTCGACCGGCTCGCCGCCCGCCCGGACATCCGGCTCGACGCCGCCGGGGACCCGCGGGTCGGCGTGGTCGGCGGCTCGTACGGCGGCGGCCTGGCGCTGCTGCTGGCCGCGCAGGACCGCCGGGTCGACGCGATCGTTCCCATGATCACCTGGAACGACCTGTCCCGGGCCTTCCTGCCCGAGAGCACCGGCAAGGCACCCACCGAGGGCGTGTTCAAGAAGGGCTGGGCCGGCCTGTTCTTCGGTGGCGGCGGCAACGCCGGCTCCGGCCCGGCCGGCCTCTCCGGCACCACCGCCGGCCAGCCCGAGGGCGCCCCGGCGTCGGCCGGCGCGCCCAGCCCGCAGCCCGGCGCCGGCCCCGGTACCGGCTCCGGGCGCGCCCCCGGCGGCGCCGCCGACCCGTCCTGTGGCCGGTTCGCCGCCGACGTCTGCGCCGCGTACCTGCGGATCGCCACCACCGGGCGGGCCGACGCCCAGGCGGTCGACCTGCTGCGCCGCTCCTCCCCGGCCGGGGTGCTCGACCGGATCAAGGCGCCGACGCTGCTCGTGCAGGGGGAGGCGGACACTCTCTTCCCGCTCATCGAGGCGGACGCCAACGCGCGCGGCATCGCCGCCGCCGGCACGCCGGTCCGGGTCGCCTGGTTCACCGGCGGCCACGACGGCGGCACGGGCCCGACCTCCGACTCGGACCGGGTGAAGTTCCTGACCGCGCAGTGGCTCGACCACTACGTCAAGGGCGAGGGCGCGGCACCGGGGGAGTCCTTCACCTTCTCCCGGATCGCCGGCTTCGACGCGCTCGACCGGGGCCTGGTGGCCACCGGCTACCGCACCACCGACTACCCCGGCGTGGCCGGGCAGACCCGGCAGGACATCACGCTCGTCGGCCCCGCCCAGTCGGTCGCCAACCCGCCCAACGGCAACCCGGCGGCGATCTCCTCGGTGCCGTTCGCCGGGGCGATCGGCTCGCTGCTGGACGGGGTGGCCGGCGACATCCCCGGCCAGCACGCCCGGTTCGAGTCCGCCCCGCTGACCGACGCGGTCGACGTGGTCGGCGCGCCCACCGTGCAGATCAGGGCCGCCTCGCCCACCGGCGAGGCGGTGCTCTTCGTCAAGCTCTACGACGTCGACCCGCAGGGCGCCGCCACCCTCCCCGACGGCCTGGTCGCCCCGATCCGGCTGACCGGCCTGCCGAGGGCGCTCGACGCCGCGCAGCCGGTGACCGTCACCCTGCCGGCGATCGTCCGCCGGATCGAGGCCGGGCACCGGCTGCGGGTCGTCGTGGCCACCTCCGACCAGGCGTACGCCACCCCGGCCGAGCCGGTGGTGCACACCGTCGCCCTCGGCGGCGGCCCGCTGGTGCTGCCCACGGTCGACGCCCAGCCGATCCCCACCACGGCCACGATCTGGCGCTGGGTGCTGGTCGGCCTGCTCGCCGCGCTCGCGGTCGGGCTCGCCGTGGTCGTCCTGGTGGCCCGGCGCCGGCACCGCCGCCAGGACAGTTCGATCCACCCGGCGTACGCGGGCGTCCCGCTCGCCGTCCGCCAGCTCCGCAAGGAGTACGCGGACGGCTTCGTCGCCGTCTCCAACGTGGACTTCGAGGTGCACCCCGGTCAGGTGGTCGGCCTGCTCGGCCCGAACGGCGCCGGCAAGACCACCACCCTGCGGGTGCTGATGGGGCTGACCCAGCCCACCGCCGGCGAGATCTACGTCTTCGGTCACCGGCTGGTGCCCGGCTCGCCGGTGCTCTCCCGGATCGGGGCGCTGGTCGAGGGGCCGGGCTTCCTGCCGCACCTGTCCGGCCTGGAAAACCTGAAGGCGTACTGGCGGGCGACCGGGCGGCCCTGGTCGGACGCGCACTTCGACGAGGCGCTGGAAATCGCCGGGTTGGGCGACTCGGTGCACCGCAAGACCCGCAAGTACAGCCACGGCATGCGGCAGCGGCTGGCCATCGCCCAGGCCATGCTGGGCCTGCCCGAGCTGCTGGTGCTCGATGAGCCGACGGACGGTCTCGACCCGCCGCAGATCGCCGAGATGCGCCGGGTGCTCCAGCGCTACGCCACCGACGGCCGGGCCGTGCTGGTCTCCAGCCACCTGCTGGCCGAGGTGGAGCAGACCTGTACCCACGCGGTGGTGGTGAACAAGGGGCGGATCGTCGCCTCCGGGCCGGTCGAGGAGATCGTCGGCGAGTCGCCGAGCGTGCTGTTCGAGGTCAGCGACCCGGACGCGGCACGCGGCGTGCTCGACCGGCTGCACGGCGTACGGGTGCTGCCCGACGGCGACGGCGGGCTGGTGGTGGACACCAACGGCACGGCCCGCAGCGAGGTGGTGGCCGAGCTGGTCCGGGCCGGCATCGGGGTGGACCGGGTGGTGCCCCGACGTCGCCTGGAGGACGCGTTCCTCGCCCTGGTCGGCGAGAACTCTCGGGGAAGCGGGGACCGGTGATGGGACAGTCATCCGTGGCCACGGTGGAGCGCCGCGGGGCCGCGCCGGGCTACCGGCCGTCGGCGACCCTGCCGTTCCTGGCCGAGTTCCGCCGGCAGGCGTCCCGGCGGCGCACCCAGCTCGCGCTGGGGTTCATGGTGCTGCTGCCGTTGATCATCCTGGTCGCGTTCCAGTTCAACTCGGGTGAGGACGACCGCGGTGGCCGGGGGGAGTTCTCCAGCCTGGCCGACCTGGCCACCTCCGGCGGGCTCAACTTCACCCTGTTCACGATCCTGGTCTCGGCGTCGTTCCTCCTGGTCGTGGTGGTGGCCCTGTTCTGCGGGGACACGGTGGCCAGCGAGGCGAGCTGGGGCAGCCTGCGCTACCTGCTGGCCGTCCCGGTGCCCCGCGCCCGGCTGCTCACGGTGAAGCTGCTGGTCGCGCTCGCGTACTCGGGGCTGGCCCTGCTGCTGCTCGCCGCCACCGCGCTGCTCGCCGGCACCCTCCGGTACGGCTGGTCCCCGCTGCGCAGCCAGGTCGCCGCCGAGCTGGCCCCGGCGGACGGGCTGGTCCGCCTGCTCGCGATCCTCGGCTACCTGGCGGTCGTCCTGCTGGTGGTGGCCGGGCTGGCGTTCCTGCTCTCGGTGAGCACGGACGCCGCGCTCGGCGCGGTCGGCGGGGCGGTGCTGCTCTGGATCCTCTCCAGCATCCTGGACCAGATCACCGCGTTGGGCAGCCTGCGTGCCCTGCTGCCGACCCACTACAGCAGCGCCTGGCTGGGCCTGCTCTCCACGCCGGTGCAGACCGACGACGTGGTACGCGGCGCCATCTCGGCGATCGTCTACGCCACGATCTTCTGGAGCCTGGCCTTCTGGCGGTTCACCCGCAAGGACGTCACGAGCTGACTCCACTTCGGCGGCGTGGCGGTATCCAGTCGTCCGGACACCGCCACGTCGGCGGCCTGGCGCTGGTTCACCCGGACCCGGACCCGGCCCCGGAGCGGGCCGGCGCGGTGAGGACCGCGTCGAGCAGGCCCGGGTAGAGGCGGTCCAGTTCCTCCCGCCGCAGCCGGACGTAGCGGCTGGTGCCGGCGACCCGGGTCCGGGTCAGGCCGGCCTCGCGCAGCACCTTGAGGTGGTGGCTGCGGGTCGCCTTGGAGACGCCGAACTCGAAGGTGCCGCAGGCGTATTCACCGCCTTCGGCGAGGGCGCGCACGATCTGCAGCCGGACGTCGTCGGCCAGGGCCGCCAGCACGGCGGTGACCGGCACCTCGCGCAGCTCGGGTTCGTGCAGCTCCATGTGACCAGGGTAACCCATGTTCGACTTTCATCGAACAAGCTCCTAGAGTCGGCGATGCTGGTTCGACGATACTCGAACATTGGAGCTGTCATGCGCTCTCGTCACGCCGCGTTCCCGCTCTTCGCCGTGCTCAGCTGGGGCGTCATGTTCCCCGTCCTGGCCAGCGCGCTCACCCGGGTGGACGCACTCAACCTGACCACCGTCCGGTACGTCCTCGCCGCCGCCGTGCTCGTCGCCCTGCTGCTGGTCCGGGAGGGGTGGACCGCCCTGCGCGCGGGCGGGCGCGGGGCCGAGGTGCTGCTGCTCGGCGTGGTCGGCTTTGCCGGCTTCAACGTGCTCACCAACCTCGCCCTCGGGCACGCCGCCCCGCAGCAGATCGCCCTGTTCGCCGCCACCACGCCCCTGGTCACCCAGCTCGTCCGCTGGGCCCGGGACGGCGTACGCCCCCGGCCGGCGCTGCTCGGCCTCTCGCTGGTCGCCCTGGTCGGCGTCGGTCTGGTGATCACCCGCGGCCGGCTCGACGGGCTCGGCCAGTTCGGAGTCGGCGGGCTGCTCATGATCGGTGCGGTGCTCGCCTGGGCGATCTACACCCACGGCGCCGGCCGGTTCCCCGAGTACTCCCCGCTGCGCTACACCACCCTGACCGCCGTCGCCGGCACGCTCGCCATGCTGGCCGCCAGCGCCGTCGCCGACCTCACCGGGCTCCAGCACGCACCGGCCGCCGCCGACCTCGTCGCGGTCGCCCCGCAGCTCGCGTACGCCGTGGTGGTCGCCGCCGTCCTCGCGGTGCTCGCCTGGAACACCGGGGTACGCCGGCTCGGCGCCGCCGGCGCCGCGCTGTTCATGAACCTGGTCCCGGTGACCACGTTCGCGGTGCAGATCCTCCGCGGCTACCGGCCCGGCGCCATGGAGCTGGCCGGCGCGGCCCTGACCATCGCCGCCCTGGTCGCCGCGAACCTCGCCACCCGTACCCGCGCCGCGACTCCCGCCCCGGCCACGCCGGTCTCCGCCGTGACCGACCGCCAGGCCGTCGTCGACCCCGTCGCCGTCCTCGCCCGCTGATCCCGCGCGCCGGTAGCTCACAAAATGGGAACCCCCGTTGGTGCGGGCGGTGGACCTGCATAGACTCGGGGCCACAACTGCATACCTCATCCAGAGGGGCTGAGGGATACGGCCCGATGACGCCCCGGCAACCACCCGCGCGCTCGACGACGAGCGTCGCCGGCAGGTGCCAATTCCGTCCCCGCCGCACAAGGCGATGCGGGGGAAGATGAGAGGACACCTAGACATGACGTCGACGCTTCCCGCCAGCTCCGGCATCGACACCACCCTCAGCCCGGCCCGCGCCCTGGTCTGTCGCGGCTGTTCCGCGCGCTACCCGCTCGCCGCCCAGCACGCCTGCTACGAGTGCTTCGGGCCGCTGGAGGTCGACTACGACACCGCCGCCCTCGCCACGGTCACCCGCGAACAGATCGAGGCCGGCCCGAAGAACCTCTGGCGGTACGCGGGCCTGCTCCCCGCCGGCCAGGACCCGGCCACCCGGGTGAGCCTGAACCCGGGGCTGACCCCGCTGGTCGCCGCCCCGCACCTCGCCGCCGAGCTGGGCCTCACCGCCCCGCTCTGGATCAAGGACGACAGCGCCAACCCGACGCACTCGTTCAAGGACCGGGTGGTCTCGGTGGCGCTGACCGCCGCCCGGGCGCTCGGCTTCACCCGGTACGCCTGCGCCTCCACCGGCAACCTGGCCAACTCGGTGGCCGCCCACGCCGCCCGGGCGGGAGCGCCCTCGGTGGTCTTCATCCCCGGCGACCTGGAACAGGGCAAGGTGGTGACCACCGCCGTCTACGGCGGCGAGCTGGTCGCCATCGACGGCTCGTACGACGACGTGAACCGGCTCTGCGGCGAGCTGGTGGAGACCGACGAGTTCGAGGACACCGCCTTCGTCAACGTCAACGTGCGGCCGTACTACGCCGAGGGCTCCAAGACCCTCGGGTACGAGGTGGCCGAGCAGCTCGGCTGGCGGATCCCCGCCCAGGTGGTCATCCCGATGGCCAGCGGCGAGCTGCTCACGAAGATCGACAAGGCGTTCTCCGAGCTGGTCGAGGTCGGGTTGGTCGAGGCGCCGGCCGGAGGCTGGAAGGTGTTCGGCGCCCAGTCCGCCGGCTGCAACCCGATCGCCACGGCGCTGCACGCCGGCAGCGACACCATCGTCCCGGTCAAGCCGACCGGCATCGCCAAGTCGCTGAACATCGGCGACCCCGCCGCCGGCCTCTACGCGCTGGAGGCGGTCCGCCGCACCGGCGGCTGGATGGAGTACGCCGACGACGACGAGATCCGCGCGGCCATCCGGCTGCTGGCGCGTACCACCGGGGTCTTCGCCGAGACCGCCGGCGGCGTCACCGTGGCGGTGTTGCGCAAGCTGGTCGAGTCCGGGCGCCTCGACCCGGCGGCCGAGACCGTCGTCTTCAACACCGGCGAGGGCCTCAAGACCCTCGACGCGGTGGCCGACCAGGTCGGCCCCACCCACCGGATCAAGCCCTCCCTCCGCGCTGCCCGCGACGCCGGCCTCCTCAGCTGACCCGCCACCCACCCCGTTGATCAAGAAGTTCGCGTCGGGAGAGCCCGGGGTCGAGACCGAAACTTCTTGATCAACTAGGCGGTGCGGGGGAGGGCGGATCGCCCGGACGGGGGATCGGGTCGATCCGCCGGGTAACTGGCTTTTCGCTGTGAGTGTGGAAAACCCGCCGACAAGGACTTGACGGCAGGAATTGGACGGCGCAAGATGCTCGGTGCGGGAGGGCATCCGCCGGAGACTGTAAGTTCTTGCGACCCAACGCCGGAGGCGTTGTGCGGACGTCCCTCCCGACCAACGTCCGAAGGGGCCAGCGGAAAACCGCTGGCCCCTTCGCTGTGCGGTGGGCCACGCTCGGGGGCATGGGCATCTCCGTCTCCCCCCTCGATCCCGCCGACCAGGCGACCCTCGACGCGGTGTACCGGACGGCGGCCGCGGCCCAGGCCGTGGACGAGCCGGACCTCCCGCCGCTGTGCCGGCGACGGTTCGAGGCGCCGCTGCGGCACCCGATGCCGGGCGTGGACACCCGCTGGTGGGTCGCGCGCCTCGACGGGGTGCCCGCCGGCTGGCTCCGGCTGTACCTGCACACCCTCGACAACACCGACAACGCCAGCGTCGAGCTGGTGGTGGACCCGGCGTACCGGCGGCGCGGGGCGGGGCGGGCGCTGCACGAGCACGGGCTGCGGCTGCTGCGGGAACGCGGTGGCAAGCGGCTGGTCGGTTCGACCGTCACCGCCCTGCCCGGCGAGGAGGCCCGGGAGCTGCCCGGGGCTGCCTTCGCCGCCACCGTCGGCGCGAAGCCGGCGCTCGCCGACGTCCGCCGCCGGCTGGACGTCACCGCCCTCGACCGGCCGCGCCTGGCCGGCCTGCTCGCCGGGGCCCGCACGTCCGCCGCCGGCTACCGCACCGTCCGCTGGTCGAACCACACCCCCGAGGAGTACGTCGCCGACGTCGCCTACCTGGAGGGGCGGCTCCTGGTCGACGCGCCCCTCGGTGACCTCGAATGGGAGCAGGAGAAGATCGACGCCGAGCGGATCCGCGGCACGGAGCGGGCGCTCGACGCGCGCGGGGTCCGCCGGTACAGCGTCGGAGCGGTGCACGAGGCGTCCGGCCGGCTGGTCGCCTGGAGCATGGTCAGCCTGGCCGCCAACACCACCTGGCACGCCTGGCAGCAGATCACCATCGTCGACCCGGACCACCGGGGCCACCGGCTCGGGCTGCTCACAAAGATCGAGAACCTCGACCACGCGCTGGCGCACGAACCGGAGCTGCGCGTGATCGACACCTTCAACGCGGCGACGAACACCCACATGATCGCGATCAACGAGCAACTCGGCTACCGGCCCGCGGCCGGCTCGACCGACTGGCAGCTGACGATCTGACTTGTGACAGGCCCCTACTGATCTGGTGGCTTGCTGTTGCATGATGGCGGGCATGACGGAGACCCCGCACCCCCTGTACGACAGGCACGCCGACACCCTCAACCGAGCGCTGACCGCCATCACGGAGCGCGGGTACTGGTCCGCCTACCCCGAGTCGCCCAGCCCCCGGGTGTATGGCGAGACCGCCGCCGCGGACGGCAAGGCGGCCTTCGAGGCGTACCTGAAGGCCGACTTCCCCCTCGACCAGGCGGGTGACGGGCAGAGCGTCGCCACCGAGGTCAGCCCGTTCGGCCTGGAGCTGGACGTGCGCTACCCGCACGCCACCGCCGACCAGCTCGTGGCCGCCGCCTCCGCCGCCCTGCCGGCCTGGCGCGACGCCGGCCCGCAGGCCCGGGCGGGCGTCTGCCTGGAGATCCTCGACCGGCTGCACCGGAACGTCTTCGAGCTGGCCAACGCGGTGCAGTTCACCAGCGGCCAGGCGTTCGTGATGGCCTTCCAGGCCGGCGGCGCGCACGCGCTGGACCGGGCGCTGGAGGCGATCGCCTACGCGTACGCCGAGATGACCCGCCACCCGGCCACGGCCGGCTGGGAGAAGGCCGCCGGCAAGGGCGACCCGCTGCGGATGACCAAGACCTTCCACGTGGTGCCGCGCGGCGTGGCGCTGGTGATCGGCTGCAACACCTTCCCGACCTGGAACTCGTACCCGGGGCTCTTCGCCTCGCTGGCCACCGGCAACCCGGTGATCATCAAGCCGCACCCGCGCGCGGTGCTGCCGCTCGCGATCACCGTGAGGTACGCCCGCCAGGTGCTCGCCGAGGCCGGGTTCGACCCCAATCTGGTGCAGCTCGCGCCGGAGGCGCCGGGCGAGAAGCTCGCCTCCACCCTGGCGCTGCACCCGGCCGTGAAGATCGTCGACTTCACCGGTTCCACCGAGTACGGCGACTGGCTGGAGGTAAACGCCCGGCAGGCGGCCGTCTACACCGAGAAGGCCGGCCTGAACACGGTCGTCATCGACTCCACCGACGACTTCGCCGGGTTGTGCCGCAACCTGGGCTTCACGCTGACCCTCTACAGCGGCCAGATGTGCACCACCTCGCAGAACCTGCTGATCCCCCGGGACGGCATCGAGACCGACCAGGGGCACAAGAGCTTCGACGAGGTGGCCGCCGGGATCGCCGGGGCGGTCGGCAAGCTCACCGCCGACCCGGCCCGGGGCGTCGAGCTGACCGGCGCGATCGTCAACGACGGCGTGCTGGAGCGGCTGGAGGAGGTCACCAAGGTCGGCGAGCCGGTGCTGGAGTCGCGGACCGTCGAGCACCCGTCCTTCCCCGGTGCGGTGGTGCGTACGCCGACCATCGTCAAGCTGGACGCGGCGGACACGGCGACCTACTCGCGGGAGTGGTTCGGGCCGATCTCGTTCGCCATCGCGACCGACTCGACGGCGCACAGCCTGGAGATCCTGCGGACCACGGTGGGGGAGAAGGGTGCGCTCACCGCCGGTGTCTACTCCACGGACGAGGCGGTGCTGGACGCGGCCGAGGCGGCGGCGATCGACGCGGGCGTGCACCTGTCCTGCAACCTGACCGGCGGGGTCTTCGTCAACCAGTCGGCGGCGTTCTCCGACTTCCACGGGTCGGGGGCGAACCCGGCGGCGAATTCGGCGCTGACGGACGGGGCGTACGTGGCCAACCGGTTCCGGATCGTGCAGTCGCGCCGGCACGTGTAGTTGCCGCTGTTGGGTTTCCGGGGCGGGCATTGTTGGGCGGGCCTGGTTGGGGTTTCGGGGGCGGGCATTGTTGGGGTTTCCGGGGCAGGCCACCTCGCTCCGGGCGGTCAGGCTTGATCCCTCCGCGAGGCGGCCTGCCCCGGAAACCCGTCTGGGTCGCCCTGCTCCCGCGGCTTCGGCCAGGGTGGTAGGTGATCTCGGGGGTGCTGCCTCGGGTGGTGTCCTCGGCGGGGGGTCGTCAGGCTGGTTTGCGCATCTGGAGTTCGTTGAGAGCCGGGATCTTGGGGTGCGGGACGCGTACGCCGGTGTCGACGAAGCCGAGCTTCCGGTACGCCCGGTAGGCGCGGTCGTTGCCCACCACCACCTCCAGCATCAGCTCGGGCCGGCCGCAGGCGCGGGACCAGGCGGCCACCTCGTCCACCAGCGCGCCCAGCAGCCCGTTGCCGCGCCACGCCGGCGTGACGTAGACGGCGTAGATCACGGTCAGCTCGGGCTCTCCCGGGACGACCGTGCCCCCGGCGTGGCCGACCAGCCGACCGCCCGGATCGGCCACGAACTGGGCGGTCACCGTGCCGTCGGCGACCGAGGCGATCCGCGCCGCGTAGTCGGCGTGCGGGCGGGCGGCGGCCTCGGCGACCGTCTCCAGGAACGCCAGCGGCGAATCGGCGAGCATCTCCAGCCGGAGCGCCCGCATTCGCGCGGCGTCCTCGGGCCGGACCCGGCGAACGGTCGCGGGGCGGGTCACGGTGGTGGTCGGCGCGCTGATCATCAGAACTCCTTCGAGGAGACCTTGCAGTTTAGGGCGGGGCGGAATCGGACTCCTGCGGACCAGGGCCCGCCACCCGCACCCCGGGATGCCGGCTCTGCCCGACCGGGTCGGCTGCTGGCCCGAATATGCCCGATTTGTGGTCGTGCGCGGTCGTCACGCCTCGTGTAGCGTGCGATTTCGGTCACTGATTCAGCGGTCGTCGCCGATCGCCGAACCGGTGGTCCGCCGGTGCCGGTCCGCCGGTCTCCGGGTTGTGGAACGCCGCGCAGAGTGAGGAAGTGCACCGTGGCACAGGGCACCGTCAAGTGGTTCAACGCCGAAAAGGGCTACGGCTTCATCGCCGTCGACGGCGGGCAGGACGTCTTCGTCCACTTCTCCGCGATCGAGATGGACGGCTACAAGGCGCTGGACGACGGCCAGCGGGTCGAGTTCGAGATCGCGCAGGGCCAGAAGGGTCCGCAGGCGGAGCGGGTTCGCCTCATCGCCTGACCCGTCGCCGCCCGACCGGCGGCTTTCCACCCGATCAGGGGCTGCGGTGCCGGCGCGCACCGTGAAAGATCATGAGCCGTTCCAGCCGCCACGCTGAGGAGGGTTCATGTCCGACCAGCCCCCGCCGGGTTCCACCGAGCCAGTGCCCCCGGCGTCGTCCGGTCCCCCGGCCGACCCGACCCCGTCGACGTCGCCAGCCTTCGAGCCGGGCTCGGCGCCGGGGCATACCGGCGAACCGGCCACACCCGGACAGTCCACCCCGACAGCTCCGGGTGTGCCCGCCCAGCCCAGCGCCGGTGACCCCGCAGCGCCGGCGCAATCCGGCCAGCCCGGCCAGCCCGGGTATCCGGCGGTGCCGGCGCAACCCGGCCAGCCTGGATATCCGGCGGCACCCGGCCAGCCGGTCCTGCCCGGCCAGTTCGGCCAGCCCGTCCTGCCGGTCCCGCCCGGGCAGCCCGTCGTGCCGGGCCAGTTTCCGCCGCCCACACCGCCGATCGGGCCCGGCCAGCCGGGGTACGAGGTGCCCGGCGGGCAGCCCTGGGGGGCGTACCCGACGGATCCGGCCGCGCAGCCGCAGGGCTGGGTGTGGCCGGCCGCGGGCGGTCCCGTGCCGGCCGGCGCCTGGCCGGGCGCCGCGATGCCCGGCCAGCCGTACGGCTGGTATCCGGGTGCGGACCCGGGTGACCCCCTGGTCACGCCGCCGTACGCCGGCATCGGTGGCTGGTTCGCCCGGTGCACCGGGGCGGTGCGGCGCGGCTGGCGCCAGTTGCTGCCGATCATGCTGCTCACCCAGACGGTCCCGGCGGCGGTGATCTCGATCCTCACGCTCGTCCTCCTCCCGACGGCGCAGCCCACCACCGCGCCGGACGGCGCCCCGGTCCTGCCGGACGGTTACTTCCAGGACGTGTTCGCCCTCTACGGTCTGGTGCTCCTCGCCGCCCTGATCTTCGGCCCGCTGCAGAGCGCGGGCTGGGCCGCGGGCACCTGGGTGGTGGCGCGCCAGGCGGCCGGCGAGCCGGCCGGTGTCGGGGCCGCCCTCCGGTACGGGTGGCGCCGGGCCCTCGGCGTCTGGGGCTGGACCATCGTCGCCACCCTGCTGATCTCGGTCGGTTTCTGCCTCTGCGTGCTGCCCGGGATCTACGCGGCCTTCGCGGTCGCCCTGTTCGGTCCGATCTACCTGTTCGAGCGGCAGGAGCCGATCGGTCGCGCCTTCCGGTTGTTCCACCAGCGGTTCGGGATGGTGCTGGGCCGGGTGGCGCTGGTCGCCGCGGCGGTCGTCGTCGGGTCGCTGGCCGGCGCCGTGATCGAGGGTGTGGGCCAGCTCCCGTTCGGGGCGGAGCCGATGGCCACCCCGGGCACGGCGGCCGGAGCCGTCGCGGTGTCGGTGGTCGCCGCCGTGCTGGTCACCCCGGTGTATCTGGCGCAGCTGGTCGGACTGGTCGTCACGTACGCCGAGCAGCGGGCCCAGGAAGGGCCGGTGAACGCCGCCCGACTGGCCGCGGAACTCGGCTGAGCGGGGGCATCGTGCTTGCACTCGGCTAGGGAGAGTGCTAAACAGGTCATTGGCACTCGCATACGTTGAGTGCCAATGGTCGGGGCGGTAGGGCCACGGCCACGTCGGCGTCTCGATGGCGCCGGAGTGGCACGAGGCCGGTCGTCGCGGGCTATCCGGCCCGGCCTGCGGACGTCGCCGTCGCCAGGTGGCGACGTCCCAAGGTGCGTACACCAGGCGGCCCATCCGGGGGCACACACTCGGGTGGCCCGTGAGTGTCCAGGAGGACAACGCCGTATGGCCAAGATGATCGCGTTCGACGAAGAGGCGCGCCGCGGCCTCGAGCGGGGCATGAACCAGCTCGCCGACGCCGTGAAGGTGACCCTCGGCCCCAAGGGCCGCAACGTCGTGCTCGAGAAGAAGTGGGGTGCCCCCACCATCACCAACGATGGTGTGAGCATCGCCAAGGAGATCGAGCTCGAGGACCCGTACGAGAAGATCGGCGCCGAGCTGGTCAAGGAGGTCGCGAAGAAGACCGACGACGTCGCCGGTGACGGCACGACGACGGCGACCGTTCTGGCCCAGGCCCTGGTTCGCGAGGGCCTGCGCAACGTGGCCGCCGGCGCCAACCCGATGGCCCTGAAGCGGGGCATCGAGGCGGCCGTGGCCAGCGTCTCGGAGGAGCTGCTCAAGCTCGCCAAGGACGTGGAGACCAAGGAGCAGATCGCCTCCACCGCCTCCATCTCCGCCGGTGACACCAGCGTCGGCGAGATCATCGCCGAGGCGATGGACAAGGTGGGCAAGGAAGGCGTCATCACCGTCGAGGAGAGCAACACCTTCGGCCTGGAGCTGGAGCTCACCGAGGGTATGCGCTTCGACAAGGGCTACATCTCCGCCTACTTCATGACCGACCCGGAGCGTATGGAGGCCGTCTTCGACGACCCGTACCTCCTGATCGTCAACAGCAAGATCTCGTCGGTGAAGGACCTGCTCCCGATCCTGGAGAAGGTCATGCAGTCGGGCAAGCCGCTGCTGATCATCGCCGAGGACATCGAGGGCGAGGCCCTGGCCACCCTGGTGGTCAACAAGGTCCGGGGCACCTTCAAGTCGGTCGCCGTCAAGGCGCCGGGCTTCGGTGACCGCCGCAAGGCCATGCTCGCCGACATCGCCATCCTCACCGGTGGTCAGGTCATCAGCGAGGAGGTCGGCCTCAAGCTCGACGCCGTGGGCCTCGACATGCTGGGCCGCGCCCGCAAGGTCGTGGTGACCAAGGACGAGACCACCATCGTCGACGGCGCCGGCGACGCCGAGCAGATCCAGGGCCGGGTCAACCAGATCCGGGCCGAGATCGAGAAGAGCGACTCCGACTACGACCGGGAGAAGCTGCAGGAGCGCCTGGCCAAGCTGGCCGGCGGTGTTGCGGTGATCAAGGTCGGCGCGGCCACCGAGGTCGAGCTGAAGGAGCGCAAGCACCGCATCGAGGACGCCGTCCGCAACGCGAAGGCCGCCGTCGAGGAGGGCATCGTCCCGGGTGGTGGTGTCGCGCTGGTGCAGGCCGGCAAGACCGCCTTCGACAAGCTGGACCTGGCCGGCGACGAGGCGACCGGTGCCCAGATCGTCAAGATCGCGCTGGACGCCCCGCTGCGGCAGATCGCCGTCAACGCCGGCCTGGAGGGTGGCGTCGTCGTCGAGCACGTCCGCAACCTCAACCCGGGCCACGGCCTCAACGCCGCGACCGGTGAGTACGTCGACCTGCTCGCGTCGGGCATCATCGACCCGGCCAAGGTGACCCGTTCCGCGCTGCAGAACGCGTCGTCGATCGCCGCGCTGTTCCTCACCACCGAGGCCGTCGTGGCGGACAAGCCGGAGAAGAACCCGGCCGCCCCGGCTGGTCCGGGTGGCGGGGAGATGGACTTCTGAGTCCAGCTCCACCAGCACGCCGAACGGGGGCGGGCCGCGTCAGCGGTCCGCCCCCGTTCCGTGTCTCACGTCGGCAGCCGCCGCTGGTTTCGCCGCTTGTGCACCCGCTCGTACGGCGGCGGGATGCGGATCGGCTCGTCCACCAGTTGCAGCGGTTCGTCGCTGGACGGCTCGTCGATGCCGGCCATCTCCACCAGTTGCTCCGCGTCGCCGTAGTCGAGCCGGTCGAACGGCAGTTGGCCGGAGACCTCGCCGACCGGGTGCCAGCTCGTCGGCTGGTCGTCGGTCCGTTCGTCGTCCGTGGTCATGGCTGCCTCCTTATGACTCGACCGTAGGGGGCGGTCAATGGCCACGGGCCGGAATGGCATTATTAGCGTCTATGCACTTTTCGCCCCATTAGTCATTCCTGTCCGTCCAGCGCTTTCCGGTACAGAAAGAAAACCCGCTCGATCCTGGCCCCCGCCGCACCCGCGTAGAACGGCACCGGACCCACCCAGCCGACCTGCGCCGTGCCGATTCCCGCTGCCGCCTGGTCGCGCAGGCAACGCCGGAGTAGCACCCCACCGATGCCCGAGCCCTCGGCCGCCGGGGCCGTACCCATCGGCCCGAACCAGCTCGGCCGGGATGAGCCGTACGCCGCGAACCCGAGAACCTCGCCGTCCCGCTCCGCCAGGTGCGCGCCGGCGCCCGGCCGCCCGAGCGAACCGGCCAACTCGCCGTCCCACGTCCCGCCGAACGTGGACCGGGCGAACGCGGCCAGCGCGGGCAGGTCCGCCGGCTCGGCCCGGCGTACCGTGACGCCCCGGTCGGCCAGCCGGCGCTCGGCGGGCTCCGTCGTACGCACCGCCGGTGCGCCCTCGGCCAGGTCCACGGTCATGTTCCAGGCCGTCCGGTCCTGCCGGTAGCCGAGCCGTAGCGCGAGGCAGACCGCCGGGGTGTACCGCACGTCGATCCCCGGCCAGGCGTAGTACGGCGGGTTCCCGGCGAGCAGCAGCTCGGCCGCGCCCAGCCCGGCGAGCCGCCGTTCCGCCTCCGCCAGCAGGGCCCGCCCGACGCCCCGGCGCCGTTCCGCCGGCGCCACCGCCAGCAGGTCCACGTGGCCGAGCCCGGGGTCCCGTTGGGACCGCGACCCGACCAGCACGCCGATCAGCTCGGTGCCGCGTACCGCGCCGAGCCGCAGCACCGGCCGGTCGGCCGCCGCGCGGGCGGCGAGGGTGTCAACGATGGCCGGCGCTTCGGACGCGTCCTCGGGCAGGTCGAGGGCCTGCCGGCAGAGGCCGACGATCGCGGGCAGGCGGTCCGGGCCGAGTTCGATGATCTCCGCGTCCATGGTCGCCGACCCTAGGTCATCCGTCCGCCGTCCGGCACCGCCCGACCGGTCCGGGTGCCAACCGGCGACCCGGGTGTCAGGAGGGAGATCCGGCGCGCTGCGCGGCGCGGACCGCCGCGTACGCGTCGACCAGGCCGGCGCCGACCTCGTCGGCGGGACCGCCGCAGCGCGCCGCGTCCGGCGGTACCCCGGCCGCAGCGGCGGTGTCGAGGAGGATCCGCCGGGTCCGGGCCAGATCGCCGACGAGCGCCGGGTTCGCCGACCACATCAGCGCCACCACCCCGGCCACCTGCGGCGTCGCCATCGAGGTGCCGTCCAGGGTGGTGTAGCCGCCGCCGGGGTACGCCGACAGTACCCCCGCGCCGGGCGCGACCAGATCCGGCTTGGCGATGCCCGCTCCGGCCGGTCCCCGGCTGGAGAAGCGGGTGAGCTGCCCGGCCCGGTCCACCGCGCCGACCGTCAGCACGTCCGGGTATGGCGCCGGCGGGTCGGACACCGAGCCGCAGTACGGGCCGGTGTTGCCGGCCGCGGCCACCACCAGGATGCCGGCCGCGGCCAGCGCGGCGGTCGCCGGCCGCAGCGCCCCCGGGTCGCAACCCTCGATCGGTGGGCAGCCCCACGAGTTGGTCAGCACGTCGGGTGCGCGTTGCGGCCGACCTTCGGTGAACGGGTCCCCGCCCGGCGGGAACGGCGCCAGCATGAACTGGAGGCAGTCGAGGTAGTGCGCCGGGCTGCCCAGGTTGCGGTCCAGGTTGACGCAGCCGACCCAGTCCGCCCCGGGGGCCACGCCGATCCCGCCCCGGCCCACCGCGCTGCCGATCGTGTGGGTGCCGTGACCACCCCGGTCGCCCGGCGTGCGGCGGTGCTCCCACGGGTCGTACCAGGAGTCGTCGCCGCCCCGGAAGCCGGCGGCCAGGGCGGGGTGCCGGCCGTCCACCCCGGAGTCGGAACTGCCGACCACCACGCCCGTCCCGGTCACCTTTAGCTCCGACCAGACCCGGTCGGCGCCGATCAGGGACACGTTCCAGACCGGACCGGCGGGCGCCGGCTGGTTGCCCCGGGCCGGGGGCGCCGCCGCCGGCAACGGGCGCAGCCGCTGGCTGATCAGCACCCGGCCCACCTCCGGGCGCCCGGACAGCCAGGCCCGTACCGCCGGCCCGCCGTCCGTCTCGATGGCGTTGACCAGGTAGTACGGGGTGGGGTGCAGGCGCAGCCGGGTCAGTTCGCGGCGCAGGTCACCCTGGGTCCGGTCGGCGGTGGCCACCAGCCGCCGGTACACCTCGGCCGCCCGCGCGTCCCGGCCGGCCCGCCCGGGCGCCCCGGCCGGGACGCCGGTCAGGTCGGCCTGTTCGCGCAGCACCACGAGCAGCCGCTCGCCGTACAGGCCGGGTTGGCCGGGGACGACGTAGACCACGGCCACGGCGGCGAGCAGGGCTGCGGCGGTCAGCCCGGCCGCGCCGCGGCGCGGAGCGCGGGCGCGGGGCCGGGCCAGCAGCACCCCGTACCCGATGGCGAGCAGGACCGCGACGGCGAACGCGGCGCCGGTCGCGACCGCCACCCAGAACGGGACGTCGCGGCTGGTGGCCAGCAGGACGGTGATCTCCTCCGGGTCGGTGAACGCCAGCGGCCCGAGCAGCGCGAGGCCGACCAGCCAGCGGACCGGGCGGCGGCCGGCCGGCGCGCCGGCCCGGCGGGCCGCGACCTCCAGCGCACCCAGCACGACGCCCAGCGGCGGCAGCACGACCAGCGCCGGCAGTTGCGCCCCGGACTGCCCGGTCCCGGCGGCCAGCAGCACCAGGGTGACCCCGGCGACCAGCCCGCCGGCCAGCACCAGCCGGCCCGGCCGGGGCGGTGCGCCGACGGCGAACCGGGCCCAGAAGGCGGCGTCGAGCAGGGCCGCGGCGAGCGCGCCGAGCGCGGCGGCGGCGAGGCCGGCGAGCACCGTCTCCAGCACCCCGCCGAGCGCGCCCAGCCACGCCCAGGGCAGCAGCGTGGCCAGCCCGGCGGCGACCGCCAGCAGGGTCACCGGGTCCGCCCGCCGGCCGCCCGCCGGCCCACCGCCACGAGGTGGCGCGGGAGCCGAGCCCGACGGCACGCCGGCCGGGCCAGCCGGGGTGTGCTCCGGGCCGGTCACCACGTCTGGGGGCGTGGCGTCCGCGCGGCGGCGCGCCAGCCGGCCGAGCACCAGCGCGAGCAGGGCCCCGGTGGCGGCCAGCGCGGCCAGGTACGCCTCCTCGTGCACCGGCGGTACCGTCCGCAGCAGGGTCAGCGCGCCGAGCGCCAGCGTCCCGGCGAGCCAGGCGCGGCCGGTGGCCCGGACCGCCGGGGAGCGGGGCAGCAGCGCGAGCGCGAGGGTGGGCGCGCCCACCAGCAGCACGGTGACCAGCACGACCACCGGCCAGGCCAGCACCGCCCGGTGGAGACCCGAGGTGAGCACCACCTGGTCGACCACCCAACCGGCGACCTGGCCCGGCACGGTCACGAAGACGGCCCAGGCGCCGGTGAGCACGGCGGCGACCACCGGCCAGGGCCCGGACCGACGGGGAGCGGGAACTGGTGGCGGGACCGGGGCTGCGGGGGGACCGACGACCATGACCATCACCGTACGGCCCGGGCGGCGCGTGCCGCCGTGGCGTGCGGACGGTTACCGTGGACGGGTGCGCGACCCGAACGTGTCCCGATCCGCGGCCGGTCAACTCTCCGCCGAGCGCCGCGCCGACGACCTGCGCCGCCTCCGGGCCGAGCGCTTCGACGTGCTGGTCATCGGCGGTGGGGTGACCGGGGCGGGGGCCGCCCTCGACGCGGCGTCCCGCGGGCTCAAGGTGGCCCTGGTGGAGGCGCGGGACTTCGCCGCCGGCACCTCCAGCCGGTCCAGCAAGCTCATCCACGGCGGCCTGCGCTACCTGGAGCAGTTGGAGTTCCACCTGGTCCACGAGGCGCTGACCGAGCGCGGGCTGCTCGCCACCCGGCTCGCCCCGCACCTGGTGCGCCCGGTGCCGTTCCTGGTCCCGCTCCCCGCCGAGGGTGGGCTGCGCGACCTGCCGAGGCGCTTCTTCCGCCGGTCGTACTACGGCGCCGGGGTCGCCACCTACGACGCGTTCGCCGGGGTGTTCGGCGGTGGTCGCGGCATGCCGCTGCACCGGCACCTGACCCGCGAGGGCGCCCGCCGGGTCTTCCCGAGCCTGCGCGCCGACACGCTGGCCGGGGCGATCCGCTACTACGACGGGCAGGTCGACGACGCCCGCCTGGTGGTGACGTTGGCCCGGACGGCGGCCAGCCTCGGGGCGACCGTGGTGACCAGCGCCCAAGCCGTCGGGCTGCTCCGGCAGGCCCGCGAGGTCACCGGGGTCCGGGTCCGCGACCTGGAGGCGCCCGCCGGCTCGCCCGACGTCGAGTTCGAGGTACGCGCCCGCACGGTGATCGCCGCGACCGGGGTGTGGAGCGACGACATGTCGCGGATGCTCGACGACGTCGGGCTGCGCCCCGGCCTGCGGGTCCGGGCCTCGAAGGGCGTGCACCTGGTGGTGCCCCGCTCGGCGATCACCGGCGAGGCCGGGCTGATCCTGCGGACCGCCACCAGCGTGCTCTTCGTCATCCCGTGGGGCGGCCACTGGATCATCGGCACCACGGACACCGACTGGCGGCTGGACCGGTCCCACCCGGCGGCCACCGCCCGGGACATCGGCTACCTGCTGGAGCAGGTCAACACCGTGCTGGACCGCCCGCTCACCACCGACGACATCGAGGGCGTGTACGCCGGGCTGCGCCCGCTGCTGGCCGGCGAGGCGGACTCCACCTCGAAGCTCTCGCGCGAGCACGCGGTGGTCGAGCCGATGCTCGGGCTGCTGCTGGTGGCCGGCGGCAAGTACACGACGTACCGGGTGATGGCGTCGGACGTGGTCGACCGGGCGGTGCACCGGCTGGGCGGGACGCGCCCGTCGCGTACGGCCGACCTGCCGCTGCTCGGTGCCGACGGGTACGCGGCGATGTGGCGGGACCGGGCCGACCTGGCCCGCCGGCACGGGGTGCCGGTCGGTGTGGTCGAGCACCTGCTGGAGCGGTACGGCACGCTCAGCCTCGACGTGCTGGCCCTGGTCGGTGCCGACCCGCTGCTCGGCTCGCCGCTCGCCGGTGCCCCCGAGTACCTGGCCGCCGAGGTGACCTACGCGGCCCGCGCCGAGGGGGCGCTGCACCTGGAGGACGTGCTGACCCGGCGTACCCGGATCTCCATCGAGACCAGCCACCGCGGTCTGGAGTCGGCGGAGCACGCCGCGGAGCTGATGGGTGCGGTCCTCGGCTGGGACGCGGCGACCCGGGCCCGCGAGGTAGCGGTATACCGGGCCCGGGTGGAGGCCGAGCGGCGGTCGCAGCTGATGCCGGACGACGTGGCCGCCGACGCGGCGCGGCTGGGCGCTCCGGACGTCCGTGGCTTCGCGGCGGACCGGGGCGGCGAGGGCGACGCCGCCGAGTTGCCGTCGTCCTCGCGGTGACCAGCGGGTAACGCCGTTCGGAGGGTATCGGGCGCTACCTACGGAAGTGTAGGTTCCCTCCGTGCTCCGCCCATCATGGTCGCGCGTTCCGCTCATGTCCGCCGGCGTCCTGCTGGCGGCCGCCCTGACCGGTTGCTCGCTGTTCGGCCGGGCCGAGGGCGCCACCAACCCGGGGGCGGGCAACGCGACGACAGTCGCCGGCGAGTCCCGGCGGGTCTCGCTGATCCAGAAGCTCGGCACCGACGGCCCGGTCCGCACGCTCGAGGTGGACCCGAGCGGGCGGTGGCAGTGCCGGGACTGCGCCGGCGACGGGGTCGACTCCACCGGGTCGCTCAACCCGGAGCAGACGCAGCGGTTGCAGCGGATGCTCGCCGACCCGGCCCTGGCGCAGGAGACCGACCAGGCCCGCCACTACAAGCAGACCTGCATCGACGCGTTGACCTCCACCCTGCTGATCTCGCCGGAGCTGACCATCACCTCGCAGGACTGCCCGGGCGAGGAGAAGCCGCCGGTGGCCAACGAGATCCTGCTGCTGCTCACCCAGACCACCCCGGCCGAGGACAAGGGCTGAGCGTCAGCACACCTTGCCCGGGTTGAACAGGCCGGCCGGGTCCAGCGCCTGCTTGATCGCCTGGTGCACCCGGATGCCGACCGGGCCGATCTCCCGGGCCAGCCAGTCCCGCTTGAGCAGCCCCACGCCGTGCTCGCCGGTGCAGGTGCCGCCGAGGTCCAACCCGAGCCGCATGATCTCGTCGAAGGCCCGCCGGCCGCGCGCCACGCTGGCCGGGTCGGCCCGGTCGACCACGATGTTCGGGTGCATGTTGCCGTCGCCGGCGTGCCCCACCACGCCGATCGGCACGCCGCACTCCCCGGCGATCCGGGCCACCCCGTCGAGCAGGGCCGCGAGCGCGCCGCGCGGCACCGCAACGTCGTCGATGACCAGGCCGCCGTTGCCGCCGGGGAAGGTGTCGGCGGCGAACTTCTCCATCGCCGGATGGGCCAGCCGCCGGGCCTGGAGCAGCGCCGCCGCCTCCGCCGCGTCGGTGGCCGCGTAGACCTCGTCGGCGCCGGCCGCCGTGCACACCTCGGCGAGCCGGGCCAGGTCGTCCGCCGCCCGCCCGCCGGTGTCCACCGCCGCCAGCAGCAGCGCCTGCGCGTCGGTCCGCAACCCCATCGGCCGGTACGCCTCGATGGCCCGTAGATGGGTCTGGTCGAGCAGCTCCAGCAGGCTCGGAGTGAGCCCGCGCTCGGCGATGCCGGCGACCGCCGTGCCGGCCGCCCCCGTGGTGGGGAAGACCGCGACCAGGGTGAGCGACTCCTCGGGTGCCGGCCGCAGCGAGACGGTCACCTCGGTGATCACGCCGAGGGTGCCCTCCGAGCCGACGAAGAGCCGGGTGAGGTCGTACCCGGCGACGCCCTTGGCGGTCCGCCGGCCGGTGCGCAGCACCTCGCCGGAGGCGAGCACCACCTCCAGGCCGAGCACGTACTCCGTCGTCACGCCGTACTTGACGCAGCACATGCCGCCCGCGTTGGTGGCCACGTTGCCGCCGATGGTGGAGGACTCCCACGAGCCCGGGTCCGGCGGATACCACAGTCCCCGCTTCGCCACCGCGCCGGCCAGCGCCGCGTTGACCACGCCCGGCTGCACCACGGCGATCCGGCTCACCGGGTCGATCTCCAGGATCCGGTCCATCGCCACCGTGCTCAGCAGCAGCGCGCCGTCGACCGCGTTCGCCGCGCCGGCCAGCCCGGTCCGCGCCCCCTGCGGCACCACCGGTACGCCGTGCCGGGCCGCCGCCCGGACCACCGCCACCACCTCCTCGGTGGTACGCGGGCGGACCACCACCCGCGGCGTACCCGCCGCGCACAGGTCGGCCTCGTCCCGCTCGTGGATGCGGAGCAGATCCGGGTCGGTCAGCACCGCGGCGTCGCCGAGCGCGGCCCGCAGGTCGTCGAGGAGGGGGGTACCGGCCATGCCGGGAAGGCTAGGTCGTGCCGGTCGTGATCATCAACCGGGCGTACCGTTGGTCGCCATGCTGTACCTGGACCGGCCGGTGGTGCCCTCGCGGGGACGGCTCTGGTCGCACCTGATCAGCGACGTCTCGTACGCCGAGCTGCACGCCTTCGCCGAGGCGTTGGGCTCACCCCGCCGCGGCTTCGACCGGGACCACTACGACCTGCCGGCGGAGCGGTTCCCGATGGCCGTCTGGCTCGGCGCCCGGGTGGTCCCCTCCCGGGAACTCGTGCGGCTGCTGCGGGACGCCGGGCTGCGCCGCCCCAAGCACCTCACCCGCCTCCCAGGGCAGCGAGTTCCCGGGTGAGGTTGGCCCGGGCCGGTTCCTCCCAGCGGGCGTGCGGCTCGGGGAGGCGGTAGAGGGCGGGCAGGGCCAGCAGGCCGGCCAGCACCGCCGCCCGGCCGGCGCGGAAGGCCGGGTCGGGGACGTGGGCGTACTCGCGCCGGACGGCCGCCGCGTAGCGGTCGTAGCGGTCGGTCGGGGCGGTCAGGATCGCCAGGTCGGCGTCGCACAGCAGTTCCCCGTCCGGGTCGTCCGCCCGCACCGCGTGCCCGGCGGTGAGCAGCACCAGCCGGCGTACCTCGGCCACCGCGTCCGCCGGCAGCCCGAGGCCGGCGAGTAGTTCGCCGGCCAGCTCCGCGCTGGCCCGTTCGTTGGCGTCCCCGCCGGCCCGCGGGTCGTAGACGGCGTCGTGGCACCATGCCGCCAGCCGGACCAGCTCCGGCCGCCGGGCCTCCCCGGCGTACGCGTCGACCACGTCGAGCACCGCCCGCAGGTGCGCCACCGTGTGGTAGTGCCGGTGCGGCTCCTGCCACCCGGCCAGCAGCCGCACCCCGGCTCCCGCCACGGCGGCCGGGTCCACCGCGCCTGCCGCGCGGGCCGCGTCCCGCCACCGCTGCATCAGTTCGTCCACCCGGTGCAGTCTGCCCCACCGCTCGGGACGAGGATTCACCCCGTGAAGGACGGGTAGTCCCGGCCATGGCCGTGGCCCGGGACCGACGACTGCCGTTCCTGCGGCGTAAACGGCTGCGTGAGGGACTGGTCGACGTCGACGGGGCCCGGATCGCCGAGGCGATGGACGAGCTCCGCCACCGGAGCCGGGCCACCTGGCACGACCGGCTGCACCGGGTGCGTACCTCCGCCGGTCTCGCCGTCCAGGCGGGCCTCGCCGCTGCCCTGGCCTACCTGGTCTCCCACCGGCTGCTCAAGAACCCGCAGCCGGTGTTCGCCCCGATCTCCGCGGTGGGCACCTTGGCCGCCTCCGTCGGCCAGCGGTTCCGCCGGACCGTGGAGCTGATCGTCGGGGTGGCGATCGGGGTGTTGCTCGGCGACGGCCTGGTCTACGTCCTCGGGACCGGTGCCTGGCAGCTCGGTCTGGTGGTGACCGCGGCGATCCTGCTGAGCATCTTCGCCGGGGCGAGCGTGGCGGTGGTGATCCAGGCGGCGGCCACCGCCGTGCTGATCGTGACGCTCAGCCCGTCCACCAAGAATCTGGAGGTGCCCCGCTTCATCGACGCGGCGGTGGGCGGCGGCATCGCGCTGCTGGTCACCGCGGTCCTGCTGCCGTTGAACCCGTTACGCGTGATCAACCGGGCGGCCCGGCCGGCGTTGAACCTCCTCTCCGACCAGCTCCAGGCCTGCGCGGAGGCGCTGCGCAAACGGGACCGGCACGCGGCGCAGCAGGCGTTGCTCCGGCTTCGGGAGAACAAGGAGGAACTGGCCGCGCTCTCCGAGGCGATCGAGGGCGCCAAGGAGACCGCCACCATCTCGCCGGCCCGCTGGCACCGGCGCAGCGAGCTGACCCACTACGCGGACGCGGCCGACCCGATCGACCGGGCGATGCGCAACAGCGGCACCCTGATCCGTCGCTCGGTCACCCTGATCGAGGACGAGGAGCCGATCCCCGGGCCGATGCCTGACGCGATCACCCACCTCGCCGAGTCGGTCCGCCTGCTCCGGCAGGAGTTCGCCGCGGGGGAGGAGCCGCAGAAGGCCCGGGAACGGTCCCTGCGCGCGGTCAGCGAGGCCAGCCGGGCGTACGCCGAGGGGGTGGGCTTCTCCGGCAGCGTGGTGATCGCCCAGATCCGCACCGCGGCGAGCGACCTCATGGTGGCCTCCGGCATCGACCAGGAGGAGGCGAACCGGCTGATCCGGCAGGCGTTCGGCGAGCGGGAGCAGCGCACCGGCGGCCCACCCGACCAGGGCGAATCCCCCAAGCCCCCCACCGCACCCCCCGTCGGCTGACCCCCCGACCCGCGCCCTGTTTGGGCGCAGCTTCACCCGAAAGAGTGGCCATCCGGTAGCGAACAGGCCCCTTTTCCCGTGAGCGAGCGCTGCTCCGGTGGCGGGCGGCGGTCAGGGGAGGGTGGCGAGGGCGGTGAGGAGGGCGTCGACGTCGGCGGGGGCGGCGCCGAGGCCGAGGCTGGCCCGCAGCGCGGTCGGCGGCAGATCGCGTCGGCCGCTGCGCGCCGCCGCCTCGGCGAGCAGCCGCCGGGCCAGCGGGTGAGCGCAGAAGAGCCCGTCCCGCACCCCGATCCGGTGCGCGTCGGCCAGATGGGCGGCCACCTCGGCCGAGTCCCGTCCGGCGACCACGAAGGAGACGATGCCCACCCGGGGCGCGTCCGGCCCGAAGGTACGCAGCTCGACCACGTGCGGCAGGGCGGCGATCCCGGTCCGCAGCCGGGTCAGCAGCGCCTGCTCCCGGGCGTGCAGCTCGCCCCGGTCCGCCTCGGTCAGCGCGGCGCAGACCGCCGCGAGGGCCACCGCGCCCAGCAGGTTGGGGGTGCCCGCCTCGTGCCGGGCCGGCCCGTCGGCCCAGCGCACCTCGTGGGTGGCCGCGCCGACGTGGCTGGTGGCCCCACCGCCGACGAGGTACGGCGGGGCCGCGTCCAGCCAGTCAGCGCGCCCGACGAGCACGCCCGCGCCGAACGGGGCGTACAGCTTGTGGCCGGAGAGGGCCAGGTAGTCGACGTCCAGCGCGGCCAGGTCCACCGGGACGTGCGGGGCGAGTTGGGCCGCGTCCACCAGGATCCGGGCGTCGTGCCGGTGGGCCACCCGGGCCAGCTCGGCCACCGGCCAGCGTTCCCCGGTCACGTTGCTCGCGCCGGTCACCGCGACCAGCACCGGCAGGCCCGGCCGGGTTCCGGCGCCGACCCGGGGCTGCCCGGCCTGCACACCCGTTCCCGCGCTGCCCCGCCGCAGCTCGGTGAGGGCGGCGTCGAGGGCGCGGACCGCCTCGGCTGGGCTGGCCGGCACCGGCAGCCGGACCGAGCCGCGCGGCCAGGGGAGCAGGTTGGCGTGGTGCTCACCGGCGAAGGTGACCACGGTGGTGCCGGCCGGCAGCGCCCGGGCCAGCAGGTTGACCGCGTCGGTGGTGTTCCGGGTGAAGATCACGTGGTCGTCCGGGCGGGCACCGAGGAAGTCCGCGACCGTCTGCCGGGCCCGCTCGTAGGCCAGGGTGCAGCGCCGCGACAGCGCGCCGGCGCCGCGGTGCACGCTCGCGTACCAGGGCAGCAGCTCGGCCACCGCGTCGGCCGCGGCCCGCGCGCACGGCGCGCTGGCGGCGTAGTCCAGGTTGATCTCCCCGGGTACGCCGAGCACGCCCAGCGGATCCGGCCGGCTCGACGCCGGCAGCGTGGGCAGCGTGGGTACGACGGTGACGGTCATGCCGGAACCTCCCGGGTCCAGGGGACCCCGGGGTGGGCTACCCGGGACGGGGTCCGCGCTTGCCCAGCACGCGGTTCGGGCTGGGCCCGGTCATCACCCGGGGCACCCCACCGCGAACTCGACGAGGGTTGCCGGCCAGCAAGCCGGGGCTTGACGCTGGCGCTCGTGACCTGCCCGGCAGCATACCGGGCCCGATGCGGCCGGACCAGAGGGCCACGGGTGACTACGCTGACCGCATGGCCGACACCCCGCCCGGCGGCGCCCTGCCGCCGCCGTCCGCGCCCGCCGTCCCGCCGCCGGGGTCGTCGACCCCCCGGATGCCGCTGCGCCGGCTCGGCTGGCGGCGGATCCTGGCGCTCGCCGCGGTGGTGCTGCTGATCGCCGCCGGTGCGGTGTTCATGGTCTTCACCCTCGGCGAGAGCCTGGGCGCCGAGGCCCTGCTGGTCGGCGTCGTCGCGGCGATCCTGCCGGTGCCGGTGCTGGTCTCCTGCTTCCTCTGGCTGGACCGGTACGAGCCGGAGCCGCTGAAGTATCTGATCTTCTGCTTCGCCTGGGGCGCGTTCGTCTCCACCGCCATCTCGCTGCTGGTCAACGAGACCGGCGCCCGGCTGTTCAAGGACTGGGGGCTGCCCGCGGCGCTGACCGCGGTGCTGGTCGCCCCGTTCATCGAGGAGTTGACCAAGGCGGCCGGGCCGATCCTGCTGCTGATCTTCCGTCGCCGGGAGTTCTCCGGGATCACCGACGCGCTGGTCTACTGCGGGCTCTCCGCGATCGGCTTCGCCATGGTGGAGAACATCCTCTACCTGGGCGGATACGGCTACCGCACCGGCGTCGAGGAGTATGGACCGGCCACCGGCGCGCAGCAGGTCATCGCCATCTTCATCGTGCGGATCCTGCTCTTCGGCTTCGCCCACCCGCTGTTCACCTCGATGACCGGGGTGGGGCTGGGCGTGGCCGCCCGCACCGCCGACCGGCGGATCCGCGTCCTCGCCCCGATCGCCGGCCTGCTGCTGGCGATGATGCTGCACGGCACCTGGAACCTGCTGCCCTCGCTGGCCGTCGCCACCGGGCAGCCGATCATCGTGCTGTACGGCTACATCGGCGTGATGGTGCCGATCTTCTTCGGCATGGTCGGGTTGGCGGTCTGGCTGCGCGCCTGGGAGGGGCGGCTGACCGAGCGGACCCTGCCGGACTACGTCCGGGCCGGCTGGCTCACCCCGCCCGAGGTGGCGGCGCTGGGCAGCCTCGGGCGGCGGCACGCCGCGCGTACCTGGGCCCGGCGGGTGGCCGGCGACGGCGGGCTGAAGGCGATGCGGGGCTACCAGTTCGCCGCCACCCGGCTGGCGCTGCTGCGTGACGGGATGCGCCGCGGGCTGGACCGGAAGCCGGCCGAGCGGGAGCGGACCCGGCGGGAGGAACGGGAGCTGCTGGACGCGATCGCCGCGTACCGGTCGTTCTTCGTCGGGCGGGATCCGCAGGCCCCGGTCGGCGTCTGGGACGGACAGCACTACCACCTGCGGTTCCCGGACGGTTCGCAGCGCCCGGTGGCGGCTCCGGACGAGCCGGTGGTGCCGATCCCGGTGGTGCTGGCCCGGCCCCCGGCCCAGCCGCCCCCCTACGGCCCGCCCGGCTGGTACGGCCACCGACCGGCCGCGCCCTGGCCCCCCGGAGCCTGACGGCCGGCCCGGCAGCCGGTCTCCGGTGCCGGCCGCGCCTTGCCCCCGGGCCCTGACGGCCCGCCCGGCTGGTCCGGCACCCGGTCTCCGGTGCCGGCCCCGTCCTGGCCCGGGCGCCTGACGGTGGCGGGACGGCGGGGAGGGTGGTCAGGCCATCAGGCCGGTGAGGAAGTCGCCGAGGCCCTGGGCGATGGCCATCAGGAGGGCGCCGATCGACTTGAACAGCTGCGCCGCGCCGTCCGGCCGGAACGCCATGAAGAAGATCAGGAAGCCGACCGCTCCCACGATCAGCAGCTTCTTCACGAATACCGGCATGGTCCCTCCCCAGGGCGCTGGTGCTTGCCTGGCTTCCCAGGGGGAAGCGGCGCAAACGGCGCCCCGGGGCGGGCGGCTACAGGTAGAGGCCGGTCGAACCGGTCGACTCGTTCTCCACCCGCTCGGCGGCGACGGCGTGCACGTCCCGCTCGCGCAGCAGCACGTACGCCCGCCCGTGCAGCTCCACCTCGGAGCGGTCGTCGGGGTCGAAGAGCACCCGGTCGCCGGCGACGATGGCGCGCACGTTCGGGCCCACCCCCATGGCGACAGCCCAGGCCAGCCGCTTGCCCACGGCTGCGGTGGCCGGGATCACGATGCCGGCGGTGGACCGGCGTTCACCCTCGCCGCCCTCGGTACGCACCAGCACGCGGTCGTGCAGCAGACGGATCGGCAGGCCGGAGTCGAGGTTCTGGTCGACGGTCACGCGAAGACGCTACCGCGTGCCCCGTGGTCGACCGTCGGCGTGGTTGATCGGCGCGGGACAGGGGCAATGTGTGGCGAACTCGCCCTAGGGTGGGGCGGACGGACGTATCCTGTCCGCCCTGTGTCGTGGGCGGACCAGATTTGCGGGAGGTGCGCTTGAGCCGCTTCGAGCGGATGCGCAGACGGCTCCGCCGTGCGTACGAGTCCGGCCGCCAGTCGGCGCGGGCCGACCGGATCGACCCCGACGACGCGCCGGGGGAGTCGGCGGTGCCCTCGCCGTCCACGCCGGGCCCGGCCGCCCCGGCCCCCGCCCCGACGGCCGGGGTGGCCCCTCCGGCGGCCCTGCACAACTCGACCACCAGCCGGGACGATGCGGACGTGCCGCACGCCCTGCGGATCGCCGCGGCCTGGTCCTGGCGGTTGATCGTGATCGGCCTCGTGGCCTGGGCGCTGCTCAAGATCGTCGGCACGATCCGCATCGTGATCATCCCGCTGGCGATCGCGCTGCTGCTCTCCGCGCTGCTCGCCCCGGCGGTCGGCTGGCTGCTCAAGGCCCACTTCCCGCGGTCGCTGGCGACCGGGGTGGTGCTCGTCGGCGGCCTGGCCGCGGTGGTCGGCACGCTGACCCTGGTGGTGAACGAGTTCATCGCGGGCGTGCCGGAGCTGAGCGACAAGTCGTCGCAGGGCGTCCGGCAGATCCAGAGCTGGCTCAAGACCGGCCCGCTGCACGTGTCCGACAGCCAGATCAACCACTACATCGACGAGGCGCAGAAGTGGATCAGCGGCAACTCCAAGACGTTCACCACTAGCGCCCTCTCCACCGCGGCCACCCTGGCCGAGGTGCTCACCGGCACCATCCTGGTGCTCTTCGCGACCTTCTTCTTCCTCCGCGACGGCAACAAGATCTGGCGGTTCCTGGTCCGGCTGCTGCCGGTGGCCGCCAGGTGGAAGGTCGACGACGCCGGCCGGGCCTCCTGGGCGACGCTGGGCGCGTACGTCCGGGCCACCGTGCTGGTCGCCTTCATCGACGCGGTCGGCATCGGGATCTTCCTGGTGATCTTCAACATCCCGTTCGCGTTCCCGCTGGCCGCGCTGGTCTTCCTGGGGGCGTTCATCCCGATAGTCGGAGCCGCGCTCTCCGGCGGGGTGGCCGTGCTGGTGGCGCTGGTCGACAGCGGCCCGGTCACCGCGCTGATCATCCTGGGCGCGGTCATCGGCGTGCAGCAACTGGAGGGGCACGTGCTCCAGCCGCTGATCATGGGTCGGGCGGTGGCCATCCACCCGCTCGCGGTGATCATCGGGATCGCCGCCGGGGTGGTCCTCGCCGGCATCGCCGGCGCGCTCGTCGCGGTGCCGCTGATCGCGGTGCTCAACACCGCGATCCGCCGGCTCGCCGCCCGGACCGTCCCGGACACCCCACCGGACGCCGTGGTGGTCGCCTCGCAGGCCCCCTGACGCGCGTCCCCCGGCTCGATCCACTCCGGGTGCGGCCGGCGCGGGGACCGTCGGAACCGCGCCGGCCGCACCCGGAGTGGCGTCAACGCCGGGCGGGGGTCAGGACTTGCCGAGGCGTTCCAGCGCGCCCCGGGCCACGTCCGGGCGGGTGGTGTACCAGAACGGCGGCAGCGAGCGCCGCAGGAACGGGCCGTAGCCGCGGGCCGTCTCCAGCCGGGAGTCGAGCACCGCCACCACCCCGCGGTCGCCGGTCGCCCGGATCAGCCGGCCGACGCCCTGGGCCAGCCGGATCGCCGCGATCGGCACGCTGACCGCCGCGAAGCCGGAGCCGCCGCCGGCGTCCACCGCCGCCGCGCGGGCGGCAGCGAGCGGCTCGTCCGGCCGGGGGAAGGGCAGCCGGTCGATCACCACCAGCTGGCAGGCGTCACCCGGCACGTCCACCCCCTGCCAGAGCGACATCACCCCGAACAGGCAGCTCTCCCGCTCCTCCCGGAACCGGCGGACCAGCAGCGGCAGCGCCTCCTCGCCCTGGAGCAGCACGGGCAGGTCGGTCCGCGCGCGGAGCAGCTCCGCCGCCTGCTGCGCGGCCCGCCGCGAGGAGAAGAGCCCGAGGGTACGCCCACCGAGCGCGCCGACCAGCGTCAGCAGTTCCTCGCCGGCCGCCTCGGGCAGGCCGGAGACGCTGGGCCGGGGCAGGTGCGCGGCGACGTACAGGATGCCCTGGCGGGCGTAGTCGAACGGCGAGCCGACGTCGAGCGAGCGCCAGCCGGGCCCCTCGGTGGCCGGCACCGTCCCGACCGCGGCGCGGCTCCCCGGAGTGCTCGCCACCGGCGCGGTGGCGGCGCCGGTACGGCCGGCAGCGGCCGCGCTGGCCAGCGCGGCGGCGGCCGGGGAGGGCGGGGCGGGCGGCGGCGTCTCCAGCCCCAGCGCCCGGGCCACCGTGTCGAACCGGCCGCCCAGCGCCAGCGTCGCCGAGGTGGCGACCACGGTGCGCTCCTCGTACAGGTGGGTGGCGAGCGTGCCGGCGACCGAGAGCGGCGCGACCACCAGGGCCCGCCGGCTGCCGTTCTCCGGCTTCTCCACCCAGGCGACGTCGTGGTCGGCCTCCTCCAGCAGCCGCTGCGCGGTGGTGGAGAGCTCGTCCAGCACCGCCTTGGCCTGCTGCTTGCGGACCGGGTCCGGGTCGTCCGACTTGATCTCGCCGATCGCCTCCAGCGCGGCCCGGGTCGCCGCGTCGAGCAGCGTGCACGCCTCCCGGAGGGGCGGCGGCAGGCCGGCGGTGAGCCGCCCGGCCGGCACCTCGGCCAGCCCCACCGCGAGGGCGTCGCCCGCCTCGGTGAGCCGCTCGGCGACCTCCGGGCGGAGCAGTGGCCGGGCCCGGCGGGCGGACCGGTCGATCAGCTCCGGGACCAGCTCCGCCTGGGCGGCGGACGACACCCGGTCGGCCAGCTCGTGCGCCTCGTCGACGACCAGCAGCTTGTGCGGCGGCACGATGTGCCGGCCGGCCAGCATGTCGACGGCGAGCAGGCTGTGGTTGGTCACCACGATGTCCGCCTCGCGGGCCCGGGCCCGCGAAGCCTCGGCAAAGCACTCCTGGCCGAACGGGCAGCGGGTGGCGCCCACGCACTCCCGGGCCGGCATCGAGACCGACCGCCACACCTGGTCGTCGACGCCCGGGTCGAGCTCGTCCCGGTCGCCGGTGGCGGTCTCCTCCGCCCAGTCGCGCAACCGCTGCATCTGCTTGCCGAGCCGGCCCGCCTCGCCGAGCCACTTGGTGCCCCCGCCGGGCCGGGGTGTGTCGAAGAGGGTGTCTTCCGGCTCCTCCTCGACCGAGTTGTCCAGCCGGGCCAGGCAGAGATAGTGGTGCCGGCCCTTCAGCACCGCGAAGGTGGGGCGGCGGCCGAGCAGCGGCTCCACCGCGTCGGCCAGCCGGGGCAGGTCGTGGTCGACCAGCTGGGACTGCAACGCCAGGGTGGCGGTGGAGACCACCACCGGGCCGTCCACGGCCAGCGCCGGGGCCAGGTACGCCAGCGACTTGCCGGTGCCCGTGCCGGCCTGCACGAGCAGGTGCTCGCCGGAGGCGATGCTCCGCTCGATCGCCTCGGCCATCTGCTGCTGACCGGGCCGGGTCGCGCCCCCGGGGACCGCGCCGACCGCGGCGGCCAGCAGCTCGCCGCCGCCGGGCCGGGTGCCCCGACGTTGCTTTCTGACGGCGGGACCGGTGGCGGCAGGGGGCGGGGTCACCGTGCGACCGTACCCGCCGCCGCCGACAGCGGTCCCGCCCGTCCGCCGCGTGGCGCGATCCGGCCGGGTCGCGTCCGGTTACCTGCCGATCGCGTCGCGTGGCCGGAATCGGTTAGGGTGCCAGTCATGCCGAGCGACGTGGTCCGCGTGATCTACCGCAAGTACGACGGCAGCGCCCACCGCGACTACCCCGCCCGCCGGCTCGCCGAGGACGACCTCGGCGTCTGGCTCGGCGTACCGGCCGGCACCGAATCGGTCTACCACGGCCGGCCCTCGGTCGAGCAGATCCCCTTCGTCCTGCTGGTGCCCCGGCACGCCTGGTGGACCGGGATGTTCAACCCGCCGCCGCGGACCAGCGAGGTCTACTGCGACATCGCCACCCCGGCCCGCTGGCAGGGCGACGAGACGGTCCACCTGATCGACCTCGACCTGGATGTGGTGCGCCGCCGCGAGACCGGCGTGGTCGAGCTGCGCGACGAGGACGAGTTCGCCGAGCACCGGGAGCGGTTCGGCTATCCGGACGACCTGGTCGTCGAGGCTGAGGCGGCCGCCCGCTGGCTGTTCGGCGCGCTCGGGGACGGCACCGAGCCGTTCGCCACGTCGTACCGGAAGTGGCTGGCCCTGGTGGTCTGAGCCGGCTCACGAGTGCGGCGGCCAGCCGGTCTGCGCCCCCACCGCCGGCAACTGCGCCACCTTCTCCGGATTGAGCTGGTTGAACACGCCCGTGATCCGGCCGTCGTGCACCGCGAACGAGGTGACCACGCGGATCGGCCGCCCGTCCCGGAACACCGTCTCCGCCTGCCAGCCGAGCGCGCCGTCGACCAGCACGGGTCGGGCGAGGACGCGGTCGCCGTACCGGCTCGCCTGGCCGAAGAGCCCGAGGACGAACCGGGCCACCGCCTCGGCGCCGACCACCGGCCGGCGGGCCGCCGGGAAGTGCCCGCCGCTGTCGCCGATCAACACCACGTCCGGGGCGAGCACCCGGACCAGCCGCTCCAGCTCGCCGGACTCCACCGCGGCGATGAACGCGGCGAGCACCCGCTGCTGCTCGGCGAGGTCGGCGGTGTGCCGGGGGACATCCGGCGCGGCCACCGCCCGGCGGGCCCGGGAGGCGAGCTGCCGAGCCGCGACGGTGGTGGTGCCGAGCACGTCCGCGACCGTGGCGAACGGCACGGCGAAGACGTCGTGCAGCACGAACGCCACCCGCTGCTCCGGGCTCAGCCGCTCCAGCACCACGAGCAGGGCGGTGCCGAGCTGGTCGGCGCGGACCGCTCGCTCGGCCGGGTCGGGAGCGAACCCGTCCGCCGCGGGCACGTCGGTCACCACCGGCTCCGGCAGCCACTGACCGGGGTACGCCTCCCGGCGTACCCGGGCGGAGCGGAGCACGTCCAGGCAGATCCGCGAGCAGGTGGTGGTCAGCCAGCCGCGCAGCTCGCGGATCTGGGCGCGGGCGGCCGGATCGGCGAACGCGCCCGCGTACCGCAGCCAGGTCTCCTGGACGGCGTCCTCGGCCTCGCTCCGGCTGCCCAGCATCCGGTGGGCGACCGCCATGAGATGGCCGCGCTCCGCCTCGAACTCCGCCGCCAGGTCCGTCACGGCCGCTCCCTCCCGTCGGGGACCACATTCTCCCCATACCTCTGGACGACCCACCGCCCCGAAACGTGACACCTTCGCTGTCCCGCCGCGTCCCCCCGCCCTGCCCACGGCCGAGATCCACCCAACTTCGCGGGCCCTCGGCAGCGCTGCGAGGCGTTGGGTGCCGGGCTGGTCAGCCACCCAGCAAGATCCGCACTAGGTCACGGAAGATGCTGCTTCCGGCACGCCGGAAGCACCTCTTTCCCTGAAAGTGTGTGGATCTTGGCGCGGGGCGCGGGGCGCGGGGCGCGGGGCGCGGGGCGCGGGGCGCGGGGCGCGGGCGCGGGGCGCTCGGGAGGCGGGGATGGGTGAGGTGGGTGAAGATCGGGGGATGAGCGGAGTCGATGAGGTGGTGCGGCCCGCGGGCGGCCCGATGCGGGAGCTGCTGCGGGTGGCGCCGGATGGCCGGGCCGTGGACCTCGCGGGCATCGATCCCCGGTCGACGCCGGGGCTGCCCCCGGCGGCCGGGAGCGGGCGCGGGCCCAAGGAGTGGGCCCGTAGGCAGGTCGGTTTGCTCGGTGTGGCGCTCGGCCGCCAGCAGGAGATGCTGTACGCCGAGGCGAAGGGCGCCGCCGGTCCGGAGGCGCCGACCAGCGCCCCGACCCAGGCCGGCGCCCACCTGGGTGGGGGTCGCCCGCGCCGGGTGCTGCTGGTGCTCCAGGCCATGGACTGCGGCGGCAAGGACGGCACGATCAAGCGGGTGGCCGGCGCGATGAACCCGCTCGGCCTGCACATCCGCTCGTTCGGCCCGCCCACGGCAGAGGAGTTGCGGCACGACTTCCTGTGGCGGATCCAGCGGGCCCTGCCGCCGCCCGGGTATGTCGGGATCTTCAACCGCTCCCACTACGAGGACGTGCTGATCGCCCGGGTCGAGTCGCTGGTCGACGAGGCCACCTGGCGGGGGCGCTACGACGCGATCAACGCCTTCGAGCGGGAGCTGACCGACGACTCGGTCACCCTGGTGAAGGTGATGCTGCACATCTCGTACGCCGAGCAGGGCGAGCGGCTGATGGAGCGGCTCACCGACCCGACGAAGTACTGGAAATACAACCCGAGCGATCTTGACACTCGGGCCCGCTGGGACGACTACCAGGCCGCGTACGCCGAGGCGCTGCAGCGGTGCGGCGCGGACGCCGCGCCCTGGTTCGTGGTGCCGGCGGACCGGAAGTGGTACCGCGACTGGGCGGTGGCTCACCTGCTCCGGGAGACGTTCGACGCGCTGGATCTGGGGTATCCGCCCGCCGACTTCGACGTCCAGCGGGAGCGCGACCGGTTGCGGCGTGAGGGCCCGAGAGGGTCAAGGTGAACGGAAGGTGAACGAGCGGTAAATCACCCCTGACCAGGGGTGGGCCGAAGGATGCCCCGTTACTCCGGGTACCTAGCATGCGCAGAGCGGACGCCCTCCGGGGCGGCGGCCACCCCTTCCACCGACACGACGAGGTCCGTGCTGTGAAGTTTTCCTTCCGTCCCACCGAGGGCGCCTTCTACGAGCTCTTCACCAGGGCCGCGCAGAACCTGGTGCGGGGTACCGAGCTCCTGAACGAGTTGGCGCTGCCCGGCGTTGACGTGCAGTCGGTCAGCGAGCGGCTGACCGAGGTCGAGCACGACAGCGACCAGATCACCCACGAGCTGTTCAAGAAGATCAACTCCACCTTCATCACCCCGTTCGACCGGGAGGACATCTACCGTCTGGGCTCGCTGCTCGACGACGTGATGGACCACCTGGAGGCGGTCGGCAACCTGCTCTACCTGTACGGCCTGACCAAGCTCCCCGCCCTTCCGCGCGAGCTGCACGAGCTGGTGAACGTGCTGGACCAGCAGGCCAAGCTGACGGCCGACGCCATGCCGCAGCTGCGGTCGATGAAGAACCTCGAGGCCTACTGGATCGAGTGCAACCGCCTCGAGAACGACGGTGACCAGGCGTACCGGATGCTGCTCGTCCGCCTCTTCTCCGGCGAGTACGACGCGCTGACCGTGCTGAAGATGAAGGAGGTGGCCGACGAGCTGGAGGCCGCCTGCGACGCCTTCGAGCACGTGGCCAACACCGTCGAGACCATCGCGGTCAAGGAGTCCTGATCCCGTGACTCCCGAACTCATCGCCGTGCTGGCGGTGATCGTGGCCGCCATGGCGTTCGACTACACGAACGGCTTCCACGACGCGGCCAACGCGATCGCCACCAGCGTCTCCACCCGGGCGCTGACCCCCCGGGTCGCCCTCGCCCTGGCCGCCGTCGGCAACTTTGTCGGCGCGCACTTCGGCGCCGGGGTCGCCAAGACGGTCGGCGACGGCCTGGTCACCCTGCCCACCGGGGTGACCAGCCTCGGGGTGGTCTTCGCCGGCGTGCTCGGCGCCATCGCCTGGAACCTGATCACCTGGTACTTCGGTCTCCCGTCGTCCTCCTCGCACGCCCTGTTCGGCGGCCTGGTCGGGGCGACCCTCTTCGCCGCCGACGGCGTCGTGCAGTGGGGCAACATCGTCAAGAAGGTCATCATCCCGATGGTGCTCTCGCCGGTGGTCGGCCTGGTGCTCGGCTTCCTGGTGATGCTGGCGATCCTCTGGCTCTTCCGGAAGGGCCAGCCCGCCAAGCTGAACCGGGGCTTCCGCTGGGCGCAGACCCTCTCGGCCGCCGCCATGTCGGTCGGTCACGGCATGCAGGACGCCGCCAAGACCATGGGCATCATCGTGCTGGCCCTCTACACCGGTGGCTACCAGTCCGACAAGACCCACATCCCGCAGTGGGTGTTCTGGACCTCGGCGGCCATGCTCGCGGCCGGCACCTACGCGGGTGGCTGGCGGATCATCCGTACCCTCGGGCGGAAGATCATCGACCTGGGCCCGGCGGAGGGCTTCGCCGCCGAGACGGTGGCCAGCGCGGTGCTGTACTTCAACGCCCTGGTGCTGAAGGCCCCGATCTCCACCACCCACACGATCACCTCGGCGATCATGGGCGTGGGCGCGACCAAGCGGCTCTCCGCGGTCCGCTGGAACGTGGCCGGCAACATCGTGATCGCCTGGATCATCACGTTCCCGGCGTCGGCGGCCATCGCCTGCCTGGCGTACCTGCTGGTCCGCCCGCTGTTCTGAGGCGACGTGGGGAGGGCTCCCGGCCACCGGGCCGGGGGCCCTCACGCGTAGGCGACGCCGATCCGGGCCCGGATGTCGTCCAGCAGGGCCATCACCTCCAGGGTGGCGGCGTGCGGCACCAGCGGGCTCTCGATCAGCCCGGCGGCCAGGCAGCGCTGCACCTCGACGGCCTCGTGCTGGTAGCCGCCGCCGGTCAGGTCCGCCGGGACGGTCTCCGGCTCGGCGCCGGGCCGGTGCAGCACCGCCGCGCCCGGCCGGTAGAACGGCTCGGGCAGGTCGATCCGGCCGGTGGTGCCGGTGATCGACGCGGTGATCGCGGTGGCGCCGATCATCCCGCAGCTCAGCGCCGCCACGGCGCCGCTGTCCCAGCCGAGCACCAGGCCGGTGTTCTCGTCCACCCCCTCGGGGCTCAGCTTCGCCCAGGCGTGCACGTGCTGCGGCACGCCGAGCAGCAGGTGGGCCAGGCTCACCGGGTAGACCCCCAGGTCGAGCAGGGCGCCGCCGCCCAGCGTCCGGGCCCGCATCCGGTGCTCCGGCGGGAACGGCCCGGCCAGGCCGAAGTCCGCCCGTACGTGGGTCAGCTCGCCGATCGCCCCGTCCGCGATCAGGTCGAGGACCCGGAGGATCAGGGGGTTGGTCCGCATCCACATGGCCTCCATCAGGAAGCGGCCACGGGCCCGGGCCGTCTCGACCAGCTCGGTGCTGGTCGCCACGTCGAGGGTGCACGGCTTCTCCACCAGCACGGCCTTGTCGCCGGCCAGGCAGGTCATGGCCGCCTCGTGGTGGGCGGCGTGCGGGGTGGCCACGTAGATGACGTCCAGGTCCGGGTCCGCGGCCAGCTCCGCCCAGGAGGCGTACGCCCGGGGCACGCCGTGCCGGGCCGCGAACAGTTCCGCGCTCTCCGGGGTACGCGAGCCGACCGCCACCAGCTCCGCCCCCGGCACCAGCCGCAGGTCCTCGGCGAAGCGCCCGGCGATCTGTCCGGTGGCCAGGATTCCCCAACGCGTCATGGCGGCACGCTATCCCGCCCTCCCGCGCCGCCGGAGAATCGATCCACTGGTCGGGAACTAGGCTCGCGGGATGACCAGCCACGGTTTCGCCGCACCTCCCGCCCTGGTGGAGCACGCCCGCCGGTTCCGCGCCGAGGGCGGCGTGCCGGCCGTGCCCCGGGTCGCGGCCACCGTGCTGCTGCTCCGCCCGGCCGGCCCCGACTTCGAGGTGTACGTCATCCGCCGGGTCGCCGCGATGGCCTTCGGCGGCGTGTACGCGTTCCCCGGCGGCGGGGTGGACCGCTCCGACTCGCAGGCGCACCTGGACTGGGCCGGCCCCGAGCCGGCCGAGTGGGGTGGCCGGCTCGGCCTCGCCCCGGACGCCGCCCAGGCGGTCGTCTGCGCCGCCGCCCGGGAGGTCTTCGAGGAGGCCGGCGTGCTGCTGGCCGGTCCGGACGCGGCGACCGTGGTGGGTGACGTGAGCGGGGACGACTGGGAGGCCGCCCGGCAGGACCTGGTGTCCCGCCGGGCCGGCTTCGCCGACCTGCTGGCTGGCCGCCGGCTCACCCTCCGGTCCGACCTGCTGCTGCCGTGGAGCCGCTGGATCACGCCGGAGTTCGAGCCGCGCCGCTTCGACACGTACTTCTTCGTGGCCCTGCTGCCGGCGGGGCAGCGGACCCGGGATGTCTCCGGGGAGGCCGACCACACCATGTGGATCCGCCCGGCGGAGGCCCTGGCCCGGGCGGAGGCCGGCGAGCTGACCATGCTCCCGCCCACCCTGGTCACCCTGGCCCAGGTCGCCGCCACCGGAGACCTGGCCGGCGTGGCCCGGGCCGCGGCGACCCGCGACCCAGCCACGCCGGTGACCCCCCGCCTCGACCTCCCCGAGACCGGCGAGCCCCGCTTCCTCCTCGACTGACCCGGGTACGCCGAGGGGCGCCGGTCGAGGTCGACCGACACCCCTCGCGGGCCGGGATCAGCGGCTCAGCCGAACCGGCCGGTGATGTAGTCCTCGGTCTTCTTCATGCTCGGGTTGCTGAAGATCTTCTGGGTGTTGTCGTACTCGATCAGCCGGCCCGGGTCGCCGGTCTTCTCGATGGAGAAGAAGGCGGTCCGGTCCGACACCCGGGCGGCCTGCTGCATGTTGTGCGTGACGATGATGATGGTGAACTTGTCCTTGAGCTGGAACATCAGGTCCTCGATGGCCAGCGTGGAGATCGGGTCGAGCGCCGAGCAGGGCTCGTCCATCAGCACCACCTGCGGCTCGACCGCGATCGTGCGGGCGATGCAGAGCCGCTGCTGCTGACCGCCGGAGAGGCCGGCGCCCGGCTTGCCGAGCCGGTCCTTCACCTCGTCCCAGAGGTTCGCCGACCGGAGCGCCTTCTCGGCCGCCTCCTCCAGGATCGACTTCCGCTTCACCCCGTTGAGCCGCAGCCCGGCCACCACGTTCTCGAAGATGCTCATGGTGGGGAACGGGTTGGGCCGCTGGAAGACCATGCCGATCATCCGGCGGACCGCGGTGACGTCGACGTCCCGGTCGTAGATGTCCTGGTTGTCGATGGTCAGGCTGCCCTCGACCCGGGCGCCCGGCAGCACCTCGTGCATCCGGTTGATCGACCGGAGGAAGGTGGACTTGCCGCAGCCGGAGGGGCCGATCAGGGCCGTCACCGTCTTCGGTTCGACGGTCAGGTTGATGTTCTCGATCGCCTTGAAGGCGCCGTAGTAGGCGGTGACGTTGGTGGCTTCGATGCGCTTGGCCATGGTGGTGGTACCTCCGGGATTCATCGGCCGAGCCGGTTGCGGCGGGCCAGCAACTTCGCCGCGACGGTCAGGATGAGGACGAGGGCGACCAGGGTCAGCGCTGCGGTCCACGCCCGCGCCGGCGAGTACTTCGAGGCCTCGCCGGCCTGCTGGTAGACGAAGAGAGCCAGCGACGACTGGTTGTTCTCGAAGGGGTTGAAGTTGATCGCCGCGCCGCCACCGGCGACGAGCAGCACCGGGGCGGTCTCACCGGCGGCCCGCGCGATGGCGAGCATCACACCGGTGACGATGCCCGGCAGTGCCGTCGGCAAAACAACCCGCAGGATGGTCTTCCACTTCGGCACGCCGAGCGCGTACGCGCCCTCGCGCAGCGGAGCCGGGACGAGGCGGAGCATCTCCTCGCTGGAGCGGACCACGGTGGGCAGCATGAGCACGCTCAGCGCCAGCGCGGCGGCGAAGCCGGAGAAGCCCGGCCGGCCGTCGTTGAAGAACGGCGAGACGATCAGCACCCAGAAGGCCAGCACGAACAGGCCGGTGACGATCGACGGGATGCCGGTCATCACGTCCACGAAGAAGCGGATGGTGAAGGCGAACCGGCCCCGGCCGTACTCGACCACGTAGATCGCGCAGAGCACGCCGAGCGGGACGGTGATCAAGGTGGCGATGCCGGCCTGCTCCAGCGTCCCGACGATGGCGTGGTACGCGCCGCCGTTCGCGTCCCGGGCCCCGATGTTGTTCATCGAGGTGAGGAAGAAGTTGCCGTCCAGCCGCTCGGCGCCCTTGCTGACGAGGGTCCAGACCACCGAGGCCAGCGGCAGCACCGCCAGCACGAAGGCGGAGTGGATCAGCGCGCTCCAGGTCCGGTTGCGGGCGGACCGGCGGCCCTCCACCGCGTTCGTGGCTAGGTAGAGGCCGGCCAGGTAGAGCAGCGCGCCGACGACCACCACCAGGACCGGGCCGCCGATGCCGGCGCCGTACACGATCCCGGCGGCGACCAGCAGGGCCACGACAGCGATGGCGGGCGCGGCGTACCGCGGAAGCCGCTTTGCCCGCAGCGTGACCGGCTGTGCCGGGGGCTGCGGGCGGTGGGAGGTGACGGTGGTGGTCATGCGGCCGACTCCGTGAACTCGCGGCGGCGGTAGATGATCGCGCGGGCGGTGATGTTGACGATCAGCGTGATCGCGAAGAGCACCAGGCCGGAGGCGATCAGCGCGCCCCGACCGGTGTCGTTCGCCTCGGCGAACCGGTTCGCGATGTTCGCGGCGATGGAGTTGCCGCCGCTCTGCAGGATGTTGAACGAGATGGCGTACGTCGAGCCGAGGGTCAGCGCCAGGGCGATGGTCTCGCCGAGCGCGCGGCCCAGGCCGAGCATCACCGCGGCGATCACGCCCGGCCGACCGTACGGGAGGACAGCGGTCCGGACCATCTCCCAGCGGGTGGCGCCCAGGGCGAGGGCGGCCTCCTCGTTGGCCGTCGGGGTCTGCCGGAAGACCTCGCGGGAGAGCGAGGTGATGATCGGCAGCACCATGATCGCCAGCACCACCGAGCCGAGCAGGACTGAGCTGCCGTACGGGCCGTCGCCGAAGATCGGGATCCAGCCGAAGTAGCGGTTGAGCCAGGCCGACAGGTCGGCGACCGGCTGGGCGAAATAGTCCCGGCCCCAGAGCCCGAAGACCACGCTGGGCACGGCGGCCAGCAGGTCGATCAGGAAGCCGAGGCCGTTGCCGAGCCGGCGGGGGGCGTAGTGCGAGAGGTAGAGGGCGATGCCCAACGCGACCGGCACCGCCATGAGCAGCGCGAGCAGCGCGGTGAGCACGGTGCCGAAGGCGAGCGCGCCGATGCCGAACTTCGGCGGGTTGTCGTTCGGGAACCAGCCCTCGAAGGTCCAGAAGGACTCGGTGTTCGCCCGCAATGCCGGTACGGCCTTGGCGATCAGGAAGATCGCGATCGCCGCGATGACGACCAGGACGGCGGTGCCGGCGGCCAGGGCCAGGCCACGGAACGCCCGTTCCGCACCGAAGGCCCGGGCCCGGGGCAGCGCCCCGCCGCCGCCCAGGCCGGGTTCGCTGTTACCAGGGATGCCGGAGGTCTCGGCCACACGCGCCGAGGCACCGGCCGGTCCCTCGTGGCTCGTGGCCACGCGGGTCCCGCCGGTGCCGGCGTGCGCCGAGCGGTGAGGGGTATCACCCATCTGCTCGCTCGCTTCGTATCGAGAAGGTGGTGTCGGTCAGCGCGTCAGGCGAGGCTCTTGACCGCGGTCTCGACCTTGGCCCGGACCGAGTCCGGCAGCGGGGCGTAGCCCAGCTCGACCAGGTCCTGCTGGCCCTCGGCGCTGGCCGCGTGGGTCAGCAGGCCCTTGACCAGCGGCAGCTTGTCGGCCGCGAGGCCCTTGCTGCAGACGATCTCGTAGGTCACCAGGACGATCGGGTACGCCCCGGCCTCCTTGGTGTTGTAGTCGATCGACATCTTGAGGTCGTTGCCCTGGCCCTCGATCTTGGCCCCGGCGATGGCCTTGCCGGCCGAGTCGGCGGTGAGCTCGGCCCACTCGCCGGCACCGTTCTGGACCTTGGCCTTCTTCAGGCCGGAGTTCTCGGCGTACGACCACTCGACGTAGCTGATGGTGCCCTCGGTGCTCTTGACCTTGCTGGCCACACCGTCGGACTTGGCCGCGCCGACGCCGCCCGGCGCCTTCCAGGCCTTGGCGTTGCCGAAGGTCCAGTCCGCCTCAGCGGTCTTGGAGAGGTACTTGGTGAAGTTGTCGGTGGTGCCCGACTCGTCGGAGCGGTGCACCGCCTGGATCGCGGTCGACGGCAGCTTGGCGTCCGGGTTGTCGGCCTTGATCGCCGGGTCGTCCCACTTGGTCACCTTGCCGGCGAAGATCTGCGCCAGGGTGGCCGGCTTGAGCTGGAGGTTGTCCACGCCGCCGACGTTGTAGACGATGGCCACCGGGCCGATCACCATCGGCAGGTTGAGGGCCTGGCCGCCGACGCACTTGGCGTCCGCCTGCGGCTGCTCCTCCGGCTTGAGGGCGGAGTCGGACCCGGCGAAGTCGGCGGTGCCGGCGATGAAGGCCTGGATGCCGGCGCCCGAACCGCTGGGCTCGTAGTTGATCGTGGTGCCCGCGCACTTCTGCTGGTACGCCTTGATCCACTCGGCCATCGCGTTCTTCTGCGCGGAGGAGCCCTGCGCGTTCAGGGTGCCCGTGGCGCAGTCGGCGGCAGCGGCGGAGCCGGAGGCGGAGGTGCCACTCGGCGCGTTGTTGTCCGAGCCGCAGGCGCTGAGGCCGAGCACCGCGGTGAGTGCGAGGCAGGCGATGGCGCCGTGGCGCTGGAGCTTCACCTGAGGGGTTTCCCTTCACGTCTTTGTCAGGTCGCCCGGTCCGGGAGGCCGGGTGCCGGCGCTGACCGGCTGAAGATGAAGCTAGAAGTGCCAGGTAGACGGTTCGCCGGTCAGAAGTGAACGGAAGATGAACAGGCTCGCTCCGTGAAACGACGGCCCGCTGAGTGCGTGTTGTCCATTACATGAACTGGCGGGGAGGTGTCCCCTTTATCGCCATACGTCGGGCGGGGCGTGATCGCCCCGGAACCTCCCCGTGATGGTCCCGTGATACGTCTCGTCCGGTCCTGGAGACCGGCCGACGAGGGGGCATGGTGCCGGCCGCCGACGTGGGCCGCGACGCGGTCAGCCGAGCTGGTAGTTGACGTGCGCGGACCAGCGGGCGAAGCCGAGCCGCTCGTAGAGGGCGACCGCGCTGGTGTTCGAATCGTCCACATAGAGCATGACCCGGTCCAGCCCACGTCGGTCCCGCAGGTAGGCCAGGCCGGCGGTGGTGAGCGCCCGGCCGAGCCCGCCCCGGTGCGCGGCCGGGGACACCCCGAGCACGTAGACCTCGCCGATCGGGGCCGAGCCCGGCCGCTCGTGCACCTTGGTCCAGTGGAAGCCGAGCAGCCGGCCGGTGGACGACTCCACGGCGAGCAGGAAACCGGCCGGGTCGAACCACGGCTCGGCCAGGCGTACCCGCAGGTCCGCCGCGGTCCACCGACCCTGCTCGGGGTGCTCGGCGAAGGCGGCGTTGTTGAGCGCCAGCCACGCCTCGTCGTCCTTGCCGGGGCGGAAGGCGCGCAGTTCGACGCCGTCCGGCAGCACCGGCTCGGGCAGGGCGGCGGCCAGCGGGCGGCGCAGCTGCCAGAGCACCCGGGCGCGGGTGAAGCCCAGGTCGACCGCGAGCGCCGCGGCCGACGGGTGGTCGCCGTGGGCCCAGGCGCGCAGCGGCCCGGAGGCCGCGGCCAGCACACCTCGGGCCAGCGCCCGCCCGGTGCCGCGCCGCCGGTACGTCGGATGCACCACCATCTCCACCCCGATGCCGTTGGCCGGGTCGGTCGTGTCGAGGTGGGCGTACCCGGTCAGGGTGTTGTCGGTGGCCCGGGCGGTGAGGTGCACGGCGGGCGCCGCCGGCTCCCGCAGCCGGAGCAGCACGTGCTCGTCGAGCGGGTCGGCGCCGTCGGCGTCCCCGGCGACCCGGGCCAGTGCCAGCACCTCGGCCACCTCGACCGGCGCCAGCCGGTCGGCGCGGACGACACGGTCAGCGGTCGGCTCGGTGCTGCTCATGCCGACGCCTCGCTGCGCTCGGCGTCGGCATGAGGCACCACGGAGCTGTGCTGATGATTCGCTCGCTGTCGCTCGCTCATGCCGACGCCTCGCTGCGCTCGGCGTCGGCATGAGGCACCACGGAGCTGTGCTGATGATTCGCTCGCTGACGCTCGCTCATCCCGTCACGGTAGCGGGCGGCGGGTCGCCGATCATCCCCGACGCGGGCACCGGCCCGTGGTGATCCTCACGTGGTCCCGGTGGGCAGGGCCTCCAGTTGGAACCGGCGCAGCAGCTCGGGCAGCAGGTACTGCAGGGCCTCGACGGTGCCCGACCGGTCGCCGCCGGCGTCGTGCATCAGCACGATCGAGCCGGGCTCGGTCTGGGTCAGCACCGTCTCGGTGATCTGCGAAGCGCCGGGCATCTGCCAGTCCACCGGGTCCACCGCCCAGTGCAGCGGGACCATGCCCAGGTCCTCGGCGACCGACACCAACCCGGACGTCCAGGCGCCCCCGGGCTGCCGGTAGTAGGCGACCCGCGCGTTCGGCACCGCCGCCCGGATCGCCGCGTCGGTCCGCAGCAGGTCGTCCCGGATCGTCCCCGGCGATCGGTCGCCCAGGCTCACGTCGTGGTTCCAGGAGTGGTTGCAGAGGGTGTGCCCCTCGGACACGATCGCCTGGACCAGGTCCGGGTGGCTGTCCACGTTCTCCCCCACCACGCAGAAGGTGGCCTTCACCCGGTACTCCCTGAGCAGGGCGAGCACCTGCGGGGTGTACTGCGGGTCGGGTCCGTCGTCGAAGGTCAGCGCGACCCGCGACGACCCGGTGGTGACCATGGCGCCGTACGGCCCGTCGCCGGCACCCGGCTTGCGGTCCCGCTGGGACGGGCTCGGGCTGGCGGACGGCGAGGGGGAGGGTCGGGTGGTGACGGGTGGCTGATCGGCGTAGTGCGTGGCGTTGACGTTGGCGGTCGCCCCGGTGGGCGGGGGTTCCAGTTGGGCCATCAGACTGTGGCCGATCGCGAACGCCGAGCCGAGCAGCGCGGCCAGCACCACGGCCACGGTCGTGACCCGGCGGATTGCCTTGGGCGACATCAGCGGCACCGCCCGTCGGGCTCGCTGTGTCGGCCTGTCGTCTTGTCCCTGATCCCCGTACGCACGGTGCCCCCTTCGCCCGAATTTGGCTCAGACTAAATCCGGCCAAGGGTGCAAAAGGGTCAGAAGGGAGGAAGTCTCACGGAAGGGGGAAAGTGGAGACGTTTCCTATCAGACGGGCAGCGGAGCGGGCTCCGACTCCGGCAGCGAGCGCGACGGCGGCACGACGAACTTGTAGCCCACCTGGCGTACGGTGCCGATCATCGACTCGTACTCCGAGCCCAGCTTGGCGCGCAGCCGTCGGACGTGCACGTCGACCGTCCGGGTGCCGCCGAAGTAGTCGTACCCCCAGACCTCGCGGAGCAGCTGGTCGCGGGTGAACACCCGGCCCGGGTGCTGGGCGAGGAACTTCAGCAGCTCGAACTCCTTGTAGGTGAGGTCGAGCGGGCGACCCTTGAGCTTGGCCGCGTAGGTGTCCGGGTCGATGGTGAGCTCGCCGGCCCGGATCGAGCCGCCGGCGCCGGCCGTCGCGTTGCTGAGCCGGCCGACCGCGAGCCGCAGCCGGGCCTCCACCTCGGCCGGTCCCGCCCCGGCCAGGATGACGTCGTCCACGCCCCAGTCGGCGTTGAGCGCGATCAGCCCGGCCTCGGTGACCACGGCGACCAGCGGCACCCCCAGCCCGGTGGCGTGCAGCATCCGGCAGGTCGCGCGGGCCTCGCTCAACTCGGAACGGGCGTCCACCAGGACGGCGTCCGGGGTCGGACCGGACACTAGCGTGCGGACGTCGCGGGGCGCGGTCCGGACCGAGTGCGGCAGCAGGTCGAGCGCCGGCAGCACCGCCGATGGTTCCCCTGCCCGCGCGGTCACCAGCAGCAGGATCTCCACACGATCACCTCCGTCCCGGCGGCCTCGGCCGCGCGCGACCAGCGACACTCCCGGTAGCGGGTGGCGCTGCGAATTTGCGTGGGTCCCGGCGTCGCTGACGGGCGACTAACGGCTTGAGCGTAACGGATCGACCGGTCCACGCTTCCGCAAGATTTCCCGTTTGCCCGATCTGCCCCCGATCGCGGCTCAGGTTTTAACGTTGCCGAAACCGTGACCTCCGCCGGAGCCGCCGGGTCTGGCACGATCGGGGCGTGTTTCCCTCGACCTCGCCGGACACGGGCCGTGACCCGTGGGCCGACGACACGCGTCCGGGGCCGGCCGGCCCTTCCCGTGGCTACCCGCCGGGTCCGCGCACCGGTCCGGCCGACGGCGGGGAGCGGGGCGAGCGGACGGGCCCGCGCCGGCTCCGCAAGGGCGGCCCGGGGCGGCGCCCGGACCCCGAGTCCGCCGACGAGGTCGCGGAGGAGGTGCCCCCGGTCCCGGTACGCCGGCCGCTGGCGCTGACCGTCGCGGGCTTCGCCGCGCTGCTCGGCGTCGGCCTGGTGCTCGGCGCGCAGACCGCCGGCCCGGGGCACCGCATGCCCTTCGCGTTCATCATCTTCGGCGTCCAACTGCTCTTCGTGCTCGCCTGGACGATGGCCATGCGCCCGCCCGCGCTGCTGGTGGTCGCGCTGGTCAGCGCCGGGGTGGCCGCGGTCGCCGACGCCGCGGCGGTGCAGACGGAGATCGCCGGCCTGGCCCCGCTCGGGTACGCCGCCGCCGGTGGCTTCGTGCTCGGCGTGCTCGGCCAGCTCGTCCGCCGGGTGGACCGGGTCCGGGTGACCGACTCGCTCGGCAGCACCCTGCTGATCGTGGTGGGCGTGGTCGCGTTCGCCAGCCTGATCGTGCTCAGCCGGATCCCGAAGGGCACCCAGGCGATGACGGTCTGCCTCACCGCCACCGGCGTCGCGCTCCTGGTGGCCCGGCTGACCGACGCGGTGGCGCCCTGGCCCCGGCTCGCCCCCCAGGTGCCCCGGGGAGCCGCCGGCGTGGTCGTGGGCGCCATGCTCGGCACCCTGACCAGCGCGGTGTTCGGCAGCTACCTGGTCGGCTTCACCCCGACCAGCGCCGCCCTGGTCGGGCTGGTCACGGCGGCCACCGCCGTGCTGGCCGACCTCGCCGTCGGATACGCCGAGGCGGGCCGGCTGATGGCCGGCGAGCCGCCCACCATGTGGATCGCCCGCCACATGCAGGGGCCGCTGGGCGGCTTCGCGCTCGCCGCGCCGGCCGCGTACGCCATGTGCGTGCTCTTCCTCTGAGCGTGCGATTGGGGATTCCACGCCTCGGGTAAGTACCGTTGCGCCGCGAGACGGCGCGCGGCCGCGAGGGTCCCGCGCCGCCAGGCGGCGAACCGGCGAGGACAGGAGGCGGCGTGGCAGAGGCGTACCCGGCGTACGAGGACCGGCCCCGGCGACGGGGCCGCAAGGTGCTGATCGGTTTCGTCGTCCTGCTGTTGGTCCTGGCCGGGCTGCTGGTGGTCGCCGACCGGGTGGCCGCCGGGGTGGCCGAGCGCGCCATCGCCGACCAGGTGCGGCAGGAGGTCGCCAAGCAGGACGTGCAGTCCGCGCCGCCGAAGGTCGACGTGGGCGGCTTCCCGTTCCTCACCCAGGTGGCCGCCGGCAGGTACCAGCACATCTCGATCGTGCTGACCGACGTGCAGGGCTCCGTGCAGGGCGACGCGGTCAGCGTGCCGCGGCTCGACGTGGATGCCCGCAACGTGACGGCGTCGCTGGACACCCTCCGCTCGGGGCGGGGCGACGTGATCGCCGAGAGCGTCGACGGTCGCGCCACCGTCGCGTACGACAGCCTGGCGAAGATGCTCGACCGGCCGGGGCTCACCCTCGGCGAGCGGGACGGCAAGCTCACGGTCACCGCTCCGGCGGACATCCTCGGTGTGAAGCTCACCGTCCACGGCACCGCCGACCTGACGGTCGCCGACGGCAAGGTGGCGCTGCGGTTCAACGAACTGACCGCCGACGGCCTGCCGAACCTGCCGCTGGCGAAGACGTTGCTGGCCAACTACGCCAGGAGCATCTCGGTCAAGGTGCCCCTGCCGGCGCTGCCGTTCCAGCTCAGCGTCCGCAAGGTGGAACCGAGGCCGGAGGGCCTGGTGGTCACCGCCAACGCGCAGCACGTGCCGATCAACTCCGCCGGCTGACCGGCTGGGCAGCGCCTCAGTCAACCGACGAATCCCTGCTCACGGCCCGACCACCGGTCGGGCCGTCGGCGTTCTCCGGGCCCGTGCCGCGTCCCGGATGCTGGTCGGACCGGTGGCGTCGGCCGGAGCGGCTGGTAGTCTCCCTCCTCATGGGGACGCTCCTCACCAAACGGCGCGCGGTCGACCTGTGCCGCGTGGCCACCTGCCTGTGTCGCCCCGTCATCTGACGGCGGGGCTGTCCTCGGCCGCCTAGCGGCCACCGGCACGCAGGGTCCGCGTACCCTCCGGTGTTCCCTTGATCGCCCGGCAGCGGCGCCGTCGCACGTACCCGTGATCCGTTCCTAGCTCTGGGTCCCGCGCGTGGTGCGACAACTACCGACTTCGATCTCCGCGCGCAGGCTCACCATCCGTCCTCACCAGGGAGTGATCTGATGAGTCGCGACACCGCACTCGTCTCGGCCGAGTGGGCCGAGAAGAACATCGACGCCCCGGGCGTCGTCTTCGTCGAGGTCGACGAGGACACGTCGGCCTACGACACCGGCCACATCGCCGGGGCGATCAAGCTCGACTGGAGGACCGACCTCCAGGACCCGGTGCGCCGGGACTTCGTCAACAAGGCTCAGTTCGAGGCGCTGCTCTCCGAGCGGGGCATCGCCAACGACGACGCCGTCATCCTCTACGGCGGCAACAACAACTGGTTCGCCGCGTACGCGTACTGGTACTTCAAGCTCTACGGCCACCGCGACGTCAAGCTGCTCGACGGCGGCCGCAAGAAGTGGGAGCTGGACGCCCGCCCGCTGGTCTCCGACCGGGTGGAGCGCCCGAAGACGCAGTACGTCGCGAGCGAGCCGGACACCTCGATCCGCGCCTTCCGCGACGAGGTGGTCGACGCGATCGGCACCAAGAACCTGGTCGACGTGCGCAGCCCCGACGAGTACGCCGGCCGGCTGCTCGCCCCCGCCCACCTGCCGCAGGAGCAGGCCCAGCGGGCCGGCCACGTGCCGACCGCGATCAGCGTCCCGTGGTCCAAGGCGGCCAACGAGGACGGCACCTTCAAGTCCGACGACGAACTGCGCAGGATCTACGCGGACGCCGGGCTGGACGACAGCCGGGAGACCATCGCGTACTGCCGGATCGGCGAGCGCTCCTCGCACACCTGGTTCGTCCTGCAGGAGCTGCTCGGCCACCGGAGCGTGAAGAACTACGACGGTTCGTGGACCGAGTACGGCTCGCTGGTCGGCGTGCCGGTCGCGCTCGGCGACGAGCCCGGGGAGGCGTGATCGAGATGACTGTTCCGACCGCAGCAACGGCTCCCACTGCCGCCGGTTGCGCCGCCCCGGACCAGGCCGCGCCGTTGCCGGCCAGCCTGGACCTGGAGAAGGAGACCGTCATCACCGGCCTGGTGAAGGCCGAGTCCGGCGAGGTCGTGCCGGGCGCGTACGTCCGGCTGCTCGACTCGACCGGCGAGTTCACCGCCGAGGTGGTGACCTCCCCGGCCGGCCAGTTCCGGTTCTTCGCCGCGCCGGGCACCTGGACCCTGCGGGCGCTCTCCCGACACGGCAACGGCGACACCGCCGTCGCCGCCGCCCGCGGGATCAACGAGGTGACCGTCACGGTCGCCGCCTGACCCACGCTGTGACCGGCCCGTGGCCCGTCGCCCTACCCCCCAGGGCGGCGGGCCACGGGCCGTTCCGGGGCGCTCCTGCCCGGCCTGGCCCGCTCGGGTCGGGACTGATCGACTGCGGGTCGGCGCTGTGGTGGGGTCCGCGGCCGTGGGACACCACCAGATCGGCGATCTGGCCCCGCCAGCCCGGCCGTGCTGGGCACGTGGGAGAGCGCACGCGGGTGGCGGTGCGGTCGCCGCCGCATGACACGATGGCCCGGTGAGTGGTGCTGTCCAGGCGGGCTACGCCCCGCCGACCCGTCCCGACCAGCCGGCCCCCGGCCGGCGTCGGCTGCGTTGGCTGGTGGCCGTGGCGGTGGCGTGGGCGGTGCTGCTCGCGGGGCTGACCTGGTGGTCGGTGCGCCATGACCCGCCGACCGTGAAGGAGCAGCGCAGCCTGGGCCAGGCGATTCCGGTGGTGGCCGGCGCGGTGGGGCGCCTGGTGGCCGCCGTGGACGGCGAGGCCTGGGAGTTGACCCCGGCCCAGGTGCGCCGGGGTTGCCGGGTCACCCCGCTGGCCGACGGGACGGCACTGACCCGGGGCCTGGACGTGCTGGTCGCCGCCGGCGCCGAGCAGGCCCTGCTGGAGCGGGTGGCGCAGCGGCTGCCGGCCGACTGGCGGGCCGGGGTCCACGTCGAATCGGGCCGTCCCCGGTTGCGCGCCGACGCGGGGGAGTTCGTGGCGGTCGACGGGCGGGTGGTGGCCGACGGGCGGGTCCGGCTCTCCGCCGCGACCGGCTGCCGGCCAGCCGACACCGAGTACGCCGAACTGCTGCCTGGACAGGCCGTCGGGCCGGAGCTGACAGCGGCACTGCGGGCGCTGGGGCGCGCCGAGCCGCCGGTCCCCGAGGTGGTCATGGTGCCATGCCCCGGGGGCAAGGCCGCCCAGACGATCAGCGTGGTGGCCGGAGCCACGCCGGGGTCGCTGGCGCCGCTGCGCCCGCTCGGCGCCGCCGTGGTCGACCGTCCCGACGGGTACGCGTACCGGACCGGGCGGGTCGTCGTGCTGGCCGACGCCACCGGTGACCGGCTCCGGCTGGCCGCCTCGACCGGCTGCGCCGGCTGACCCGTCCTGTTGCGGGCCGCCCCGACCGGAGCGGGCCGCCCTGACCGCGTGGCCGTCAGTGGCCGCGGCTCTCGTCGTGCGGGCTGCGGCTGCGGCCCAGGGCGTCCACCCGGCCCCACCGGCCGGGGATGTCGAGCACCTCCACCCGGCCCATCCCCTCGGGGAGGGCGGGGTCGATGATCAGGTGCTCACCCTGCGGCTCCAGGCCGAGCATCACCCGGAGCAGCAGCAGCGGAGTACCGGAAGACCAGGCCTGCGGGCTGCACGCGGTGGGGTACTGCACCGGGTAGTCGGTGAGGTCCCGCTCGTAGCCGGCGAACGCCTCCGGGAGCCGCCCGTCGAAGTAGCGGGACGCGCTGAGCATGGCGTCGCAGATCCGGCCGGCCTCCTCCCGGAAGCCGTACCTCATCAGGCCCCACGCGATGAACGAGTTGTCGAACGGCCAGACCGTGCCGACGTGGTACCCGATCGGGTTGTACCGGCCCTGGTCGTCCGCGAGGGTACGCACCCCCCACCCGGAGAAGAGGCGCGGCCCGAGCAGGTGCCGGGCCACGGCGGCCGCCCGTGACTCGTCCACGATGCCGCTCCACAGCAGGTGGCCGATGTTGGAGGAGAGGGCGTCGACGTGCCGCCCCTCCGGGTCCAGGGCCAGCGCGTAGTACTCCTTCTCGGGGATCCAGAAGTCCCGGTTGAACCGCTCCTTGAGCGCCGCCGCCTCGCGTTCCAGCTGGTCGGCGTACGCGGGGTCGTTCCAGAACGTCCGGGCCAGCCGGGCGCCGCGCAGCTTGGCGTCGTACGCGTACCCCTGGAGTTCGCAGGTGGCCCGGGGGAACGCGGGCAGCCGGCCGTCGGCGTAGGAGACGGAGTTCCAGGAGTCCTTCCAGCACTGGTTCTGCAGGCCGGTCTCCGGGTTGCGGGTCATGTACCAGACGTATCCGGTGCCGAGCAGGTCGCCGTACGTGTCGATCCAGCTCAGCGCCGCCCGGGTCTCGTGCTCCAGTTGCCGGATCAGCGTGGTGTCCCCGGTCCACCGCTCGTACTCGTCGAGCAGGATCACGAAGAGCGCGGTGGAGTCGGCCGAGCCGTAGTACGGGGAGTGCGGCTGCTCGAGGAAGCCGGCGGTCTCCCCGTACCGCAGCTCGTGCAGGATCTTGCCGGGCTCCTCGTCCCGGAAGTCGTCCAGCCGGCTGCCCTGCAGGCCGGCCAGCATGAGGATGGTCGGTGGGACCAGCTCGGGCAGGAAGGGCAGCACCTGCAGCGAGGTGAAGATGCTGTCCCGGCCGAACAGGGTCATGAACCAGGGCAGGCCGGCGGCGAGCAGCCGTACCCCCAGCGCGATCGACTCGTACCGGAGGGCGGCCAGGTCGTTGAGGCTGCGCCGGTACGCCCCGGCCAGCGGCTGGCAGTCGCAGCCGAGTTTCGGGGCCTGCTCGATCAGCTCGTTCTGCTCGGCATGGATCGCCGCGGCGGTGCGGTGCCCGCCCAGCGGCAGGGTGGTCCGGATGTCCTCACCCCGGGCGCCGTAGATGATCGTGGTGACCTGCAGCCGGGTGGTCCACTCGCCGTGCGGACCGACCCGGATCCGGAAGGTCATGCCGCCCTCGTCGATGTCGCCCGGCGCGCTCGTGCTGATCACGGTCTCCCGGTGCAGATTCTCCCGCCGGTAGACGAGCCGAAGCTCGTTCGTCCCGGCGCCCGGGGTGGTGCGGCCCTTCTTCTGCCGCTGGTGCTTGATCTCGAAAACGTCCGCGAAGTCGGCGCCGACGTCGAGCCGGAGATTGAACTCCTGCTCCTGCCCGGCGTGGTTGAGCACGGTCAGCTCCTCCCCGAAGCTGCCGCCGATCGACCGGCTGCGGAGCACCGAGACCTTGGCGTCGAGGTAGTGCGTCGGCTCGCCGGGGACCAGGAAGAACCGGGTCCCGTACGACTGGGAGTCGTCGATGGAGAGCGGATGCAGCCGCTGGCCGTCGAGGGTGAGTACCCAGGTCGAGACGAACCGGGTGTCGAAGGAGAACAGCCCGGTGGGGAAGTCGAAGGACGGCTCGATGTCGCCGCGCTCGTCGCTGACCAGGAAGGTGTTGCCGTCCAGGATGCTGACCCGCGTCATTCCGACCGTCCGGCCTGCTCACGGACGACCTCGCGGGCCACCTCGCGGGGGTCCCGGGTGCCGGGCGGGTCGGGGAAGAACCGGCGGAAGAGGAGGAACAGCAGCACGTTGCCGCTGAGCGTGGCCTCGTTGCGGAACACCGCCGCGAGGGCCGACTCGCGTCCGTCGGCCAGTTCCTCGAACAGGTCGGCGCCGACCGTGAAGGTGGCCTCGGCCGGTCGCTGCTCCCGGCTCACCTGGGCCGATCCGGGCGCCAGCTCCACGTACCAGTGCTCGGTGCGGTTGCCGGTGGTCAGGTCGATCTGGAGAGTGCCGGCGGTGGGGCCACGCAGCACCGCCGGGGCACGCCTCGGCAGCGCCGCGAAGAACTGCTCGGTCGCCTGGCCCACATCCGAATCGTAGGCAGCAGCCGGACATGTCGGGCCAGTATCGGCTCTCCACCCAAGACGGACATTCTCCCGGGTCGGCCGGGAGGCCGTCAGTAGACCAGCGCCTGCGCGCCCTCGGCCATCGTCTCCTCGACGAAGACGGCCGCGCCGGCGATGCGTACGCCGGGGATGACATCGCCCTGGCCGATGTCCCGCCGGGCGGCGCACTGCGTGCAGGCGGTGACCTTGCCGGTGGCCAGGATCACGTGCAGCAGCTCGGCCAGCGGCGCGGAGTGCGGCAGCTCGAACTCCTGCGCCCGCCCGGGCAGCGCGAACCAGGTCGACTCCCCGGTGAGCCAGAGCGACACGTCGACCCCGGCGGCCGCCGCCGTGGCGGCGACGGTGAAGGCCTGGGCGCAGCGCTCGGGAGCGTCTGCCCCGGCGGTGGCCTTGACGACGAGAGTACGGGCCATGGCGCCCAGCATAGGATGGCCCGGATGGTTACCGAGATCGGGTTCGTCAGCCTGCTGGTCGCCGGCCTGGGCGCGCTCGCCGGGAGCCTGGTCTATCTGGCCGTGAAGATTTCGAGAGGAAAATGGTGAGCGCGAGGAGTGAGCCGGGTTTGCGAGCCCCGCAGTCGCGAACGAAGGTGGCCCCGTGAGCGCGAGGAGTGAGCCGGGTTTGCGAGCCCCGCAGTCGCGAACGGACGTGATCCGGTGAGCGCGAACACGTCGGACGACAACCCGCTTGCGCCGCCGCCGTGGCTGAACGCGCCGCCGGTCGACCCGTACCCGTACGAGGAGAGCCACGACCTGCGCGTCGGCCCGAAGCTGCACCGGAGCCTGGACGGCCTGCTGCCGTACATCGGGGTGTGGCGGGGGCGCGGCCGGGGCGGGTTCCCGACCATCGAGGACTTCGACTTCGCGCAGGAGGTCCGGATCAGCCACGACGGCCGGCCGTTCCTGTTCTACGAGTCCCGCGCCTGGATCCTGGACGAGCAGAGCCGCCCGGTCCGCCCGGCCGGCCGTGAGGTCGGCTGGTGGCGCCCGGTGATGGACGGCGACCGGGTCACCGACGAGCTGGAAGCCCTGATGACCACGCCCACCGGCGTGATGGAGCTGCACATCGGCAAGCGCAAGGGCACCCAGATCGAGTTCGTCACCGACGCGGTGGTCCGGACGGCCACCGCCAAGGAGGTCACCGCCGGTGCCCGCCTCTTCGGCATCGTCGAGGGTGCCCTGCTGTACGCCCAGGAAATGGCCGCCATGGGCCAGCCCCTGAGCCCCCACCTCTCCGCCCGCCTCCTCCGCGTAGCCGGCTGACCCACCGCTCCGTCCCGTTCTCCCGTCGATCATGAGGTTGGCGGCGGTCTCGATCTCCGATCTTGCCGCCAACCTCATGATCAACCCTGTGGATCGGCGGGGGGGAGGGGGAAGCCTAGGAGGGTCTGGAGGGTGGGGGTTGTGGGGGGGTGGGGGAGGGGGGTTTCGTCGAGGGTGCGGATCTCGGCTAGGCCGCGGAGGGACGAGGTGAGCCATACGCCGTCGGCGGTCGCCAGCTCGGCGGGGGTGACCAGGCGTTCCTCGGCGGTCAGGCCCAGTTCGGTGGCGTGGTCGAGGAGCCAGCGGGCGGTCACGCCGGGCAGCACCCCGGTGGCCGACGCCGGCACGGTGCACAGCGTCGTACCGGCCAGCCAGACCACGTTCGCGCTCGGCCCCTCCAGCACGTAGCCGTCGGTGGAGACCCAGAGCACGTCGTCCACGCCGGCCCGGGCCGCCCAGCGGCGCGCCGCGGTGCTCAGGGCGTACGAGGTGGACTTCACACCGACCGGCAGCCAGCCCAACTCGGGGCGGGACCGGGCGGCCACCCCGAGCGGCAGGGTGGCGACGGTCACCCCGTCCCGCCGGGCCCGCCGGGCCTCGGCCGGCACCTCGCCCAGCGTGGCGTACACGGTCGGCGGGCCATCGCCCTCCGGTCCCCGGGTGCAGACCAGCCGCAGCGCCCCCTCCACCTCGGCCGGCCAGCCGGCCCGGATCTCGTCGAGCAACGCGACCAGCGCGTCGGCGGGTGGGAGCGCCAGGGCGATCGCCGCCGCGCCGGCCCGCAGCCGGGCCAGGTGGGCGTCGCGCAGCCAGGGCTCCCCGCCGCGCAGGTGCATGGTCTCGAAGAGGCCGTCCCCGTGCAGCACGCCCCGGTCGTCGCCACGCAGCACCGCCTCCCCGGCCGGTACGACGCCGCGACCCAGCACGGCCACCCGCGATGCTCCCACGAGCGCCGAGGGTAGCCGCGTACCACCGCGGCGGCCGGACCGGCGCGGCGGCCGAACTATGATCGGACGGTGTCCGAATCCTCCCTCGCGGAACTGCTCCGCTCCCGTGGGCTGCGGCTGACGGCGCAGCGGCAGCTCGTCCTGCAAGCGGTCATGGACCTGGGGCACGCCACGCCGGAGCAGGTCCACACGGCGGTCCGGGAGGTGGCCGCCGGGGTCAACATCACCACCATCTATCGGACGCTCGAGCTGCTGGAGCGGCTCGGGCTGGTGACACACACCCACCTGTCCCACGGCTCGCCGACCTACCACGCGGCGGGCGAGCACCAGCACGTCCACCTGGTCTGCCGGGAGTGCGGCGCGATCGACGAGATCGAGCCCGAGCTGCTCCGCCCGCTCGCCGACCAGTTGGCCGCGCAGCGGGGGTTCCAGGTGGACATCGGGCACGTGGCGCTCTTCGGCGTCTGCGGCCAGTGCGAGGACGGGGGACGCAAATGATCGACATCGCGGGAGCGGTGGCCGCCGAGGCGATCGACGAGGAGACCCGGGAGCAGCCGGAGCCGGTGCACCGGGCGGCCGGGGTCGGCCCGGTGGCCGCCCACTACGGCGACCCGCTGCGCGAGCAGCGCACCCTGGCCACCGGCGTCGGCCTGGTCGACCGGTCACACCGGGGCGTGGTGGCGGTGCCGGGCGAGGAGCGGATCGGCTGGCTGCACACCCTGACCAGCCAGCACCTCGCCGGGCTGGGCGCCTGGCAGGGCACCGAACTGCTCGTCCTCTCCCCGCACGGGCACATCGAGCAGCACGCCATGGTCGCCGAGGACGGCGAGACCACCTGGCTGGACACCGAACCGGGGATGGCCAGCGGGCTGCTGTCGTACCTGGAGAAGATGCGGTTCTTCAGCAAGGTCGAGCCGCGCGACGCCACCGCCGACCACGCGCTGCTGTCGCTGGTCGGGCCGGAGGCCACCGGCGCGCTCGAGACCCTCGGCGTCACCGGGCTGGCCGCGCCGGACGTGGTCGCGGTGCCGGGTCCGAAGTTCCGCTCCGGTGATCTGCCAGCGCGGCCCTCCGTGGTGTACGACGTCCGGCCGCTGCCGCTCGGCGGGTGGGCCCGGCGGGTGCCGCTCGGCGTGGACCTGCTGGTGCCCCGCGACGCGATGACCCAGGTGGTGGACGAGCTGCGGGGCGCCGGCGTGCCGGTGGCCGGGCTGTGGGCGCACGAGGCGATCCGGGTGGCCGCCCGGCAGCCCCGGGCCGGGGTGGACACCGACCACCGCACCATCCCGGCCGAGGTCGACCTGATCGCGCCGGCCGTACACCTCGACAAGGGCTGCTACCGGGGGCAGGAGACGGTGGCCCGGGTGCACAACCTGGGTAGGCCGCCGCGCCGGCTCGTCCTGCTGCACCTGGACGGGGTGACCACGGACCAGCTGCCGGCCGCCGGCACTCCGGTGACCCTGGACGGCCGGACGGTCGGTTTCGTCGGCACCGCGGTGCAGCATTACGAGCTGGGCCAGATCGCCCTCGCCGTGGTGAAGCGCAACGTCGCCGACGACGCCCGACTGCTGGTCGGCGAGACGGCCGCCGCCATCGACGCGTCGTAAGCCTGCCTTACTGGGGGTCGCAAGCCGGAAATCCTTCGGTTCTATGGGTCAACAGGCACGATTCTTCCGCCCGGCCGCCTCCCGGCCATCGACCGGAGCCGGGTGGGCCGTCTAGGATCGCCAGCATGACCACTGGGACGTTGATCACGGTTGCCCCCACCGGTGCGGAGTCGGCCAAGGTGGACGTGCCGGCGCTGCCGGTGACTCTCGACGAGCTGCTGTTGACCGCCAAGGAGTGCGAGGCCCTCGGCGCCGCCGTGATCCATGTCCACATCCGCGACGACGAGGCGAAGCCCACCCTCGACCAGGGGCGGCTGCGCGAGACCGTCGGGGCGCTGCGCGAGACCACCGACCTGATCGTGCAACTCTCCTCCGGCGGTGCGGTGACCGACCCGGAGGCCGACCGGCTGGCCGTGCTGGACGCCGGCCCGGACATGGCCTCCTGCACCATGGGCACGGTCAACTTCGGTGATGACGTCTTCCTCAACCGCTGGGAGTTCATCGTCGCCCTGCACACCCGGATGCAGGAGAAGGGCATCGTCCCCGAGTACGAGATCTTCGACCTCGGCCACCTCACCGCCCTCCAGCGCCTGCTCGGCAAGTACGGCCTGCCGCACGGCGGGCACGTGCACGTCGACTTCGTGATGGGCGTGCCGGGCGGCATGCCGGGCACCACCGCGACCCTGGTCGCGGCCCAGCAGATGCTGCGCGACCTGCCGGAGGGCACCACCTTCTCGGCCACCGGGATCGGCCGCAGCACCATCCCGGTGCTGCTCGCCTCCCTCTCGGCCGGCGGTCACCTGCGGGTCGGCATGGAGGACACGGTCACCTACGCCAAGGGCCGGCCGGTCGAGTCCAACATGCAACTGGTCGCCCGGGCAGTCGGCTTCGCCCAGCTCGCCCAGCGCCCGCCGCTGACCACCACCGAGGCCCGGCAGCTCCTCGGCATGTAAGCCGCGGCAAGCCCCACACCCCTGTACGCCCGCGGTCGACGCCGCTGGTCACCCGGGTGACGGGCCCGCCGAACCCGTCGGTACCGTCCACGTCGTGGGAAAGACGTACGAGGGCGGCGTGCCGCTCGCCGAGGTGGTCCGGTCCGGGTTCGTGGAGGGCGTCCACCGTGGTTCCGCGGCGGTGCTCGACGCCGCCGGCGCGCCGGTGGCCGGGGCGGGGGACCCGACCTCGCCGATCTTCCCCCGCTCGTCCAACAAGCCGATGCAGGCGATCGGGATGCTCCGGGCCGGCCTGCCGCTGACCGAACCGGCCGACGTGGCGCTGGTCTCGGCCAGCCACGCCGGCGAGGAGTTCCATGTGGAGCGGGTCACCGCGCTGCTGCGCGGCGGCGGCCTGACCGATGAGGCGCTGCACTGCCCGCCGGACCTGCCGGTCGGCGAGGCCGCGCGGGAGGCGGTGCTGCGGGCCGGGGGCGGGCCGACGCGGACCCGGATGAACTGCTCCGGCAAGCACACCGGGATGCTGCTGACCTGCCTCGCCGCCGGCTGGCCACTGGACGGCTACTGGCGGCCCGAGCACCCGCTCCAGCAGCGGCTGACGGCCGCCGTCGAGGAGTGCACCGGGGAGAGGGTGGCGGCCGTCGGCGTGGACGGCTGCGGCGCGCCGGTGCTCGCCGTCTCGCTGGCCGGGCTGGCCCGGGCGTACCTGCGGCTGGTCTCCGCCGAGCCCGGCACCGCCGAGCGGACCGTGGCCGACGCCATGCGGGCGTACCCGGAACTGGTGGGCGGCACCCAGGCGGACGACACCCGGCTGATGCGCGGCGTACCCGGGCTGCTGGCGAAGGTCGGCGCGGAGGGCGTCATCGCGGCGGCGGTCCCTGGGATCGGCGCGGTGGCTCTCAAGATCGACGATGGCGCCGGGCGGGCCCGGATGCCGGTGCTGGTGAGCGCGCTGCGCCGGCTCGGCGTCGAGGCCCCGGTGCTGGCCGAGTACGCCGAGCTGCCGCTGCTCGGCGGCGGCCTGCCGGTCGGTGCGGTCCGCGCCGTCTGGTGACGCACGCGGCGGCGGCTCAGGGCAGGAAGTCGAGCAGGGCGGCGTTGACCGGTTCGGGGCGTTCGAGCGGCAGCAGGTGGGCGGCGTCCGGGACGTCCGGTAGGCGCACCCCCTGCGGGGCCTCGGCGGCGATCCGGTCGGCGAGCCGGCGGAGGTCCGCGAGGTCGTCCGCGCCGGTGCCGACCAGCACCGGCATGGCCAGCTCACCCAGCCGGTCGATCGCCGGCGGGTCGAGTTCGCTCACCTCGACGGCGCTGAGGGCCAGCTCGGCGGCGAGTGCCCGCCGGTCCATCTCGTCGGCGAACCGGATCAGCTCCGGATCGACGTCCTCCGGGCGGCGGGTCGGGCCGACCACCCAGAACCGCACCTCGCCGGCCGCGGTCGCGGCGAAGTCCTCGGGGTCCGCCTCGCCGACCAGCTCGTCCCAGAGCTGTTCGGTCTCCTCGGACCACTCGGTGCCGGAGACCGGGGCGCCGAACAGGGCCAGCGCGGAGACCCGGTCCGGATAGGCCAACGCGGTGTCCATCGCCACCTTGCCGCCGAACGAGCAGCCCACCAGGGCGGCCCGCGCCACGCCCAGGGCGTCCAGCAGCCCGATCACGTCGTCGTGGTGCGCGAACGGGCTCGGGGGCAGCTCGGATTCGCCGTAGCCGCGCAGGTCGGGGACGATCACCCGATGCCGGGTGGCGAGCGCGGGCAGCTGGCCCCGCCACATCCGCCGGTCGGCGATGCCGGCGTGGATCAGCACCACCGGGCTGCCGCTGCCGGCCTCGTCGTACGCGAGCATCGCATCATTCACGTCGATCTTGGACACGGGGGAACCGTACGGACCCGACAGCCGGGGCGCAACCGGCTATCTGAGACCCTGCTAACTCTGGCTAGCATTCTGCTTGCAGTAGCTAGCACCCCGCGCTAGCGTGGAGTCATGGCCACCGGTAAGGACCTACCCGACGTCGGCGGGTTCATTCGCGATCTGCGCCGCAACGCGAAGATCTCCCTGCGGCAGCTCGCCGAGCAGGCCGGCGTCAGCAATCCGTACCTCAGCCAGATCGAGCGCGGACTGCGCAAGCCGAGCGCCGAGGTGCTCCAGCAGCTCGCCAGCGCGCTGCGCGTCTCGACCCCGGCGATGTATTTGCGCGCCGGGCTGCTGGACGCCAAGGAAGGGCAGGGCGTGCTCGCGGCGATCGCCGTCGACCCCGAGCTGACCATGGCTCAGAAACAGTCCCTCACCCAGATCTATGAGACGTTCCGCCGGGAGAACGCCCGGCTCGCCGAGGCGACCGCCGCGGCGCAGGGCGCCGCCGAGCCGGCCCCGGCCACCGAGCCGACCCCATCGGCCGGCGCGCCGGGCGAGGTGCCGCCGACCGCGGCCACCATCACGCCGGCCACCGCTGGCCCCGCGACGTCGGACGGCACGCCGACCGAGGGCGTCCTCGAGTCGGTCGCCGTCACCGAGGCGGGTCCCGCGCCCGCCCCGACCGCCGCCGATCCCGAGAAGAAGACCGCCCACCGGGTGGTCCGGAAGGCCGCCGGTGCGGCCGAGGAGGAGAAGTCATGACCCAGCCGAAGACCAACCGCATTCCGGCCCCGCTCTACGCCGCCGCCGGCGCCGGCGAGCTGGCCCTCGAGCAGCTCCGCAAGCTGCCCACCGTGGTCAGCGATCTTGGCACCCGGGTCGTCGCCGAATTCGGCGGCAAGGCTGTCGTGACCGGCGTCGAGCTGCGCCAGAAGGCCACCGAGACGCTGAAGAGCGCCAACGAGACGCTGAAGACCGCAACCGCGACCGGGCTGCGGGAGAAGGCCGTCCCGACCGACCTCGACCTGGACAAGTTCCGTGAGGCCGCCGGCCGCAACGCCGCCGCCGTCCTGGCCGGTGCCCAGGAGCGGGCCCAGGCCGCGTCGGCCCGGGCCGTGGCCGCGTACGCCGAGCTGGTCGCCCGCGGTGAGCGGGTCGTCGGTGCGGGCGTGCTGGAGGCCGCGGACACGGTGAACGCCGACATCGAGGCGACCGGGGCCGCCACCACGCCGGCCGCCAAGCCGGCCGAGGTGCCGACCCCGGCCGAGGTGGCCGAGGCCGCCGAGGCCAAGCCGGCCGCCGTGAAGCGCACCCGGGCCACCAAGGCCACCGCCACCAGGGCCACCGCGGCGAAGCCGGCGACCCCGTCGGCGAAGCTGCCGAAGACCACGAAGCGGACCCGCCCCGCGGCCGAGTGAGTCGAACCGGGACCGAGACCCTGGACAGCGTCCTGTAGGACGTTTTCCGGGGTCTCGGCATAAGCTTGCCGGCATGGCCTACGCCGCGCCGATCTTCGCGTTCGAAGTCCGCTACGTGATCGAGCTGATCCTGCTCGTCTTCGCCCTGGTCATCGAGGCTGTCGCCCTGGTCCATGCGATCACCCAGCGCTCCGACGCGTTCGCCGCGATCGGCACCCTGCCCAAGGGCGGCTGGATCGCCATCCTGGCGGTCTGCCTGGTGCTCACCCTGCTCGGGGTCGGGGGTGGGGTGCTGAGCATCTTCACCCTGATCGGCATCGCGGCGGGTCTGATCTATCTGCTGGACGTCCGGGTCGGCTTGCGTGACCTGCACGACGGCCGAGGTTCCTGGTGAGGAGTTTCCGCTGGCCCCCGCCGCCGGACGGCGGTCCCCGCACCTGGGGGCCGGGACCCGGCGGGCCCCGCACCGGCCGGCCGGCGCTGCCCGAACCGGAGACCGAGCTGGTCGCCACCCCCCACGGCGTACGGCTGGAGCGGCTGGTCACCGGCGCTGGTGACCCGGTGACCGTGTTCGCCCACGGGCTCGGCAACGGGATCGCCACCACCCGCCCGTTCGGCAGCGGGGTCACCGGCCGCAAGATCTTCTTCCAGTTCCGCGGGCACGGCCGCTCCGACTCGCCGCCCGGGCCGTGGAACTACCTCGACCTGGCCCGCGACCTGCGGGCGATCGCCGACCTCGGCGGCGCCGCCCGGGCCTTCGGGGCGAGCCTGGGCGCCGGCGCGCTGTGCCGGCTGCTCGCCGAGAGCCCCGAACGCTTCGAGAAGCTGGTCTTCTTCCTCCCCGCCGTGCTGGACAGCCCGCGCGGCGAGGTGGCCCGGGCCCGGCTGACCGACCTGCTCGACGCGGTGGCGGACGGGGACGCCTCCGCCCTGGCCGACGTGGTGTCGCTGGAACTGCCGCCGGCCGTCCGCAACAGCCCGGCCGGCTGGGCGTACCTGCGGCAACGGCTGGACCAGCTGCTCCGGGACGGGCTCGCGCCGGGGCTGGCCAGCCTGCCGGACCAGGCCCCGCTGCGGACCGCCGACGCGCTCGCCGGGGTCACCGCTCCGGCGCTGGTGATCGGCTGCGCCGGCGACGACCTGCACCCGGTGACGGTCGCCGAGCAGTTGGCCGCCGCGCTCCCGCAGGCCACCCTGCACGTGTACGACCGGCCGGGCGTCCTCTGGTCGGAACGCGCCGACCTGCGGGACCGGATCTCGACGTTCCTCAACGGGTAACCTGCCCGGCATGGGCGTCACACACCACGGCCGTACGCATCGCCTCGACCTTGCCGACCCCACCCTGCGGGAGTGGACGTGCACGGTGCTGGCGGCCGATCCCGAGCAGGGCATCGTGCTGGACCGGTCGGCCTTCTATCCGGGCGGCGGTGGGCAGCCGCCGGACCACGGGGTGCTGCTCTGGCAGGGGGTGCAGACCCGGATCGTGGGCACCCGCAAGGGCGACGACCTCTGGCTCATCCCGGCCGAGGGTGACCCGCTGCCGCCGGTCGGCACCGCCGTCACCGGCGCGGTCGAGGACGTCCGGCGGACCATGCTGATGCGTACCCACTCCGGCCTGCACGTGCTCTGCGGGGTGGTCTTCCGGGACTTCGGCGCGCTCGTAACGGGTGGAAATATGGAACCTGGGGAGGCGCGGATGGATTTCAACCTCCCCGAGGTGCCGCCGGACTTCAAGTCGCGGATCGAGGAGCTGGTCAACGCCGAGGTGGCCGCCGACCGGTCGGTCGCCGTGCGGGTGCTGCCCCGGGCGGAGGCGCTGGCCCTGCCGGACATCATCCGTACCCAGTCCAATCTGATCCCGGCGGACGAGCAGGAGGTCCGGATCGTCGACATCGTCGGGCTGGACGTGCAGGCCGACGGGGGCACCCACGTCGCCTCCACCGCCCAGATCGGCAAGGTCCAGGTGGTCAAGGTGGAGAGCAAGGGCCGGGCCAACCGCCGGGTCCGCGTCCGCCTGGTGGACTGACGCGACTCCCGGCGCGTGCTGCCCGCCGGGAGCCGTGGGATCAGACGTTGGGCTGGTTGCCGCACCGCTCCGTCAGCGTGCGAGCAGCTCGGGCGGCAGGTGGGCGGCCCGGACGTCGAGCAGCCAGCGTTCCACGGTCTCCTCGTCGGGCCGATCCGGGAGCGGCGTACGGATCTGTTCGAAGTCCCGCTCGGCCGCCGTGACCAGCGCCTCCGCCTCGTCCAGCGCGCCGCCCGCGACCCGCTCGCCGAACGCCCGGAACCACTCCGGGTCGGCCAGCCGGATCTCCAGCACCCCGGTCGCGTAGAGCACCCGGCCCTGGTGCAGCAGCCGGGCCAGGTGCCGGGCGTGCTTCGCCGACCGCCGCCGGCCACCCGTTGACGAGTTTCGCCCGGCCAGCTTCCGGAACTGTTGGGTGGCGTAACCGAGGTAGGCGTCCCGGACCCGGGGGGCGCTGAGGAAGGCCGAGCGGATGGCGATCAGGCGCTCGCCGAACTCCGTCCGCGTCTCGTAGCAGTCGTCCGGCAGCCACATCAGCTCGGTGGCGGTCGGGTTGCCGCTCAACGCGAGACGACAGTATTTCGCCGCCTCGTGTTGCGTGACGTCCGGCTCGGTGGTGACCACCGATTCCCGGGGCGGGTGCAGACCGTGGAAGGCGACGGTCGGAGCGGCGAACACGCCGATTCGGTCCACGTCCGAGCCTGGTCCGGCCAGCCCGTACGCGACCGAGCCGACGATCCCGGAGAGCAGCAGGTGCATGCCGGTCATGATGGCGGATCCGGTGCACACCGGAAACCGGACTTCCGTTGTCAGGTATCGCTGCCATCGTCGTCGGCATGAGCCAACCGCTGACAGGGAACATCGCACTCGTCGCCGGGGCGACCCGGGGCGCCGGCCGGCAGATCGCCGTCCAGCTCGGTGCCGCCGGGGCGACCGTCTACGCCACCGGCCGCAGCACCCGGGAGCGCCGCTCCGAGATGGACCGGCCGGAGACCATCGAGGAGACGGCCGAGCTGGTCACGGCCGCCGGGGGCACCGGCATCGCGGTCCCCGTCGACCACCTCGACCCCGACCAGGTACGCCGCCTGGTCGACCGGATCGACGCCGAGCAGGGCCGGCTGGACGTGCTGGTCAACGACATCTGGGGCGCCGAGCCGTTCATCGCCTGGGAGACGCCGCTCTGGGAGCAGCCGCTCGATGACGGTCTGCACGCGCTCCGGCTCGCCATCGACACGCACATCATCACCAGTCACTTCGCGCTGAAGCTGCTGGTGCGCAACCCCGGCGGCCTGGTCGTGGAGGTCGGCGACGGCACCACCGAGTACAACGCGTCGAACTACCGGGTCTCGTTCTTCTACGACCTGGCGAAGACCGCGGTGAACCGGCTGGCGTTCGCCCAGGCCCATGAGCTGCGCCAGCACGGCGCAACCGCGGTCGCGCTCACCCCCGGATGGCTGCGTTCCGAGAACATGCTGGAGCTGTTCGGCGTCACCGAGGAGAACTGGCAGGACGCCCTGGAGAAGCAACCGCACTTCGCCATCTCGGAGACGCCCGCGTTCGTCGGACGCGCGGTTGCGGCCCTCGCCGCCGACCAGGACCGGGCCCGGTGGAACGGAAGGTCCGTCTCCAGCGGCGAGCTAGCCCAGGTGTACGGCTTCACCGACCTCGACGGCAGCCGTCCCGATGCCTGGCGCTATCTGGTCGAGGTGCAGGACCGGGGGAAGCCGGCCGACGTCACCGGTTACCGCTGACCGCCGGCGCGGCGGTGCCGAGCCCTGCCGACGCCGCCAGGTCCGGCTCGAGGTAGAGCGCGGCCGCGCGACGGGCCGCTTCGGCGAACCGCTCGCGCAGCTCCGGCGGGTCGAGCACCTCCACCTCTGGGCCGAGCGAGAGCAGTTGGGCGTACGCCACCTCGACGGACTCGACGGGCAGCCGGAGCACCGTCCGACCCTGCCCGTCGGGTCCCTCGGCGGCGCCGACCGCCTCGTCGTACACGAAGGGGGCGTCGGCGAGGTGCCGGAGCGCGCGCAGGCCGGCGGGGCTGAGCCGGACCTTGACCTCGGCGCGGAGCATGTCCCGCAGGAACGCCTCGGCCTGCTCCCGCCAGTACGCCCCCAGGTCGAAGCCCTCGTCCCGGTCGAAGGTCCCCCCGCCCACCTCGACGCCGACCACCCGGTCCACCCGGTACGTCCGGAACCCGTCGCCGACCCGGCCGACCAGATACCAGACCCCGCTCTTCAGCACCAGCCCGTACGGCTGGACGGTGCGGGTCACCTCCCGCTCGCCCCGGCGGTAGCGCAGCTCGACCACCCGGTCCCGCCAGACCGCCCGGGCCAGCTCGGTCAGCCATGGGGGTGGCTCGCTCTGCCGGAACCAGCCCGGCACGTCGAGGTGGAATCGCTGCCCGGTCCGGGCCGGCGCGTCGCGGAGGCTCGGCGGGAGCGCGGCGAGCACTTTCAGCTCGGCGGCGGCGACCGCGTCGGCCAGCCCCATGTCGCCGGCCGGTCCGGGCAGCCCGGCCAGGAAGAGCACCTCCGCCTCGTCCCGGGTCAGCCCGGTCAGCCGGGTCCGGTAGCCGCCCAGCAGGCGGTAGCCGCCGGCCCGGCCCCGGTCCGCGTAGACCGGCACCCCGGCGGCGGAGAGCGCCAGCACGTCCCGGTAGACGGTGCGCTCGGAGACCTCCAGCTCGCGGGCCAGTTCGGCCGCGGTCATCGTCTCCCGCGACTGCAGCAGCAGCACGAGGGAGATCAGCCGGGAGGCACGCATCCGATCATCCTGCCCGAGTTCGCGCGACCAGGGTTGCCGCAGGCGACGACTACGCTGTCCGGTCGTGGACGTACCCCGCCTCGCCGCGCCCGTGACCGGCGCCGCCACCCGCTTCCTCGCCGGCGCCGGCCTGCTGCTGCGCGGCCTCGGCCTCTACGTCCGCAGCCCCGGGCTGATGCTGCTCGGCGTCGTCCCGGCGCTCATCTCCGGCGTGCTCTTCGTCGCCGCCTTCGCCACCCTGCTGTATTTCGTGGACGACCTCGCCGCGCTGGTCACCCCGTTCGCGGACGACTGGTCGGGGGCCTGGCGGGGCCTGGTGCGGGTGATCGCCGGGCTGGCGATCGCGGGCCTCGCCGGCCTGCTCGGGGTGCTCACCTTCACCGCGGTCACCCTGGCCGTCGGCGACCCGTTCTACGAGAAGATCTCCGAGCGGGTCGAGGACCGGCTCGGCGGCACCCCGGGCGCGGTCGAGGTGCCCTTCTGGGCCTCGGTGCGCCGCAGCATCATCGACTCGCTGCGGCTGCTGGCGGTCTCCGTGCTGGTCGGCGTACCGCTCTTCGTGGCCGGCTTCATCCCGGTGGTTGGGCAGACGGTCGTCCCGGTGCTCGGCGCGGCGGTGGGTGGCTGGTTCCTCGCCCTGGAGTTGGTCGGCGCGGCCTTCTACCGCCGGGGGATGGGGTTGCCGGAGCGCCGGTCGCTGCTCAGGGCCGACCGGCCGACCACCCTGGGCTTCGGCGTGGCCGTCTTCGTGTGCTTCCTGATCCCGCTCGGCGCGGTGCTGGTCATGCCGGCCGCCGTCGCCGGCGCCACCCTGCTCGCCCGCCGGTCGCTCGGCCAGTCCGTCGAGTAGCTCTCCCCGGGCCGTGCCAGGGGGCCGTCGGGTCGCCGCCGGCCTCAGGTGAGTTCGCGTAGGCAGGACCACTGGGTGGCCACCGGCCGGTAGCCGAGCCGGGCGTTGACCGCCAGCATCGGTGCGTTCGCCCCGTCGTTCGAGGTGTATGCGACGCGGACGCCCCCGAGCGCGGCCCGGTGCAGCGCGGCCCGCTTGACCAGCCCGGCCAGGCCGCGGCCCCGGTGTCCGGGCACCGTGCCGGTGAATGCCGACCACATCCGGTCGCCGTCCCGCTTGACCAGGCTGACCGTGGCCAGCGTGCCGTCCACCTCGGCCACCGTGCTGGCGGCCAGGTCCAGCCCTGGGTTGTCCCAGACCTCGTGGTGCCAGATGTCGTAGCCCATGGCGTCTGTCGGGACGTCGCCCGGTTCGTCCAGCGACGACTCGGCGTCCACCTGGTGGATCCGGCGCGGGTCCAGTTCGGCGGCCGGGAGCAGCCGTACGCCTGGCGGCGGCTCGGGCATCGGCGGGGCCGGCTGTAGGTCGAGCGCGGAGTAGCGCAGCTCCCGGCTGGGCGTGAAGCCGTGCCGGCGGGCGAACGGCAGGGACTCGGGCTGGGACCAGGTGAGCACCCGCCGTGCGCCGATGACGCGCAGGTGACCGAGCGCGGCCTCCAGGAGCGCGGTGCCGGCACCCTGACCCCGGTGCGCCGGATGTACGTGCAGGGTGGAGATCTCTCCGACGTCCGGCTCCGAGGTCTGGCTGTTCCGGTACGCCGACGCCCAGCCGACCACCTGCCCGTCCGCCTCGGCCACCCAGGCGGTCCAGTCCTCCTCGGGCGGCGGCTGGGCGATCATGCGCCGGGTCGACTCGACGCCGCGGACCAGGTACGGGTGTACGACCGCGCGGAGGGCCACGACGCCTGGCGCGTCGTCGGGGCGGGCGGGACGGATCAAAGGCACGGGCCGACGGTAGCCGCAGCTGCCGGAACGCGCGACGGGTTAATGGCGGCCACTTTCGCCTGTAGATGGAAAAAGTCGTGCACGGTCCAGCAAAACTTTCGTCTCCTGCATCTGTCCTTTGTGTTTCGCGGCCGTTAAGGTCCCGCGTAGAAGCTGGTCGATCGGGTGAGGAGGCGCCGTGTCCCGCAAGCCGTTACGCCGTCTGTTGTCGGCAGCGCTCGGTGCGCTGCTGGCGCTGCCGATAGCCGGGAGCCTCTCGACGCCGGCCTCGGCGGCCGAACCGGGCTTCCGGGCCCTGGTCTTCTCGAAGACCGCTGGATTCCGGCATGACTCGATCCCCGCCGGGATCGCGGCGATCCAGAAGCTCGGGCAGGAGAACAACTTCGCCGTCGACGCGACCGAGGACGCCGGAGCGTTCACCGACGCGAACCTGGCCCAGTACGACGTGGTGGTCTGGCTCTCGACCACCGGCGACGTGCTCAACGCCGACCAGCAGGCGTCCTTCGAGCGGTACATCCGCCAGGGCGGCGGGTACGCCGGCGTGCACGCCGCCTCGGACACCGAGTACGAGTGGCCGTGGTACGGCAAGCTCGTCGGCGCGTACTTCAACAGCCACCCGGCCATCCAGCAGGCCACGGTCAAGGTGGACGACCACGTGCACCCGTCCACCGAGTCGCTGCCGGACCGGTGGGTCCGCACCGACGAGTGGTACAACTACCGCGCCGACCCGCGCGGCGAGGTGCACGTGCTCGCGGCCCTCGACGAGCGGACGTACGGCGCGGGAGCGGGCGCGATGGGCACGAGCCACCCGATCGCCTGGTGCCAGCAGTACGACGGCGGGCGGTCCTGGTACACCGGCGGCGGCCACACCGACGCCTCGTACCGCGAGCCGGAGTTCCTGCGGCACCTGCTCGGCGGGATCAAAACGGCCGCCGGGGCCGTGCCGGCGGACTGCGGGGCGACCGTCGACGCCAACTTCGCGCAGGTGACCCTCGCCAAGGGCGCGGACACCACGGGCGAACCGATGAACCTCGCCGTGCTGCCCGACCGGCGGGTGCTGCACACCTCCCGCGACGGCCGCGTCTTCCTCACCACGCCGCAGGGCGTGACCAGCCTCGCCGGCCGGCTCCCGGTCTACAACCACGACGAGGACGGGTTGCAGGGCATCGGGGTGGACCCCGGCTTCGCCAGCAACGGCTGGATCTACCTCTACTTCGCGCCTCCGTTGGACACCCCGGAGGGGGACGCGCCGAACGACGGCACCAGCGCGGACTTCGCCCGCTTCGACGGGGTGAACCGGCTGTCCCGGTTCAAACTGACCGGCGGCACCCTCGACCTGGCCAGTGAGCAGAAGATCCTCGAGGTGCCGGCCAACCGGGGCATCTGCTGCCACGCCGGCGGCGACATCGCCTTCGACGCGGCGGGCAACCTCTACCTCTCCACCGGCGACGACTCCAACCCGTTCGCCTCCAACGGCTACAGCCCGATCGACGAGCGGGCCAGCCGCAACCCGGCGTACGACGCGCAGCGCTCGTCGGCCAACCCGAACGACCTGCGCGGCAAGGTGCTGCGCATCAAGGTGGCCGCCGACGGCAGCTACCAGTCGCCGGCGGGCAACCTCTTCCCGGCCGGCACCGCCGGCACCCGGCCCGAGATCTACGCGATGGGCTTCCGCAACCCGTTCCGGTTCACCGTCGACCCGGAGACCGGTTGGCTCTACCTCGGCGAGTACGGCCCGGACGCCGGCGCCGCCGACCCGAACCGCGGTCCGGCCGGGATGGTGGAGTTCAACCAGATCCGCGGCCCCGGCAACTTCGGGTGGCCGTACTGCGTCGGCCCGAACGTCGCGTACAACGACTACGACTTCGCCACCGGGACCTCCGGGCCGAAGTTCGACTGCGCTGCCCCCCGCAACACCTCGCCGCACAACACCGGCAAGCAGGACCTGCCCGCCGCGCAGCCGGCGTGGATCACGTACGACGGCGCCTCGGTGCCGGAGTTCGGCGACGGCAGCGAGTCGCCGATGGGCGGCCCGGTCTACCGGTACGACCCCGACCTGAGGTCGGACACCAAGTTCCCCGAGTACTTCGACGGCACGTTCTTCGCGGCCGACTGGGGACGCGGCTGGATCAAGAACGTCGTCCTGGACGACGCCGGCCAGCCGCTCAGCATCAACCCGTTCCCCGAGCAGGTCGTGCGGCCGATGGACATCGAGTTCGGCCCGGACGGCTCCCTCTACGTCCTCGACTACGGCAGCGGCTACTTCGGTGGCGCGCCGGACTCGGCCGTCTACCGGATCGACTACGTCAAGGGCAAGCGCGCCCCGATCCCGGCGGTGAGCGCCAACCCGACCTCCGGGCCGGCCCCGCTCACCGTGGCCTTCTCCTCCGCCGGGTCCCGGGACCCCGATCCGGGCGACTCGTTCACCTACGCCTGGGACTTCACCGACGACGGCACCGTCGACTCGACCGCGCCGGACCCCACCTTCACCTACACCACGAACGGGCAGTTCACCGCCCGGCTCACCCTGACCGACCAGGCCGGTACGACCGGAACGGCGACCGTGCAGATCACGGTCGGCAACACCGCGCCGCGGGTCGAGTTCGCCGCCCCGCCTGCCGGTGGCGTGTTCCAGTTCGGTGACCGGGTGCCGTTCACCGCGCGGGTCACCGACCCGGAGGACGGCGAGATCGACTGCGGGACCGTGCAGATCGACTACGCCTTGGGCCACGACACACACAGCCACGGGCTGGTCCAGACGCACGCCTGCGAGGGGGTGCTCGACACCGTCGCCGAGGACGGCCACAGCGCCGACGCCAACCTCTACGGCGTGCTCGCGGCGACCTACACCGACCAGGGCGCAGCGGGCGTGCCGCCGCTCACCGGGCAGACCCGCCTGGTCCTCCAGCCGCGGGTCCGGCAGAGTGAGCACTTCACCGAGGCCAACGGGATCCAGGTCGTCGACGCGGGTGGCGCGCACGGCGGGAAGCGCGTCGGCTACATCGACAACGGCGACTGGATCGCGTTCGACACGTACAACCTGACCGGCATCACCGGCGTCCAGGCCCGGCTCTCCTCCGGCGGCGGGGGCGGCACCCTCGAGTTCCGGACGGACCGGCCGGACGGGCCCCTGGTCGCCAGCATGGCCGTGGCGAACACCGGCGGCTGGGACAACTACGTCAACAGCCCGGTCGTCCCGGTCACCGACCCCGGTGGCACGCACCGGCTCTACCTGGTGTTCAAGGGTTCCGGCGGCGGGCTCTTCGACGTCGACGAGTTCACCTTCCACGGCAAGGGCGTGGCGTCGAGCACCCGCCCGGAGGTGACCGCGTCGGCCGATGTCGCCCAGGCCCAGATCCCGGCGACCGTCAGGTTCACCGCCGCCGGCACCGACCGGGACGGGGACCCGCTCAGCTACGCCTGGGAGTTCGGTGACGGAGCGACGTCGACGGAGCAGAACCCGACGCACACCTACACGAAGGGGGGCATCCACACGGCGAAGGTCACCGCGCGTGATCCGTCCGGGCTGGCCGCGTCGGCCACCGTCACGGTGAACACTTATCGGGTGGCACCGCCGTGCGCAGACCCGTCCGTCGAGGTGAACCCGGACGACGAGTTCACCGGCGAGGTCATCGACCGGTGCCGGTGGTCGGTGCTGCGCGAAGACCCCGCGCGCTACCGGCTCGTCGGCGGGTCGCTGCAGATCGACGCCCTCCCGGGTGACATGTACGGCGGCGCCACCGACGCGAAGAACATCCTGCTCCAGGACGCCCCGGCCGGGGCGTGGCAGGCCGTGACGAAGGTGACCATCGACCACACGGACGCGTGGGAGCAGGCGGGACTCATCGTCCACGGCGACGACCCGAACTTCGTCAAGTTCTCGTTCATCAGGACCGACAGCGGGGTGCGCAACTTCGAGTTCATCCAGCAGCAGGGCGGGTCGCCGATCGACGGCGGCGCCGTCGACCGTTCGCCCAACCTGGCCGTGGACTTCCCGCACACGGTGTGGATGAAGATCACCAGCGACGGGCGGGCGCTGACGGCGGCGTACTCGACCGACGGTGAGCAGTGGACGACCGTCGGCCGGCCGCGGGACCTGTCCGCCGTGCCGAACCCGAAGGTGGGTGTCGCCGCCTTCAACGGCACCGGCAACCCGGCGTCGTTCGACTTCTTCCGGCTCGACGACGCGCCGCAGAACGCCTGCACGCCGACCGCTCCGGAGGCCGGCTACACCAGCCTGTTCGACGGCACCTCGGCGAGCCTGGCCAAGTGGAAGCAGGCCGGGCCGGGCGGGTTCCTGCACGCCGCCGACTGCACCCTGCTGTCGTACGGCGGGCTGGGCCTGCACTGGTATGACCAGAGCTTCCGCGACTACAGCCTGAAGCTGGACTGGAAGATGGCCGGGGACGACAACTCCGGGATCTTCGTCGGGTTCCCGAACCCAGGCAACGACCCGTGGCTGGCGGTCAACCAGGGGCACGAGATCCAGATCGACGCCACGGACGTGCCGGAGAAGACGACCGGGGCGATCTACAACTTCCAGTCGGCCGACCTGGCCGCCCGGGACGCCGCGCTCAAGCCGCCGGGGCAGTGGAACTCGTACGAGATCGTCGTCCGGGGCCAGAGCATCGTGGTCCACCTGAACGGCGTGAAGATCAACGAGTACGTCAACACCGACCCGGCCCGGATGCGGCAGCCCAGCTACGTCGGCATCCAGAACCACGGCAACGGTGACGACGTCTACTTCCGCAACATCCGGCTCAAGCAACTGCCGTCGGACACCGTCGCGCCCACCACCCGGGCGACCACCTCGCCGGCAGAGCCGGACGGTGACGCCGGCTGGTTCCGCTCCGACGTCACGGTGAGCCTGCAGGCCACCGACGACGACAGCGGCGTGGCGCGGACCGAGTACCGGACCGACGGCGGGTGGACCCGCTACAGCGGGCCGATCCCGGTGACCGGCGACGGCGAGCACACCGTCGAGTACCGCTCGGTGGACCTCGCGGGCAACGCCGAGGCGCCGCGGAAACTGGTGCTCAAGCTCGACGGGACCGCGCCCGTCTCCGCCGCGACGTTCGCCCCGCCGGGCGACTCGGGGTGGCACAACGGTGCGGTGCCGGTCACCATCACGGCCACCGACCAGACGTCCGGGGCGGCGAGGATCGAGTACTCGCTCGACGGCGGCGCCTGGACGCCGTACGCCGACTCGGTCGAGGTGCGCGGCGACGGCAACCACACCCTCCGGTACCGCGCCACGGACCGGGCGGGGAACGTCGAGACCGTGAAGTCCGCCGTACTGAAGATCGACGGCACGGCCCCGGCGGTCCTGCTCTCCGGGGTGGCGGCCGGCGCGACGTACGGCGACAGCCAGGACGTGCGGATCACCTACTCGGCGACCGACGGCACGTCGGGGGTCACCTCGCTGGCCGGCACGCTCGACGGGAAGCCGATCCTCGACGACACCCTGCTGCCGCTCTACGGGCTGTCGCTCGGCGAGCACACGCTGGCGGTGGTGGCGACCGACGCGGCGGGCAACCGGTCGACCCGGTCGATCACGTTCACCGTGACGACCTCGATCGAGGACACGGGCAACCTGGTGGACCGGTTCCGGGCCACCGGCTGGCTCTCTGCCGAAAGCGCCAGCCAGCTGCACAAGCCGTTGGACCAGGCCGGCAAGTTCGCGGCCAAGGGGCTCAACAAGCAGGCGGTGCGGGAGCTCCGGCCGTTCCGGGACCTGGCGGGTGATCCGAAGGTCGTGCCGAACGCCGAGGTGCGCGCCGTCCTGGTCCGCGACGCGGACGTGATGATCGAGCGGTTGTCCGGGAAGTAGGTCGACGAGCCGAGACGGCCGGGGCCGGGGGTGTCACACCCCCGGCCCCGGTCCGGTGTGTCCCGGCTACGCCGACTCGCGCAACACCAGTTCGGTGGGGAGCATCAGCGCCTGCTCCACGCTCTCGCCGGCCGCGATGCGCAGCAGTTGCCGGGTCATCGCCCGGCCCAGCTCCACTATCGGCTGCCGGATCGTGGTGAGCGGCGGCTCCGTGTAGGCCGCCGTCTCGATGTCGTCGAACCCGACCACCGCCACGTCGTCCGGCACCCGTCGCCCCGCCTCGCGCAGGGTCCGCAGGGCGGCGTGCGCCATCAGGTCCGACGCGGCGAACAGCGCGTCCAGGTCCGGTTGTGCGGCGAGCAGTTGTCGCGTCGCCGCGGCGCCGGATTCCCGGGTGAAGTCGCCGTACGCGACCAGCTCCGGCAGGCCGGCGGCGGCGATCGTCTTCCGGTAGCCGACCAGCCGCTCGATGCCGGCGACCATGTCCTGCGGGCCGGCGATGGTGGCGATCCGCCGCCGGCCGCCCTCGATCAGGTGCCGCACCGCCCGGGCGACCCCGCCGACGTGGTCGACGTCGACGTAGGGCACCTCGGCGCCGTCCAGCGGTCGGCCGCTGCACACCACCGGGATGCCGAGCCGGGCCAGCTTGCCGGGCAGCGGATCCTCGCCGTGCAGCGAGGCGAAGAGCACGCCGTCCACGTGCCGGCCGGTGGTGTAGCGCTCGACCCGTTCGTGGCCGGCGGGCGAGCCGGCCAGCATGAGCACGAGCTGCTTGTCGGCCGCCTCCAGCTCCTGCGCGGCTCCGCGGATGATCCCCGGGAAGACCTGGTCGTCGGAGAAGACCCGGGTGGCCGCCTCGGGCAGCACCAGCGCGATCGAGTCGGTGCGCTGGGTGACCAGGCTGCGGGCGGCGAGGTTCGGGACGTACCCGAGCTCCTCGACCGCCTGGCGGACCGCCCGCTGGATCGACTCGGCGACCGTGGTGGAGCCGTTGACCACCCGGGAGACCGTGGCCCGGGACACGCCGGCCCGTCGGGCCACCGCCTCCAGGGTCGGACGCTGGGCCGTCGTCATCCCCGTCACCCCCACCTCGTCACCGCCAGAGCGACCATACGAGATGGCCGCGCAGGTCGACCCCGCGGGCGATGCCCCGGTGCGGGCACCTTCCGCGAGCCCGGCTGCCGCCCGGGGCGGGGTCAGCCCACCCGCAGCCCGTCGAGCAGCCGGCGGTCGCCGGCCACCCCGAGGGCGTCGAGGCTGATCCGGCCCATCAGGGCCAGCAGCAGGTCGCTCGCCGTCCCGGTGACCTGCGCCCGGGCGTGGTGCTCGTCGTGGTCGAGAATGGTGGTGGTGTCCAGCAGGGCCACCCCCTCGCCGCGTAGCCGCAGGTACCACTCCTGGGCGGCGTCGGTCGCGGTCAGCTGCACCACGCCGTGCCACTGGCCGGGCTGGATCCGTCGGCCCGCCGGCAGCCAGGTGTCCAGCACCTCGCTCACGCCGTCGGCCGCGAGCTTCGCCTCGATCGGCTCACCGGCGGCGACGGCGACCTGGGCGTCCCAGCGGTGCACCGCCGTCTCGTGCGCCATCCGGCGCGGCCAGAAGCCCGCCTTCTTCGGCTGCGGCGCGAAGTTCCACGCCGGCGCCTCCGGGTCCAGCCCCTCGAACAGCCGCATGAGCTGGTCGTACTCCTGTCGGTACCACTGCGCCGGGGTGAGGTCCGCCGGCGGGGTCACCGGTTCGCGTACCGGCCTGGTGGTGGTCCCGGCGGTCACCACCGTGCGGGCCCAGCGGTAGACCCCGCAGAGGTGGTGGGCGAGGTCGGAGACCGTCCAGCCGGGGCAGGAGAGCACCGGAGTCTCCAGCGGCGCCTCCGCGACGGCAGCGGCGAAGGCGGGACCCTCCGTCCGCAACGCGCCGATCCAGAAGTCCTTCGTGCCGTGCAGTCTGCCCATCGCAATCCTCCCGGGGGTGACCCGGCCACCAGTGGGTGCCGCGGCTACCCCTCAGCCTAGGGTGAAAGGCGTGTCAGACGTCTACGCCGAACCGACGACCGGAGCCGACCCGACCGACCCGGCCACCCTGGCGAGATACACCACGCTTCGCCTCGGCGGCGCGGCCAGGCGGCTGGAGACCGCCGGCAGCGCCGAAGAAATCGTACAGAAGGTGCAGGACGCGGAGGCGCGGGACGAGCCGGTCCTCATCCTGGCCGGCGGCAGCAACGTGGTGATCGGCGACCAGGGCTTCCCCGGCACGGTGGTGCTGGTCCGCGCCCGGGGGTTCCGGGTGGTCGCCGAGGACGCCGACACGGTCACCGTACGGGTCGAGGCCGGTGAGCCCTGGGACGATCTGGTCGCCGCCACCGTGGCGCAGGGCTGGTCGGGGCTGGAGTGCCTCTCCGGCATCCCCGGCTCGGCCGGCGCCACCCCGATCCAGAACGTCGGCGCGTACGGCCAGGAGGTGGCTGAGACCATCACCGGCGTCCAGGCGTACGACCGCACCCACCACGAGGTGGTACGGATCGAGGCGGGCGACTGCGGGTTCGTGTACCGAGGCAGCATCTTCAAGTACAGCGACCGCTGGGTGGTGCTGTCGGTCGACTTCCGGCTGGCCCGCTCCCCGCTCTCCGGCCCGGTGCGCTACGCCGAGCTGGCCCGGGCACTCGGCGTCGAGGTGGGCGACCGGGTGCCGCTGGCCGACGCCCGGGCCGCCGTGCTGCGGCTGCGCGCCGGCAAGGGCATGGTGCTGGACGCGGACGATCCGGACACCTGGTCGGTGGGCTCCTTCTTCACCAACCCGGTCCTCGAACGCGAGGCGTTCGAGCTGTTCCGGGAGCGCGCCGCGGATCTCGGCGAGCCGCCGTCCTGGCCGGGCGCGGGGGACGTGGTCAAGGTCAGCGCCGCCTGGCTGATCGACAAGGCCGGCTTCGGCAAGGGGTACCCCGGCCCGGAGGGCGTGGCCATCTCCAGCAAGCACACCCTCGCTCTCACCAACCGCAGCGGCACGGCCAGCACCTCGGCCCTGGTGGCCCTGGCCCGGGAGATCCGCGACGGCGTCCACGACCGCTTCGGCGTCACGCTCCACCCCGAACCCGTCCTAATCAACTGCACCATCTGAACCACCGCCACCCCACCCCCGGCTGGCCTCGGTGATCATGAGGTTGGCGGCGACAAATCGGACACCGGGCACCGCCAACCTCATGATCAACGCGGTCGGAGGGAGGAAGGCGGGATCAGGTGGGGGAGATGTGGGGCCAGGGGAGGGTGAGTTCGCCGTGGCGCCAGCGGCGGGGGCGGTCGAGGACCGGCCAGCCCGCCTGTTTGACGGCGGTGACTGTCCTTAGCCACCGTTGGCGCGGGCCGAAGGGGGCGTAGCCGGCGGCAGCGTGCCAGGCCTCGTCCAGGGCCCGGATCAGATCGTGAATCCGCTCGCCGGGGACGTTGCGGTGGATCAGCGCCTTCGGCAGCCGCTCGGCGAGCTGGGCCGGGCTGTCCAGGGTGGTCAGCTTCGCGGCCAGGGTCAGGGTGCGGGGGCCGGTCGCGTCGAGCAGCACCCAGCTGCCCAGCCGGCCCAGCTCGTCGCAGGTCCCCTCGACCAGGAGCCCGCCCGGGGCCAGCCGCTCGGTGACCGTACGCCAGGCGTCGGCCACCTCGCTCTCGTCGTACTGGCGCAGCACGTTGAACGCCCGGACCAGGGCGGGCCGGAGCCCGGCCAGCTCGAATCCGCCCCGGGCGAAGGCCAGCCCGGGCGGGTCGGCGGCGGGCTGGGCGGCGGCCACGCGTACCGGATCGATCTCGAGGCCGACCACCCGGACGTCGGCGCGTACCCCGGTCGCGAGCCGGGCCCGCAACTCGACGGCGGTGACCGGGGTGGCGCCGTAGCCCAGGTCGACCACCAGCGGGTCGGCGGCGGCGCGCAGCGCGTCGCCGCAGGTCTCCACGATCCAGTTGTCGACCCGCCGGAGCCGGTTCGGATTGGTCGTCCCCCGGGTCACCACGCCGAGCGGGCGCTGCCGCATCAGCGCACCCTCCGTTCGCGACTGCGGGACTCGCAACCCGGCTCACTCCTCGCGCTTCACCGCGACCCGGTGCACCTTGTGCTGGGCGGCCTGGGCCAGCGGACGGACCACCAGCTGGTCGATGTTCACGTGCTGCGGGCGGGTGGCGCACCAGGCGACGCAGTCGGCCACGTCCTCGGCGACCAGCGGCTCCGCCACCCCGGCGTAGACGGCGGCGGCCCGCTCGGCGTCGCCACCGAATCGGAGCAGGCCGAACTCCTCGGTCTGCACCATGCCCGGGTCGATCTCGATCACCCGCACCGGCCGGCCGCACAGCTCCAGCCGGAGCGTACCGGTGATCGCCGTCTGCGCGTGCTTGGCGGCGGTGTAACCGCCGCCGCCCTCGTAGACGACGTGTCCCGCGGTGGAGCTGACGACCACGATGGTGCCGGCACCGGACGCCTCCAGCGCGGGCAGCAGCGCCTGGGTGACCCGGAGCGTGCCCAGCACGTTCACGTCGTACATCCACTGCCAGTCGTCGATCGAGCCGGACTCCACCGGGTCCAGGCCGCGTGCCCCGCCGGCATTGTTGACCAGCAGGGTCACCGGGCCGGGCGCGGCGGCGGCCGCCGCAGCCAGGACGGCCACCGACGCGTCCGAGGTGACGTCGCACGCCACCGCGGTGGCCGCGCCGCCGGCCGCCTCGATCTCGGCGACCAGGCCGGCCAGCCGGTCGGTACGCCGCGCGGCGGCGAGCACGTGGAAGCCCTCGGCGGCCAGCCGGCGGGCGGTGGCCGCGCCGATCCCGCTGGACGCACCGGTGACGATGGCGACAGAGGTCATCCGGTCATTGTCTCCCCGCCCCCGCCGTCATGGCGTGATGAGGTCCGTCACGCCGGGGACCACCGGCAGGCATTTCCGATGCCCGATGGGGAAGATGACATCCGGCGCGGAGGTTGACCGAAGAAGCGCCGGTCGTGCGGGACGGCATCAACCGTGACAGAGGGAGCGGACGTGGCGGAGTTGCACACCGGTGTCGGTCGTCAGCGAGGTGCCCTGCCGTGGCCGCGGCCGCGCCGCATCGCCACCGTCTCCGTACACACCTCGCCGCTGCACCAGCCCGGCACGGGCGACGCGGGCGGCATGAACGTCTACATCCTGGAGGTCGCCCGACGGCTGGCCGAGGCCGACGTCGAGGTGGAGATCTTCACCCGGGCCACCTCCGGCGACCTGCCGCCGGTGGTGGAGATGGCGCCCGGGGTGCACGTCCGGCACGTCACCGCCGGCCCGCTCGAAGGGCTGACCAAGGAGGAGCTGCCTGGGCAGCTCTGCGCCTTCACCGCCGGCGTGCTCCGCGCCGAGGCGGCCCGCCCGCCGGGCCACTACGACCTGATCCACTCGCACTACTGGCTCTCCGGGCAGGTCGGCTGGCTGGCCAAGGAGCGCTGGGGCGTGCCGCTGGTGCACACCGCGCACACCCTGGCCAAGGTCAAGAACGCACAGCTCGCCGCCGGCGACCGGCCGGAGCCGAAGGCACGGGTCATCGGCGAGGAGCAGGTGGTCGCCGAGGCCGACCGGCTGGTCGCGAACACCCGGGTGGAGGCGCGCGACCTGATCGCCCGGTACGACGCCGAGCCGGACCGGGTGGCCGTGGTGGAGCCCGGCGTCGACCTGGACCGGTTCCGCCCCGCCGCCGGGGACCGGGACGCCGCCGTGCACGCCGCCCGCCGCCGCCTCGGCCTGCCCACCACCGGGTACGTGGTGGCCTTCGTCGGCCGGATCCAGCCGCTCAAGGCCCCGGACGTGCTGATCCGGGCGGTCGCCGCGCTGCGCGAACGGGAGCCCGCGCTGGTCGACGAGCTGACCGTGGTGATCTGCGGCGGCCCCAGCGGCAGCGGTCTCGACCGGCCCACCGCGCTGATCGAGTTGGCCGGCGCGCTCGGCGTGGCCGACCGGGTGCGTTTCCTGCCGCCGCAGACCGGTGACGACCTGCCCGCCCTCTACCGGGCCGCCGACCTGGTCGCGGTGCCGTCGTACAACGAGTCGTTCGGGCTGGTCGCACTGGAGGCTCAGGCGTGCGGCACACCCGTCTTGGCCGCCGCCGTGGGCGGCCTGGTCACCGCCGTCCGCGACGGGGTCAGCGGGGTCCTCATCGACGGTCACCACCCGGTCGACTGGGCCCGTACGCTGGCCCGGCTGCTGCCGGACCGGCTGCGCCGGACCACCCTGGGCCGGGGTGCCCAGCAGCACGCCCGCAACTTCTCCTGGCATCGCACGGCCTCCGGCCTGCTCGCCGTGTACGGCGAGGCGATCACCGAGCACCGTGCGCGGCTTGCCGGCCAGCTCTCCGGCGACCCCGCCCTCTCCTGCTCCTGGTGACCGGCCCGTCCGGCCGCCGTCCGGCGGGGTCCGTGGCGTGTCCGTAGAGTGGGAGCGGTGAGCCGCCGGAGTGACGTCGCCGCGCTGATCGAGTCCGTCTGCGTCGAGCGCGAGCTGGAGTGGGAGTCCACCGGCGAAGCGTCGTACGCGGTCACCCTGCCGGGGACGCACAAGCTCAAGACGATCTGCAACCTGATCGTCGGCGAGCACGCGCTGCGGATCGAGGCGTTCGTGATGCGCCAGCCGGACGAGCGCCGCGAGGAGCTCTGGTCCTGGCTGCTCCAGCGCAACGCCCGGATGTACGGGGTGGCCTTCTCCATCGACACGGTCGGCGACATCTACCTGACCGGCCGGGTCAACCTGGCCGGGCTGGACGACGACGAGTTGGACCGGCTGCTCGGGGCCGTCCTGACGTACGCCGACGAATCCTTCGACAGCATGCTGGAGATCGGCTTCGGCACCGCGATCCGCCGGGAGTGGGAGTGGCGGGTCAAGCGGGGCGAGTCGACGGCCAATCTGGCCGCATTCGCTCACCTTTTCGCGCCGTCGACCAGTACCGGCTCGGCCGCCGGAGGTTCGGACCCGTCCTGACGGGTATGCGGCACCGCGCGGTGCGGCACTTGGGACCCACCGCGGGCCGAGGACGGAACTGTCGAGGAGCGTGTCCCATGGCTCAGCGCATCAGCTCAGGTCGCGGCACGACTGCGACCAGGACCAACCGGCAACCCGGTAACCAGACTCCGAACACGCCACGGATCTCCGAATCCGAGATTTCCCGGATGCGGGTCGACGACCTGCGTAACCAGCTCCGCCGGCGCGGGGTCTCCGGGATCTCCGCCCTGCGCAAGCCGGAACTGGTGAAGACGCTGGCAAAGACCCTGCGGGCGGAGAGCCGGGGCGGTGGCGCGGCACGTCGGCCGACCGGGCCGGCCGGGCGCGCCGCCGCCACGAAGAAGGCGGCCGCCAAGAAGGCACCAGCGAAGCGGACCGCCGCGGCCAAGGCGGCGCCTGCCGCGAAGGTCACCGGTGCGCGGGCGAAGAAGGCCGCCCCCGCCAAGCGGGCCGCGGCGAAGAAGGCACCCGCCGCCAAGCGGGCGGCTCCCGCGAAGAAGGCACCCGCCGCGAAGCGGGCGGCTCCCGCGAAGAGGGCGGCGGCGAAGAAGGCGCCTGCTGCGAAGCGGGCGGCTCCTGCGAAGAAGGCGGCGGCGTCCCGGGCGCGCGGCGCGACGACGGCCGCCGGTGCGGGTCGGCCGACGGCGGTCTCCACCGGTGGTACGGCGGCGACGCCGGTCCGGACCGGCCGGTCGTCAGCCCGTTCGGTGCGGTCGTCCCAGCAGATCACCTCACTGCAGGATCGTCCGGAGCGTCCCGGCCGGAGCCTGGTTACCGCCAACCACGAGGTGATCCAGCGCTGGGCGCGGGACCGTGGCGCCAAGCCGGCCACCATTGCCGGCACCGAGCGGGAGGGCCGGCCGGGCGTGCTGACGTTCAACATCCCGGGTTACCGGGAGAGCAGCCGGATCCGGGAGATCACCTGGGACGACTGGTTCCGGACCTTCGACCTGCGCGGCCTGAACCTGATCTACCAGGAGCAGATGCGGGACGGCCGGCAGAGCAACTTCTTCCGCACTGAGAATCCCAACCGGGAGGACGCCTGAGGTTTGCGGGAATGGCTGACGGGAAACCGCTGTTGGCCAACACATAGCCCGGAGCAAGGACGGCCGGATTTCCGACACGGGTGCTGTGACGGGCAAGACAGCGATCTGAGTTGAATCCGGAATCCGGGCGAACTAACTTTATTGCACCGCGCCACGCTTGTAATCGTTCGGGGGAGCGGCGGATCGAACAGATCCGCGCAGGCGAGGCGCGAGGGATCGGGTGGAGCACACCGTTGGGGGACGGTGCCACCCGTGGAACCGGCGGCGCGAGCGGGCGACGCTTACGGGGGTGAGTGTCGCCCGCCGCCGCCGGGCTTACGGTGCGAGCGCCCACCACGACGGGGGTCGTGGTGGGCGCTCGACGCCGTCCGGAGCCGGACCGCCTCAGCGGCCGCCGGCCAGCGCTTCGGCCCGGTCCGCCGGCGCCGCCCGCAGCGCGGCGACCCGGCGTTCCCGGGGCGGGCCGGCGAGCAGGTGACCAACCGCCGCCACCAGGCCCAGCCCGCCCACCACAAGCCAGTGCCGCTCGCCGAGGTGCTGCAGACTGAGCCCGCCCAGCGCCGGCGCCACGAAGGACGCCGCCGGGAAGGTCAGGTAGAACACCGACTGGTAGCGGGCGCGCAGCTCCGGAGGCGCGAGATCCGCGTTGATCTGCGCGTTCGGGGGTGCGGCGAGCATCTGCCCGACCGTCCACACCACCGCCGCGCCGAGATAGAACGGCAGGTGGTCGGCGACGGCGAGCCAACCGAAGCCGAGCGCCATCAGCCCGGTGGAGACCGCGAGCACGGTGGACTTCCGGAACGGCTCGATCAGCCGGGGCACGAAGAGTTGGCCCACCACGATGAGTGCGCCGCCGACCGCCACCACCACGCCGTACGCCGAGGGGCCCAGCCCGTCGGCCCGCATGGCCAGCGGCATGATCGTCGAGGTCTGCATGGTGAGCACGGCCAGCAGGAAGGTCAGCGCGACGAAGACGAGGAAGGTCCGGTCGGTCAGCGCGGTGTGCAGCCCCGGCCGCCGCGACCGGCCCGCCACGACGCGGGGGGCCGCCGCCCGGCGGGCCAGCGTCTCGCGGACCTTCAGGGCGACGACGGCCGCGCCGGCCAGCGTCGCGGCGGCGTCGACCAGGAAGAGCGCGAGGAAGCTCGCCTCGGCGAGCACGCCGGCCAGCAGCGAGGCCACCGCCATGCCGAGGTTGAACGCCCAGAACTGGAGGTTGAACGCTCGCGAGCGTCGTTCCTCGGGCACCACGTCGACGATGGCCGCCACGAAGGCCGGGCCGGGCATCGAGTGCGCCACCCCGACCAGCGCGGCGAGCACCCCGATCACCGCCAACTCCCGGCTGAACGCCAGGGCCAGCATCAGCCCGGCGGCGCCCAGGTGGCCGGCGAGCAGGGTGGACCGGCGACCCCACCGGTCGGCCAGCACTCCGCCGAGCAGCGTGCCGACCGCCCCGCCGGCCCCGTACGCCCCGACCACGAGCCCGGCGAGGGACTCGGAGGCGCCTCGCGCGGCGGTCAGGTAGAGCGACAGGAAGAGCATCGCGAAGGCGCCGGCCCGGTTGATCAGCAGGCCGGACCAGAGGTACCAGAAGGTGGCGGGGAGCCCGCCGGCCGTGTCGTCCCACCAGCGCCGCAGGCCGCGCACGCGTCCTCCATGAAGGTTTGTTAACCGGTCCGCCTCAGACCGTAGGGAGCCGGCCCCGGCCGCGCCAGGGTGGCCCTGATCACCACCCGGACGGGCGTACCTCAGGAACCGGCCCGGACCGGCTCGGTGGGAGCGGTGGCTGCGGCCTCGGCCACCTCCGGGGCCGGTGACCGGACCACGGTGACCGGCCGGACCGGCGTGGCGGAGGTCCGGAGCTGGACCGCGCGCCGTTCCCGGGCGGGGCCGGAGATGAGGTGGGCCACCGCCGTCACACCGCCGATCGCGGCGCAGCCGACCCAGAGCGCGGTGTTGCCGGCGTGCTCCCGGACCAGGCCGCCGAGGATCGGGGCGGTCGCCCCGGCCAACTGCCAGGAGAGCGAGAAGACGCCCTGGTAGCGGCCGCGCAGCGCGGCGGGGGAGAGCTCGGCGATGAGGGTGGCGTTGGACGGCGAGTTGAGCATCTCGCCGACGGTCCAGATCAGCACGGTGAGCCCGTAGAACCAGACGGCGTCGGCGAACGCGGTGAGGCCGAAGCCGACACCCGTCACCACCGAGGCGAGCGCCAGCACGTGCGAGCGGCTCCGGCCCTTGATCAGTCGGGGTACGAAGAGTTGGCCGACCACGATCAGCACCCCGTTGAGCGCGATCACCGAGCCGTACGTGGCGGGGCTCAGGCCCGAGTCGCCCATGGCGATCGGCAGCATCGAGATGTGCTGGAGGAAGACCAGCGCGGCGAACAGGTTGAGCGCCACGAACCCGAGGAAGACCCGGTCGGTGAGGATGGTCCGCAGGGCACCGGCGGGGACCGCGGGTCCCTTGGCGACCGGGCCGGTCGGGGTCGTCCGGGTCTCCCCGACCCGGATGAAGATGATCAGAGCGGTGACCACTGTGGTCGCCGCGTCGATCAGGAACAGCAGCAGGTAGCCGGCCTGGGCGGCGACGCCGGCGAGCACCGCGGCGCAGGCGAAGCCGAGGTTGATCGCCCAGTAGTTCAGCGAGAAGGCGCGCAGTCGGTCCTTCTCCGGCACCACGTCGACCATCATGGCGCCGAACGCCGGGCGGGCCGCCTCGGCGAACAGGCCCAGCAGCAGCGCGCCCAGGGCCACCGACCAGAGCGGCCGGGCCAGGCCGAGCCCGACCATCATGACGGCCGCGCCGAGGTGCGCGGTGAGCAGGGTGGGGCGGCGGCCCCACCGGTCGGTGAGGGTGCCGCCGATCGTGGTGCCGACCGCGCCGCCGACGCCCCACAGGCCGATCACGAGGCCGGCCTGGGAGGCCGAGAAGCCGCGCTCACGGGTGAGGTAGATGGCCAGGAAGACCAGGACGAACGAGCCGAGCCGATTGATCAGCGTGCCGGTCCAGAGGTACCAGAAGGACCTCGGCAGCCCGCCCGTGGTGTCCCGGAACCAGCCCTGCACCGTCCGCATTCCGACGCCCCCGTTTTGGTAATGACTGACGAATCCTCAGCGCCTTACAACCTAGTCTCGGGCCGGAACGCCGGTCATCAGCTTTTCCACGTGGTGGTCGTCACGACCGGTCCCCGCGTGTCCGCCGACGAGGTACGGCAGGATGATCCGCATGACTGCGAGCGAGGGGCCCACCGTCGGGACGCTGGTCCTGCTGCGGCACGGCGAGAGCGACTGGAACGCCAAGAACCTCTTCACCGGCTGGGTCGACGTCGACCTGACGGCCAAGGGCGAGAGTGAGGCGCGGCGCGGCGGCGAGCTGCTCCGCGAGCACAGCCTGCTGCCGGACGTGGTGCACACGAGCGTGCTGCGCCGCGCGATCCGCACCGCCGAACTGGCGCTGGACGCGGCCGACCGGCACTGGATCGCGGTGCGCCGGTCGTGGCGGCTCAACGAGCGGCACTACGGCGCCCTGCAGGGCAAGAACAAGAAGCAGACCCTGGACGAGTACGGCGAGGAGCAGTTCATGCTCTGGCGCCGGTCGTACGACACGCCGCCGCCGCCGATCGACGACAACGACCAGTGGTCCCAGGTCGGCGACTCCCGGTACGCGCTGCTGCCGACCGAGCTGATGCCGCGGACGGAGTGCCTGAAGGACGTCGTCGAGCGGATGCTGCCCTACTGGTACGACTCGATCGTGCCGGACATCCTGGCCGGCCGTACGGTGCTGGTCGCGGCACACGGCAACTCGCTGCGCGCCCTGGTCAAGCACCTCGACCAGATCTCCGACGAGGCGATCGCCAAGCTGAACATCCCGACCGGCATCCCGCTGCGCTACGACCTCGACCCGCAGCTGCGCCCGCAGACGCTGGGCGGGACGTACCTGGACCCGGCGGCGGCCAAGGAGGCCGCCGCCGCGGTCGCCAACCAGGGCCGCTGACCGGACGACGAAGGGGCCCCGGGTGACCGGGGCCCCTTCGGTCGCGTCCGGGCTCAGCTCGCCGAGGCGGCCTCGCCGGTGATCAGGTAGATCACGTGCTCGCCGACGTTCACCGCGTGGTCGGCGAAACGCTCGTAGAAGCGGCCCAGCAGGGTGGCGTCGATCGCGGTCTCCACCCCGTACGGCCAGTCGTCGCCCAGCAGCACGCCGAAGAGGCTCTTGTGCAGGTCGTCCATGGCGTCGTCGTCGCTGTCCAGCTCGGCCGCGAGCGCGGCGTCGGGCCGGGCCAGCAGCGTGGCGATCTTCTCGGCCATCCGGTCGGCGATGGCGGCCATGTCGGTGAAGACCGGGCGCAGCTCGGCCGGCACCGCCGGGGAGGGGTGCCGGCGCAGCGCCGTCTTGGCCACGTGGTCGGCCAGGTCGCCCATCCGCTCCAGGTCGGCCGCCACGTGCAGGGCCGTGATCATCGCCCGCAGGTCGGAGGCGACCGGCGCCTGCCGGGCCAGCAGGTCGCAGACCCGCTCCTCCACGTGCCGGTAGAGGTCGTCGATCTCGGCGTCCCGCGCGACCACCGTCTCGGACGCCGCGCGGTCGGCGGTGAGCAGGCCCCTGGTGGCCTGGCGCAGAGCGGCGCGCACCCCCTCCGCCATGTCCACCAGCAGTTGGCTGACAATCTGCAGGTCGGCCCGGAACTCGTCGCGCATCGTCACTTCCTGAGGTCGGTGGCCGCGGGCGGCCGGGGCCGGCCGCGTACGGCGTGAGCAGGTGCGCGACCCACGGTAGGCCGGGGGCGCCGGCGCCAAGGTGAACCCGGGTGAACGACGCGGGGCCCGTGAGTGAACTTTCCCGGAAGTGAGAGTGGTTCGTCCCATTCCGCCCGATCACCAGGTGAACATTGACCCTACGATCGCCGGGTGGATTGGGCGGTGGCGGCCGTGGTGGCCGTGGCTCTGGTGGCCGGACTGGTCGCCGGGCTGCTGCTGTCCGGACGCGTCCGGCAGTGGCGGCGCCGATCGGCGTCATCGGGGAGCGAGCGCTCCCGTTGGCAGGCAGGGAGGCCCGCGATTCCCGACAAGCAGCAGGGTGGGCTCTCCGGGCTCGGCCGGAAGACGATCGACTCGCTCCGTGCCGGCGTGGTGGTGCTCGACCCGGACGACCAGCCGGTGCTGGTGAACCCGGCCGCGCGGGCGATGGGCCTGCTCCGCACCGGCGGGACGCCTGGCACCATGGTGGCGCACCCGCTGATCCGTACCCTCGCCGGGCAGGTCCGCCGCACCGGCGTGCGCCGCGAGATCGAGCTGGACCTGCCGCGCGGTCGCGACAGCGCGGGCGACAACCCGCTCGGCGTGCACCTGCGCGCGATGGGGCTCGGCGCCGGCTACATCTCCGTCGAGGCGGCCGACGTCACCGAGTCGCACCGGCTGGCCCGGGTCCGGCGGGACTTCGTGGCCAACGTGAGCCACGAGCTGAAGACCCCGATCGGGGCCCTCCAACTCCTCGCCGAGGCGCTGGTCGACGCCACCGAGCCGGCCGGTGAGGGCACGGCCGACCTGTCCGAGGACATGATCGCCGCCCGGCGGTTCGCCGAGCGGATCCAGCACGAGTCGACCCGGCTGGGCCGGCTCGTCCAGGAACTGCTGGAGCTGACCCGGCTCCAGGGCGCCGAGCCGCAACCCGCGCCGGAGCCGGTCTCCGTGGACTGGGTGATCGCCGAGGTGATCGACCGGACCCGGACCGGTGCCACGGCCCGCCACGTGGAGATCGTCGTCGATGGGCAACGCGGTCTGACCGTGTACGGTAGCGACAGCCAGCTCGCCACCGCGTTGGCGAACCTGGTGGAGAACGCGATCAACTACTCGGGCGAGGACACCACGGTCCGGGTGACCGCGCGGGCCACCGACGAGTACGTCGAGATCGCCGTGGCCGACCAGGGCATCGGCATCGCCCCGAACGAGGTCGACCGGATCTTCGAGCGGTTCTACCGGGCCGACCAGGCGCGCTCCCGGGCCACCGGTGGCACCGGCCTGGGCCTGGCCATCGTCAAACACATCGCCAGCAACCATGGCGGTCGGGTGGACGTGTCGAGCACTCTTGGTGGAGGGTCGACGTTCACCCTCCGGCTGCCCGCGCGCCCCCCGGACGACCTGGAGGCGACACTCTCGTCCGCTGGGATCGAGGCCGGCCCGGCCGAGCTCCGGTAGGCCTGACCGACAGGAAAGGAAACACCCCGTTGAGCCGCGTACTGGTGGTCGAGGACGAGGAATCGTTCTCCGACGCCCTGTCCTACATGCTGCGCAAGGAGGGCTTCGAGGTGTCCGTCGCCGCGACGGGCACCTCCGCCCTCACCGAGTTCGACCGGACCGGCGCCGACATCGTGCTGCTCGACCTGATGCTGCCGGAGATGTCGGGCACCGAGGTCTGCCGGCAGCTCCGTCAGCGCTCGCACGTCCCGATCATCATGGTCACCGCCCGGGACAGTGAGATCGACAAGGTGGTCGGCCTGGAGATCGGGGCCGACGACTACGTGACCAAGCCGTACTCGCCGCGCGAGCTGGTGGCCCGGATCCGGGCGGTGCTGCGCCGGCAGAGCGCGGAGGCGACCGAGTCGGGTGCGCCGACGCTGGCCGCCGGCCCGGTCCGGATGGACATCGAGCGGCACGTGGTGACCGTCGACGGCGGCCCCGTGCAGCTGCCGCTCAAGGAGTTCGAGCTGCTGGAGCTGCTGCTGCGCAACGCGGGCCGGGTGCTCACCCGTGGGCAGCTGATCGACCGGGTCTGGGGCGCCGACTACGTGGGCGACACCAAGACGCTGGACGTGCACGTCAAACGGCTGCGCTCGAAGATCGAGCCGGAGCCCTCGGCGCCGCGCTACATCGTCACCGTCCGGGGCCTGGGCTACAAGTTCGAGCCGTGATCGTCCGCCTTTGGTGATGGTCTCCGGGCATGCGGTGTCGTCTTTGGTTGCGGTTTCGGGTGTGGCCCGCCGTGCCCGGCTCCGGGCGGTCAGGCTTGATCCCTGCGCCGGTCCCGGCGGGCCACACCCGCGTCGTGGTCCGGCGCCCGTTCGGATGTGCGGCCTGCGTGGTTCGCGTCCGGTGTACGTCGTGGCATTCGCCGTCCGGATCGTGTGGGCTGCGCAGTTCGTGCCTCTGGCGCGGGCTGACTCCCCGTGGTTGGTTGGCCTTGGCTGGCCTGTCCTCGGTTCGCCGCGTGTGCTCCGGGGCGCAGTTTCGCCGAAAGTGGGGCCTCGCGGCGTTCTGAGGGGCCACTTTCCCCGAACGTGTCGCCTCCGTGGTGGGGCAGGGCCCGGTGATCGACTTCGTGTGCGGTATGTGGTGGTGTCGTGGGTGATGGATACCGCCGTTGGCGGGATCTGGAGTGGATCAACGGAGGGCGTCGGCCACTTGGCCGGGGTTGTGGTGGGTGGTGTCCGGTTTGCGGGTGACGGCCGGCGTCCTGGGCCCGGAATTTCGGGCGGCCGGGGGTCGTTGAACACGGGTGCACGGCCGAGGAAGGCACCCCGCGAGCCGGGGTCGCCCGGGTGGGCCCAGGTCGGAATGACGATGGGCCGCCGGTCGTTGTACATGAACCCCGCGATCGACGAAGCCGCCCTGTGTGGTGGGGTGGTCGGGCCCGGAATGATGGCGGGCCGCCGGTCGTTGGATATGGTCCCGGCGCCGCGCAGGAGGCGAACCCCTAGCCCCGCGAGCTGCTGGTCGAAAGACTTTCCCCCCTTTCTTTGAGCGCCTGACGGTGCTTGCGCACGCTGTCCGACCCCCATCGGTGTGTGCGCCAACCCCCGAATGGAGCTTTGATCATGAACACGATCCTGCGTAAGAGCATTCTTGGCGTTGCTGGTCTGGCCTTCACCGGCGGTGTGTTCGCCGGCCCCATCGCCGCCCACGCCGACGCCCCGGCCACCACTGCCAAGCCCGTGACGGCCGTGCAGGCCGACAAGCCGGACATGGGCAAGCTGATCCCGCATGGTGTGCAGGGCGCCCAGTCGAAGATCACCCTGAACGACGAGCAGACCGCCAACGCGAAGGCGATCATCGCCGCCACGAAGAAGGCCGGCCTGCCGGAGCGGGCCGCGGTGATCTCGATCGCCACGAGCCTGCAGGAGTCGAAGCTGGAGAACCTGGGCCACCTCGGCGACGCCAACGACCATGACTCGCTGGGCCTGTTCCAGCAGCGCCCCTCCAGTGGTTGGGGCACCCCGGAGCAGATCACCAACCCGGAGTACGCCACCCTGGCGTTCGAGAAGGGTCTGAAGCAGATCGACGGTTGGCAGGACATGCCGCTGACCAAGGCCGCCCAAACGGTGCAGGTGTCGGCCTACCCGGACGCCTACGCCCAGTGGGAACAGCAGGCCGCCGACCTCGTCGCCCAGCACTGGAACAGCTGACCCAAACAGCCGAGCACCACAGCTGACAACCGAAGAACGTGAACACGCCGCTGGCTGGCACCCAAGACGGGTGCCGGCCAGCGGTATCTCTGCATGCTGTTGTCTCCAGACCTTGGACAGCCGTCAGCAGCAGAACCGAACACGGCCCAAGATCAGCAGCTCACTGCGTTACGTACCAAAGGAAGACCGCAACGCACAGGCGGCGAAGGCACACGACGGGGCTGGGGGCGACCGTGACCGGCGGAGGGATCAAGCCTGACCGCCCGGAGCCGGGCACGGTCGCCCCCAGCCCCCGAGCGGAGAGCAGGGATCAAGCGTGACCGCCCGGAGCCGGTCACCCTCGCCCCCAGCCACAACGGGAACATAGGGCCGCCCCAGCCGTCAACCGCAGCCCGCAGCGGCCGGCTCAGGCCACCCAGGCGTAGCGGCGTTCAGGCCGGCCGGCCGCGCCGTACTTCAGGGTCACCTCGGCCCGTCCGGTCCCGCAGAAGTGCTCCAGGTAGCGACGGGCGCTGACCCGGGAGATGCCGACCCGGTCGGCGCACTCGCTGGCGGAGAGGGTCCCGGTGTGCCCGCGGAGGGCGCGTTCCACCAGCTCGGCGGTTTCCGGGCTGAGTCCGCGCGGCAGCGCCGGAGTGGTGGCCGTCGAGCCGCTGCGGGAGAGTACCCGGTCGACGTCGGCCTGGTCGGCGACCACCGCCGTACGCAGGGCGGCGCGGCGGGCGGCGTACTGCGCCAGCCGGGTGCGCAGCTCGTCGAAGCCGAACGGCTTGAGCAAGTAGTTGACCGCGCCGTAGCGGACGGCCCGGCGTACCGCCTCGGCCTCGCGGGCGGCGCTGATCACCAGGACGTCGCAGTCGTGCCGGGCGGCCCGGATCCGGGTCACCACGTCGAGGCCGAACATGTCGGGCAGGTAGAGGTCGAGCAGGACCAGGTCCGGCCGGAGTTCCTCGACCGCCGCCACCGCCTGCTCGCCGGTGCTGGCGGTGCCGACCACCCGGAAGCCGTCGATCCGTTCGACGAACCCGCGGTGGATCCGGGCCACCATGAAGTCGTCGTCGACGACGAGCACGTCGATCATCGCGCCTCCTCCAGCATGCTGGCCAGCACCGACATCCGCGCGGTGAACATGGCGCCCTCGGCGGTGTTCGTCACCGCCACCTCGCCGCCGCGGCGGTGGCACACCAGGCGGGTGAGCGCCAGGCCGATGCCCCGCTCGCCGCTGTGGGCCGCCTTGGTGGTGAAGCCGTGGGTGAAGACCTCCTGCGCCAGTTCCGGCGCGACGCCGGGGCCGGAGTCGCGGACGACGATCTCCACCGAGGAGGCGTCCTGCCGCAGCTCGACCTCCACCCAGGCGGGCTGTTCCGCCGGGTCGCCGGCCGCCTCCCGGCCGCCTGCCACCGCCTCGACCGCGTTGTCCACCAGGTTGCCGAGCACCGTGGCGACGTCCGCCGACAGTTCCGCCGGCAGCCGGTCCAGCCCGGTCTGCTCGGAGATCCGCAGCTCCACCCGGCGTTCCGCGGCCACCGCCGACTTCGCCATGAGCAGCGCCGCGATCGCCGTGTCGTGGATCCGGCTGGTGACCGTCAGGTCGAGTGACGCCCGGTGCCGGCTCAGCGCGTCCACGTACCGGACCACCTCGTCGTGCTCGCCGATCTGGATCAGCCCGGAGATGGTGTGCAACTGGTTGGCGAACTCGTGGGTCTGCGCCCGCAGCAGCTCGGTGGTGCTGCGGAACGAGCCGAGCTCCTGCTCCAGCCGGGCCAGCTCGGTACGGTCCCGCAGCGTGGTGACCGAGCCCAGCCGGCGGCCGTCCTTGCGGACCGTCATCCGGTTCATCACCAGCACCCGGCCGCGCCGGACCACCACCTGGTCCCGGGCGTCCGGGCCGCTGCCGGGCCCGGCCAGCACGTCCCGAAGCCGGCCGTTGATGCGCAGCTCGCGGAGGCTGCGGCCGAGGCACTCCTCGGGCAGGTCGAGCAGCCGCCGGCCCACCGCGTTCACCAGGGTGACGCGCTGCTGCGGGTCCAGCGCGATCACCCCCTCGGCGATGCCGTGCAGCAGCGCCTCCCGGTGCTCGGCCAGCCCGGCGATCTCCCGGGGCTCCAGGCCGAGGGTCTGCCGCTTGATCCGCCGGGCCAGCAGCCACGACCCGATCACCCCGAGCCCGCAGGCGATGCCCAGGTAGGTGAGCAGGTACGAGGAGGCGCCGACCAGTCGTTCCGACCAGCTCGGCGACTTCTCACCGACGACCACCACGCCCAGGTACCGGCCGAGGTTCTTCTTCGTCACCGGGTCGTCGCCGAGTACCGGCACCTGCGCCACCAGCTCCTGCGGCCCGTCGACCGCCAGCTCCCCGAACCAGCTCCGGCCCTGCGCGACCCGGGGGTCGCCGAGCACCACGGGGCTGCCGACCAGCGTCGGGTCCGTCGAGCTGACCACCCGGCCCCGCTCGTTGGCCACGGTCACGTGGGTCACTCCGGACCGGATCAGCGTGTTCTGCAGCAGCGGTGCGATCGCCTCGGCGGGCGCCGGCTGGGTGAGCTGGTCGCGCAGCAGCGGGCTGCCGGCGAGCTCCTCGCCGAGCGCGGCGACCCGGCGTCCCTCGACCCGGTTGAAGGTGGCCGCGGACTGGGCCAGCGAGACAGCAGCCACCGCCACCAGCACCACGACGATGATCGCGAGCTGGAGGACGAGCAGTTGCCCGGCGAGCGTACGACGCCGGGACGTGACCGCGACCACAAAGACCTCAACTTCCGCTGGTGACACAACGCAGACAGCTTGCCTGCTCGGAGGCCACCATCTTGCCGCCGGACTCATTCGAAACGGAAGAGAAACATGATGGCAACTAGGAGAAACGTGCTGGTCATGGGCGTGGCCGCCGCTACGGCGCTCGCCCTGGGGGCCTGCGGTGCCACCGCCGACAAGGGTGGGGCCGGTGCCGCCGACGACGGCAAGCCGGTCACCGGGCTGCGGATCATGGTCCCGAACACCCCCGGTGGCGGATACGACACCACGGCCCGTACCGCCGCGAAGGTGATGGAGGACGCCAAGATCGCCACCGGCGTGCAGGTGTTCAACCTGCCCGGCGCGGGCGGCACGGTCGGCCTCCAGCGGACCGTGAACGAGAAGGGCAACGGCAAGCTCGCCATGCAGATGGGGCTGGGCGTGGTCGGTGCCTCGTACACCTCGAAGTCGGCGGCGACGCTGACCCAGACCACGCCGCTGGCGAAGATGATCGAGGAGGCCGGCGCCATCGTGGTGCCGAAGGACTCCCCGTACAAGACCATCAACGACCTGGTCACGGCGTGGAAGGCCAACCCGAAGGGCATCGCCGTCGGCGGCGGCTCCTCGCCCGGTGGCCCGGACCACCTGCTGCCCATGCAGCTCGCCAAGACCGTCGGCATCGACCCCCGCCAGGTCAACTTCGTCTCGTACGACGGCGGCGGCGAGCTGCTGCCGGCCGTGCTCGGTGGCAAGGTGGCCTTCGGCGCCAGCGGCTTCGGCGAGTTCCTCGACCAGGTCGAGGCCGGCCAGATCCGGGTCCTCGCGGTGACCAGCGAGGCCCCGATCGAGGCGCTCAAGGACGTGCCGACCCTGAAGTCCTCCGGCATCGACCTGGTCTTCACCAACTGGCGGGGCATCGTCGCGCCGCCCGGCATCAGCGACGCCGACAAGAAGGTCTGGATCGACGTGCTGACCAAGATGCACGACTCGGAGGAGTGGAAGGCCGAGCTGAAGAAGCGTGGCTGGACCGACGCGTTCATCACCGGTGACGAGTTCGGCACCTTCCTGACCGAGCAGGACAAGGCCGTGGCCGACGTGCTCAAGCAGCTCGGGCTGGCATGACCGGCATGACGACGCGACCGGACCGGGGCGGCGACCCGCCGTCCCGGCCGGCCGTACCCATCGTGCCGGACCAGGCGGCGCCGCCGGACCGGGAGACGGGCGCGCTGCCCCCCGCGCCCGTCCCGGTCGCGGAGCCGCCGGGGGGGGGGGGGCGGGCGGCCCCCCCCCCCCCCCCCGGCGCCCCCGCCCCCCCCCCCCCCCCCCGCCGCCCCCGCGCGGGGGGGGGGGGCGCCCCCCCCCCCCCCCCCCCGGCCCCCCCGCCCCG